>CBDUCB010000082.1:0-13805 GCA_965365545.1 uncultured Roseobacter sp. | reverse complement strand
TACGGATCTGGACCATGGCGGAATTTATCGAGGCCCCGATGGAGCCGTTGCAGACCATCCTCGATGAGATCGGGACCGGCACACCGCAGCGGCTCAAAGAGATGCCGCGTATGGTGAGCCTGCGCGGCTTCGGACAGTTTCTGCAGAACCTGAAGAACCAGGGGATGCATCCTTATCTGATGGGTGACTTCCCGGTGGAACAGGACGTGTTGCAGCACCGGCCCGAAAAGCCGCCGCGTCCTTACGTGGTGCGCTGATCCATGGGGCGGTTCGACACATTCGTCATATTCGCGGAGATGCGCACGGGATCGAATTTCCTCGAAACCAATCTGAATGCGCTTGACGGTGTGACCTGCCTTGGCGAGGCGTTCAACCCGCACTTCATCGGTTATCCGGACACCAGCACGCTGCTTGGCATGGAGCAGGACACCCGCGACAAAGACCCGATGCAGCTTTTGCGTCTGATTCGGGCCGAGCCCGGGCTGACCGGGTTCAGATATTTTCACGATCACGATCCCCGGGTTCTTGATGCGGTGCTGAAGGACGAGCGTTGTGCCAAAGTGCTGCTGACGCGCAATCCGGCAGAAAGCTATGTCAGCTGGAAGATCGCGCAATCAACCGGCCAGTGGAAACTGACTGATCTGGCGCGGCGCAGGAAGGCGCAGGTGCTCTTTGATGCAGCGGAGTTTGCTGTATTCGTGGCGGATCTGCAGAATTTTCAGACCAGCGTTCTGCACCAGCTTCAGGCCAGCGGCCAGACGGCGTTCATCCTCGATTACGAGGATCTGAGGTCGCTCGACGTGATCAACGGGCTGGCAATGTTTCTGGGCAGTGACTCGCGCCTGGATGCGCCGGATATGCGGCTGAAGGTTCAGAATCCAGAGCCCCTTGCGGAGAAAGTCAGCAACTTTGAGGATATGGAAAAGGCCCTCGCGGGGGCCGATCCGTTCAGCCTTTCGCGCGTGCCTGATTTTGAGCCACGACGGGCAGCAGCGGTGCCGACCTATGTGGCCGGGCATAGCGTGCCATTGCTCTATCTGCCCGTGAAAGGAGGGCCGGTCGCACCGGTCACCGCCTGGCTGGCTGCTTTGGACGGAGTATCCGAAGAGGCGCTGGGTCTGCGAATGTCTCAGAAGGATCTGCGGTTGTGGAAGCGATCAAAACCCGGCCATCGCAGTTTCACGGTGATCCGTCATCCGCTGGCACGCGCGCATCACGCATTCTGCAGCTATATCCTCGGGACCGGCCCGCAGGTTTATGATGCGATCCGGACGACACTGGTGCGCCGGTACGGGCTGCCGCTGCCTGACAGCGCGCCGGACAGCGGTTACGATATTGATCAGCACCGTGCGGCCTTTCACGCGTTTCTGGAGTTCCTCAAAGGCAATCTGGCCGGGCAGACCGCGATCCGAACGGATGCCGCATGGTGCAGCCAGGCACAGGTGCTGCAGGGTTTTGGCGGGCTGATGCTGCCGGATTTTGTAATCCGCGAGGATGAGGCCGCCGCCGATCTCAATGCGCTTGCGACGCGGATGGGCTATGCGGAAGCGCAACCGCTGATGCCATCGCCTGACGATGCGCCGTTTCCACTTGCTGAGGTCTGTACCGCGCGCACCGAAAGGCTCGCCGCCGCCGCCTATGCGCGTGACTATCTCACGTTTGGTTTCGGACGTTACAGCTAAGCGGCCTGCGCAGCTTCGTCAGAAATCAGAATTGTGTAGAGCGTCGCGGGATTCGGATTAGAGCGTAGCTTGGAGCAGATCGCGGTGTTGCGCAGCGTGCGCGATACCAGCGCCAGTGCTTTGAGGTGTTCGACACCCGCATCTTCAGGCGCAAAGAGCGCAAAGGCTATATCAACCGGCTGGCGGTCGACCGAGTTGAAATCGATCGGTTTGTCGAGCAGCACGAAGGCCCCGACAACGCGATCAAGACCTTCCAGACGGGCATGTGGCAGCGCCACGCCGTGACCCACACCTGTCGGCCCGAGCGATTCCCGTTCCAGCAGCGCGTTGAGCACATCGGAAGATTTCACGCCATAGGCGCTCTCAGCCAGATCACCCAGATCGTGCATGAGGCGTTTTTTACTCGAAGCCGAGGTTAAAACTTTCACGGCCTCCGGTTTCAGGAGGTTTGCAAAATTCATACTGCCCGTACTGTTCCTGAGGCGATCTTCTGCCCGTGTGTCTATTCAGGATCTATCCAGCCGATATTGCCGTCGTCGCGGCGATATACGACGTTTACTCCCTGCTTTCCCTCGTTGCGGAACACCAGTACCGGTGCGCCAGCAAGTTCCATCTGCATTACGGCCTCTCCCACGGAAAGAGAAGGAATTTTTGTTTCCATCTCTGCCACGATCATGGGCTGCAACGTTTCAGGTTCGTTTGACTCCTCTGAGTCGGAGTCTGAGGCGAGGATATATGAGGAAGCTCCGAAGATTTCAACTGGTTCTGCCCGGTCTTTATGATGATCTTTCAACCTTCGCTTGTATCGGCGCAGCTGCTTTTCCATCTTTTCACAACAGGCGTCAAAGGCTGAATAGATCTCGTTCTGGTGGGCTTTGGCCTGGGCTGTCAGCCCGGTGGACAGGTGTACGGTGGCTTCGCAGACAAACTCATGACCGGATCTGGAGAATACAACGACAGCCTCTGTCGGGCGTTCGGCATATTTTTTGACAGCCTCGCCCAGTTCTTCTTTGACGTGGATCTGAAGCGCTTCTCCGATGTCGATTTGTTTGCCGCTGATCTGGTACCGCATAGTCTCTCCTTCAAATGACGAACGCCCCTGCTCAGCTCCGGCCCTGACGGGTCAGTTTCTGTTTCAGCAGGCATTCCGGAATATGGCGCGGAGTTTAAAGTCTTTTGTCCCTGGCGGGCAGGCTCGGGTACTAAAAGACGGAAACTTAAGAACGCCATGACTATACTGAGCCAGATAACGGGCATCAGAGTCAAACAAAACAGGATCTGCGGAGAAGAAAAAAATCGTTAACGAACTGACGGTTGGGTCAGGAGATCCGGAAATTATCACCCAGATAGACCCGGCGCACGTTTTCGTTGCTGACGACTTCATCCGGGGTCCCGGACATCAGCACCTGGCCTTCGTGCAGGATATAAGCGCGGTCCACAATTTCCAGCGTTTCACGCACGTTATGGTCCGTGATCAGCACACCGATGCCGCGTTTTTTCAGATCAGCCACCAGGTGGCGGATGTCGCCCACCGAAATCGGATCCACCCCGGCAAAGGGCTCATCGAGCAGCAGATATTTAGGATTTGCCGCGAGGCAGCGGGCAATTTCGACACGTCGCCGTTCCCCGCCGGAGAGGGCCAGCGCCGGCGCGCGGCGCAGGTGTTCGATGGAAAACTCCGACAGCAGTTCTTCGAGGCGTTCGCGGCGTTTGTGCGGGTGCTTTTCGGTGATGTCGAGGATTGCGGCGATGTTGTCCTGAACCGAAAGGCCGCGAAAGATGCTCATCTCCTGGGGCAGATACCCGATGCCAAGCTGGGCGCGCCGGTACATCGGAAACCCTGTCACATCCTGACCGTCAATCGTGACAGTACCACCTTCGGGCGTCACAAGACCGGCGATGGCATAAAACGTTGTGGTCTTGCCGGAGCCGTTCGGACCGAGCAGCGCGGTGACCTCACCCCGGTCGAGGTACATCGAGAAATCCCGGATCACGACCTTCTTGCGATAGGATTTCCGCAGATGCTCAACGCGCAGCCCGGGCGACCCTTCGGAAACTGTCAGGTCAGGTCGCGCCATTATCTCTCGCCGGTCTGCAGGACGGTTCGGACCCTGCCTTCCATCCGTGCGGTACCGGCGTTGAGTTCGACGGTCATCCGGTCGGAAGACAGGGTCGAAGGCCCCTGCACCAGCAGCACATTTCCGGTCATCACGATGGTGCCGTTGTCGATGTCATAGTCGGCTTCCTCAGATTCTGCGGCATCCTCGCCCGAGACAAGTGTGACCCCGCCCGAAGCTTCAAGACGGGCGATCCCGCTTGTGTCCTCGCGGTACACGACAAGAACGCGCGCCGCAGAAAGGCGCATCTCGCCCTGGGCGATCACCACATTGTCGGTGAAAACGGCGGTGCCGGTGGACTGATCGACCGAGAGGTTTTCGGCGGCAACCTCGACGGGAAGATCAGAAGACGACTGCAGGCTTCCGAATGCCACCTGCGCGCCCTGGGCCCAGAGGCTGGTTGCAAAAACCGCTGCCAGGGCGGGAAATCCGAGAACTCTGAACAGCTTCACGTCGTTATTCTTCCACCTGTTTGGGTTGATATACCAGTTTCACACCGTTTGTGAAAACCATTTGGGCGGCCTCTCCGGCACCGGGAGAGTACATCCGCATTTTACCTGCTGTGAGTTCACCGCCCGGGGTCAGGGCAAAAACGGTTCCCGGAGAAACAAGCTCAAGCGATGTAAGCCTCGCATTCAGCAACTGGCTGCGGACCTGCCAGCCTTGTGTAGTGGTCAGCACCACATTGCCGGCCAGTGCTGACCGGTCACGCTGCAGATCGACCGAAGCGTTATCGGACTTCACAATGACGCCCGTACCGCTGGCCAGTTCCATGCGCACAAACACGTCCAAAGCGCGGGTTTCGCCCACCACGTCCTGCGGTGAAGTCACGGTTTCGGCAATCAGCGATATCTGATCACCGTTGGCGGTGGTGCCTGAAAAATAGGGCCCGGTCAGTTGCTGGTTTGCCAGGCGGTCGCGTACTTCCGGATCGGCAAAGGGGATCGACGCCGTCGGATCAATCGCCCGCGAGAGCAGGAAAAGCGTCGACAGAAGCGCCAGTGCCATCAGCGGCAGGGCAACTTTGAGCCAGGCGATGGTGCGTGAATAGCTGTCGACGTGCATGGCCGGTCACCCCAGCCCTGCGCGCAGGCAGTCATGAATATGAATGAGACCGCTGACACGCCCGGCGGTTTCAGGATCCACCACGAGCAGGCAGGTGATCTCGCGGTCATTCATCACGCTGACGGCTTTTTCGGCCAGCGCGCCGGGGGCGATGGTCACCGGCGAGCGGGTCATGATTTCGCGCGCGGTGGCACCGTTCAGCTTATCGAGGTGGCGCCCGATGTCGCCGTTTGTGATGATCCCCTGCAGCATACCATCTGCGTCCGTGACGGCTACAACGCCGAAACCTTTCTGTCCGATGACGCGCAGGGCATCCGGCATCGGGGTCTCTTCGCGCACCAACGGAATGGCGTCACCGGTGTGCATCAGATCACCCACGCGGCTGAGCTGTGCGCCCAGTTTGCCGCCCGGGTGGAAATCGCGGAAGTTTTCCGGCGTGAAATCGCGGTGTTTCATCAGCGCGATAGCCAGTGCGTCTCCGACCGCCAGGGTCATCGTAGTCGAGATCGAGGGCACAACGCCCGTGCCGCAGGCCTCGCCCAGAGAGGGCAGCTCAATGATCACATCGCATTGCCGTCCAAGACTGCTGCCGGGGTTTTTCGTGATGCCCAGCAGCGGGATGTCAAAGCGGCGTGAATAGGCAATCAGATTGGCCCGTTCCGGGGCTTCGCCCGAGTTCGAGATCGCCAGCACGACATCTGCCGATGTGATCATGCCCAGATCCCCGTGGCTGGCCTCTGCCGGGTGTACGAACTGTGCAGGCGTACCGGTGCTGGCAAGGGTCGCCGCGATTTTGCGCGCGATGTGGCCCGATTTGCCGATGCCGGTCACGATCACGCGGCCACGGCTGTTCAGCAACAGGTCGATCGCGTCACGAAAACGCGCATCAAGTGTGTCTGCCAGCGTGGTCAGCGCTGCGGCTTCGGCGCGGATCACCTCGCGTGCGGTATCGATAAACGGCGTTTTCATGCGTGCGCGAAGATGTCCGTCTCGGGCCAGCCTTCGAGGTCCAGCCGGGCGCGCACAGGCAGAAAGTCAAAACAGGCCTGCGCCATGTCCAGCCGTCCTTCGCGCTCCAGCATGGCGGTGAGCGCGTCACGCAGCTGGTGCAGGTAAAGCACGTCCGAGGCGGCGTAGTCGATCTGTGCCTCGGTCAGCGTGTCAGCGCCCCAGTCACTGGACTGCTGCTGCTTGCTGATATCTATGTTGAGCAGCTCCTGCAGCAGTTTTGCGAGCCCGTGCCGGTCGGTGTAGGTGCGCACCAGACGGCTGGCGATTTTTGTGCACCAGACCGGGCTGGCAGTGGCGCCGAAAGCGTTCAGCATCGCGGCGATATCGAAGCGCCCGAAGTGAAAGAGCTTGAGCACCGTTTCATCCTCCAGCAGGCGGCAGAGGTTCGGGGCCGCGGTCTGGCCTTTGCTGATCTGAACCAGATGCGCGTTACCGTCACCACCTGAAAGCTGCACGACGCAGAGCCTGTCGCGATGCGGGTGCAGGCCCATTGTTTCGCAGTCGATGGCCACAACCGGGCCAAGGTCGAGGTCGTCGGGCAGATCATGTTTGTAAACTGTATGTGTCATGCGCCTCCTATAGCGCGCCTCGAAGGTCTGTGAAAGCGCGCGATTTGGCTCTCAGTGCCCCGTGTCTGTCTCGGTCGGTCGGGGAAGTGCCTGCAACAGATCGTACACCAGCCGGTGGCAGTCATGCCCGCGCCAGCCCTCCGGAAAAACCGCTTCCGGCAGATCGGGGTGTCTGAGCACCAGACGCCGCCAGTTGTGGACGATAAGACAGCGCAGCACCGCACGGTGTACCGGCGGCAGCTGTGTCAGTTCAGGCAGGTCGGATCTGATATGCTTCAGCGTCTCATAAAGGGCTGCATACTCCGCACAGAGCGGGGCAGGTGCCACGGCTTGGCGGATCCGGGCAGGAAGTGTTTCGCCCCGCAACAGAGCCGCATCCGGCGGCACGGGCGCCCCCCGTGCACCGATCAGGACGCCCGTCATCAGCGGGGCGTAGCCCATAGTGCGCAGAGCGGTTTCGTCGGCTTCCTCCGGTGTCAGGATGATCTGCCAGTCCCGGGGTATTTTATCGGGTGATGCATAGATCCGGGTGCTCGCGGCGACCGTTTCGCGGCGGCCATGCGCTGTCAGACTATGCAGGCTTGTCCGCCCGGTCCTGCGCGATCTGATCCAGCCGTCGTGACGTAACCGGTGCAGTGCAACACGCGTGGCTTCCGGGCGCACATCCATCGCGGTCATAATTTCCGAGAGGACCGGACCGGGGATGGTGGCACCCTTTTCCTGCGCCAGATCGCCGAAGACAGAGACGATGAGCGACCAGACACGCTGGCCGCCGGGACCGGTCAGCGCGCGTCTGTGTGTGGTAAAGGCGTCAGACTGCATTCATCGTCAGCAGGTCATATTCTGCAACGGTGGCATCATCAGCGTTGGTCAGTTTTACATGCCAGCGCACCTCGCCGTAGTCCCCGGTGCGTGGCGTTTTCGCTTTGACCGTCAGCGTCACGGATATCTCATCGCCGGGGCTCACCGGGGTCATGAACCGCAGATTATCGAGTCCGGTATTGGCCAGCACAGGCCCGGGATCGGGTTGAACGAACATGCCGGCAGCAAAACTCAGCAGCAGATACCCGTGAGCGACCCGGCCGGGGAAAAACGGATTAGCTGCGGCGGCCGCGTCATCCATGTGCGCGTAGAACGTATCACCGGTAAAATGCGCAAAAGTTTCGATATCTTCGGTGGTGATCCGGCGCGGCCCGGCGGTCAGGGTATCCCCGGGTGCCAGATCGTCAAAGGGGCGCGTGAAAGGGTGCGGCTTGCTGCGGTCTTCCGTGGCACCAGGCATCCACTGCCCGGTAATGCCGGAGATGATGTCCGGGCTGCCCTGGATTGCGGTGCGCTGCATGTAATGCAGCACCCCGCGCACCCCGCCCAGTTCTTCGCCGCCGCCCGCACGCCCCGGGCCGCCGTGGATCATATGCGGCAGCGGCGCGCCGTGTCCGGTGGCCTCCGCCATTGAAGTGCGGTTGTTGAAATAGAGACGACCGTGAAAAGCCGCAGATGCCAGCGTGATCTCTCGCGCCACCTCCGGATCGCCTGTGAAAACCGAGGCCACGAGCGAGCCCTTGCCCCGGTTCAGCAGCCGCGCGGCATGGGACGTGTCGCGGTATCCCATGATCGTGGCCACCGGGCCAAAGGCTTCGGTGTCGTGCAGATGTGCGGCATCATCCGGGGCCGTGCAATAAAAAAGCATGGGCGGCAGAAAGGCACCATCCTGCACGTTTTCGCCTTCAACAGAGAAGCTTTCCGGATCGCCGAAGACACGCTCAGCCTCTTTGCCGAGCTGCGTACATTTATCCAGGACGTCGCTTTTCTGTTCCTCAGAGACCAGTGCTCCCATGCCCGTTGTGTCCAGCCGCGGATCGCCGACGGTGGTGCTGGCAAGGCGCCCGGACAGTGCCGATATCACAGCGTCAACATGGCGTTCCGGCACCATCACGCGGCGTATGGCGGTACATTTCTGACCGGCTTTCACGGTCATTTCGCGGTGAACCTCTTTGACGAAAAGGTCAAATTCCGGCGTGCCGGGGCCTGCATCCGTCCCGAGCACAGAGGCGTTGAGGCTGTCCTGTTCCGCAGTGAAACGCGTCGCGCCGGCCAAAAGACAAGGATTGCTGCGCAGTTTCAGCGCAGTTTCGGCGGATCCTGTGAAACTCACCACATCCTGCCCGCCGCGATGATCGAGCATGTCACCGGTCCCGCCGGAGATCAGCTGTATGGCCCCTTCGGGCAGCAGCCCGCTTTGCAGGATCAGACGGATGCAGGCCTCGGTAACGTATGAGGTGGCCGTTGCGGGTTTCACAACAGACGGCACGCCTGCGATGAGTGCAGGTGCCAGCTTTTCCAGCATGCCCCAGACCGGGAAGTTGAACGCGTTGATCTGTACGGCCACGCCCTGCAACGGCACCGCAATGTGCTGACCCATGAAAGTCCCTGTACGGCTGATCTGTTCGGCGACACCGTCGATGTAAACCTGCCCGGCGGGCATTTCGCGGCGCCCCTTTGATGCAAAAACCAGCATGGTGCCGATGCCGCCGTCCACGTCGATCAGGTGATCTTTCTGTGTGGCACCGGTGTCAAAGCTGAGATCGTAGAGCCGTTGCCGGTGCTCTTTCAGCCAGAGCGCCAGGGCTTTGACCATGCGGGCGCGGTCGTGAAACGTCATCGCGCGCAGGGCGGGACCGCCCTTGTCGGTGGCCCAGCCCAGCATTGCCGCTGCATCGGGTGCATCGCTGCCGGCCCTGTAAAGCGGGGCACCGGTTATGGCACTGTGGATGATGCGCGCGTCGCTGCCGGGCGGGATCCAGCGACCGGCAGCAAAACTGTGAACAGCGGTCAGGGCGCTGGTGTCGGGCATCACGCCTCCTTAATGGGTGTCGTATTCCACTTTGATCGTATCGCCCAGCGGGTAGCACTGGCAGGTCAGGACCATGCCCTGTTCGACCTCATAATCCTCAAGCGCATGATTGCTGAGCATCTGGTATTCGCCTTCCAGAACGCGCGCTTTGCAGGTTGAACACACACCGGCGCGGCAGGCAAAGGGCGCATCAAGCGCATTGTCCAGAGCGGCCTGCAGCACTGACTGGTCTTTGGGCATGGTAAAACTGCGGGTGACGCCTTCGACAGTGATATGTGCTTCGGTGCCGGGGGCCGATGCCGCATGTTCGGCCAGAGCCGCGCGTGCAAGACGCCCCTGCTGGCTCTCCGTAAAGAGCTCAAAACGGATTTTGCCGGGGTCCATACCGTGCGATTTCAGACTGTCTGCAATTGTCAGCATCATCGGTTCAGGTCCGCAGATCAGCGCCATATCTATGTCGTCCACGCTGATCCATTGTGCAAAAAGGCCTGCACATTTTTCCGCATCCACACGCCCGGTAAAAAGCCCGATGTCCTGGCCGGATTCCAGCACATGGATAATCCGGAGCCGCTGCATATAGCGGTTTTTCAGGTCTTCGAGTTCTTCGCGGAACATGATCGTGTTCACCGCCCGGTTGGCATAGACCAGCGTAAAGGTCGAACGGGGCTCTTCGTCCAGCACTGATTTCAGGATCGACAGCACCGGCGTGATCCCTGACCCGCCGGCAAAACCGAGGTAATTGCGTGAATGATCAGGCTCTGTTCCGGGGAAAAACCGTCCTTGTGGCGGCATGGCATGCAGGGTGTCACCGACACTGAGTTCGGTATTGGCAAAGGTGGAAAAGGCTCCGCCATCCACCCGTTTGATGCCCACCTGAAGCAGGCCGTCCTGTGAGCCTGCGCAGATGGAATAGTTGCGCCGCAGTTCGGTGCCGTCAAAGTCCTGGCGGAAGGTCAGATACTGACCGGGTGTGAAGGCAAAAGCCCCCGGGTCCTGCGGACGCAGGGTCAGCACAACGGCATTGCGAATGGTGTGATGCATACCGGTGACGATGAGGGGGTGAAACCTGGTCATGTCAGATACACTTGAAATAATCAAAAGGCTCAAGACACGCGCGGCATCGCCACTGCGCCTTGCAGGGGGTTGAGCCGAACTGGCTGATCCGCTCGAGGTTTTCAGAGCGGCATTGCGGACACCGTGCCGGACCACCGGCCGGCTCTGGTGGTGCAATGCCATAGGCTTCAAGCTGCTCCCGCCCGTGCCCGGTGATCCAGTCTGTTGTCCAGGCGGGCGAAAGCTGCGTTTTCAGGCGCAGCTTTTCGATACCATGGTCGCGCAGCGCCGTTTCGATATCGAGGTTAATAATGCGCGTCGCAGGGCAACCCGAATAGGTCGGCGTGACCGTGATCTCCAGCGTTTCGCCCTGCCAGGCCACATCGCGGATCACGCCCAGGTCCACGAGGCTGAGCACAGGGATTTCGGGATCGGGCACCGCCCGAAGCCAGTCTAAAACAGTCTCTGTTGAAGGTTTTTCTGTTACCATGTCGCGTCCGGATAGGCGCGTTGCAGCCACTGCATCTGGGTCAGCAGGTGCCCCAGATGTTCGGAATGACGCTTGCCTGTTTTGCCGCCTCTGTGGGCGAAATCGCTTTCCGGCCGGGTCAGGGTCGCTTTGGTCAGCACGTCCGTTACCTTTTCATCAAAAGCGGGGCGCAGGCTGGCGGGGTCCGGCGCAATGCCGGCGCTGGTCATCTCTTTATCCACGTCATCACCGGTGAACATCTCGCCGACAAAGGGCCAGAGCCGGTCAAGTGCGGCCTGCATCCGGGCGTGGCTCTCTTCGGTGCCGTCGCCGAGACCAATGACGGTATCTGAGGCACGCTCCAGATGATACGTGACTTCTTTGAGAGACTTTTCAGCGATGGCCGCAATGCCGTCATGCGCGCTTTCACAAAGCGCCGACAGGCAGGCCCGGTGCCAGGCATCAAAAAGAAACTGCCGCATGATTGTCCGGCCAAAATCGCCGTTAGGCTGTTCGACCAGAAGCAGGTTACGGAACTCCCGCACGTCCCGGCGGAAGGCCAGCGCATCGGCATCGCGGCCCGCGCCTTCGACCTCACCGGCGAGGTTCAGCCAGAGGGTTGTCTGCCCGATCAGATCAAGCGCCGTATTGGCGAGAGCGATGTCCTCTTCGAGCACCGGTGCCACGCCGCACCACTCCGACACCCGGTGGCCCAGCACCAGTGTGTTGTCGCCCATGCGGCAGAGGAACTCAAAAAGCGGGTCGCTCACATTGCACCTGCGTCATCGGGGATATCGAAAAACCCGGGGTGCCGGTACACCTTGTCATTCGCGGGCTCATAGAACGGGCCTTTGTCACCAGGTGACGAGGCCGCGATCTGCCTGGCCTCGACGACCCAGATGCTCACGCCTTCATTGCGGCGGGTATACACATCCCGGGCGTTTTTGATCGCTCCTTCGGCATCTGCCGCATGCAGCGATCCGACGTGCCGGTGGCTGAGACCGTGCTGACCACGGATGAAAACTTCCCAGAGGGGCCATTCGTTCTGCATGTCTCTACTCCGCTGCCACGGCCCGGGATTTTTTCTTTTCCGCATGGGCCAGCAGACCCTCGCGCACCCATGCGCCGTCGTCCCAGGCCTTGTTGCGCGCCTCCATCCGGTCGGCTGAACAGGGGCCGTTGCCGGCAAGCACTTCGAAAAACTCATCCCAGTCTGGTTCGGAAAAGTCGTAATGGCCGCGGTCTTCGTTCCATTTCAGGTCCGCATCCGGAACCGTCAGGCCGAGAAATTCCGCCTGGGGTACTGTCTGATCGACGAACTTCTGACGCAGCTCGTCATTGGTGTTCATCTTGATTTTCCACGCCATGTTCTGCGCGGAGTGCACCGAGTTTTCGTCGGACGGGCCAAACATCATCAGCGACGGATACCAGAAGCGGTCCAGCGCATCCTGCGCCATGGCGCGCTGTTCTTTCGTGCCGTTGGCCATTTTCATCATGATGTCAAAGCCCTGACGCTGGTGAAAGGATTCCTCTTTGCAGATCCGGACCATGGCGCGCGCATAGGGGCCGTAAGAGGTGCGTTGCAACGGCACCTGATTCATGATCGCGGCACCATCGACGAGCCAGCCGACAGCCCCCATATCCGCCCATGTCAGGGTCGGATAATTAAAGATCGAGCTGTATTTCATTTTGCCCGAAAGCAGATCGCGGGTCAGTTCATCGCGGCTCACGCCCAGCGTTTCTGCGGCACAATAAAGATAGAGCCCGTGGCCCGCTTCGTCCTGGACCTTGGCCAGCAGAATGGCTTTGCGTTCCAGCGTTGGTGCACGGGTGATCCAGTTGCCTTCGGGCAGCTGACCCACGATCTCGGAATGGGCGTGCTGTCCGATCTGGCGGATCAGCGTCCTGCGATAGCCTTCGGGCATCCAGTCCCGCGGCTCGATCTTGCCGCCGGCGTCGATGCGTTCCTGAAAAGCGCGCTCCTGCGGGTCCATTTCTTCGAGGGTCTTCACCTTACTGCCGGTCGATCTGATCATCTGTGCATACATATCTCACACCCTTTCCAGAATAAGTGCCACGCCCTGACCGACGCCCACGCACATGGTGCAGAGCGCATAACGCCCGCCGGTCCGCCGCAACTGATACGCGGCTGTCATCGCAAGGCGCGCGCCCGACATGCCGAGCGGATGGCCCAGTGCAATCGCGCCGCCCTGCGCATTCACATGCGGTGCATCATCAGGAATACCAAGGGCGCGCAACGTGGCGAGTCCCTGAGCCGCAAAAGCTTCGTTCAGCTCAATCACATCCATCTGCCCGATGCTGAGACCAGTGCGCGCAAGCAGTTTTTCGCAGGCCGGCACCGGACCGATCCCCATAATGCGCGGTGCCACACCGGCGGCCGCCATTCCGACGATCCGCGCCATCGGCGTCAGCCCGTGGTCCCTCACTGCGGCATCCCCCGCAATCAGCATCGCTGCGGCACCATCGTTCACGCCCGATGCATTTCCCGCCGTCACCGTGAGATCCGGGCCATTAATACCGCGCAGTTTGCTGAGCTTTTCAGCGCTCGTCTCCGGGCGCGGATGTTCGTCTTCGGTCACCGTCACCGGATCGCCCCGGCGCTGCGGGATCACCACCGGACAGATTTCGTCTTCGAAGGCCCCTGCCTGATGCGCTGCGGCATAGCGTTCCTGACTGCGCGCGGCGAAGGCATCCTGATCCGCGCGGCTGATGCCGTAATCCTCGGCCACATTGTCCGCGGTCTCGGGCATCGAATGGGTGCCGTATTCCTGTTTCATCGCGGGGTTCACAAACCGCCAACCGATCGTGGTGTCATAGAGTGCTGCCGCGCGGGAGAAAGCGCTGTCGGATTTTGGCATGACGAAAGGCGCGCGGCTCATGCTTTCGACACCGCCGGCGATTGCCATGTCCATGTCGCCCGCCCGGATGGCGCGCGACACTGTGCCGACCGCATCCAGCCCCGAC
>CBDUCB010000081.1:0-13835 GCA_965365545.1 uncultured Roseobacter sp. | reverse complement strand
CCCGGGGCGGGCCATTATCGCTGGGCGTGAACCAGGCGGGGGGCTTCGTGAAATCCCGCCCGGACGCGCCGCGCCCGAACATCCAGCTTTATTTCTCGCCCGTGAGCTACACCAAAGCGCCCCCCGGAGTGCGACCGCTGATGAACCCTGATCCGTTTTCGGGCTTTCTGACCGGGGCACAGCCGACGCGCCCGACAAGTCGCGGATATCTGGAGATTGCGTCCCCCGATCCGATGGCCGCACCGGTGATCCATCCGCGGTACCTCAGCACTGATCTCGATGTTCAGGAAATGCTGGAAGGGGCATGGTTGCTGCGCAAACTGGCGCAAAGCCCGTCAATGGCCCGGGTAACTGAACGCGAAACGCGCCCGGGTGCTGACATCGCCACAGATGCGGATATGCTCGCCTATATCCGGGAAACCGCAGGCACAGTCTTTCACCCGGTCAGCACCTGCAGGATGGGGCCGGATGTGACATGCGATGTGGTTGATGCACGGCTCCGGGTGCACGGGGTACCGGGGTTGCGGGTGGTGGATGCGTCGGTGTTCCCGACCGTAACATCAGGCAACACCAATGCGCCCACAATTATGGTAGGAGAGAAGGGCGCAGATCTGATCCTTTCTGATTACGAAGAGGGCGGCACACATGTTCACCGATGACTTCAGGCCCGCGCCTTACTGGTGGGATCATGCCCCGCGGGAAGACCCGACACCCACAGATCTGCCGCGAAGCGTCGATGTTCTGGTTGTCGGCTCCGGCTATACCGGGCTGCATGCTGCTCTGCGCGTCGCCCGTGCGGGGCGCTCTGTGCTTGTGGTGGATGCGGAGGCACCCGGATATGGCGCCAGCAGCCGGAACGGCGGGCAGATTTCGACCTCTGTCAAACCGGGCAAAGCGGCCCTGATCCGGAAATACGGGGCAGAGATCGCAAACGGTATTCTTGCCGATGGTCAGGCATCTCGGGCGTATATCGAAGATTTTGTGAAATCCGAGGGCATTGACTGTGACTTTAAGGTGCCGGGGCGCTTTCACGGCGCGCATACAGCCCGCCAGTACGACAAACTGGCCGCCGGGGCAGGGGGTAAAGATACATTCATGGTGCCCCGCGCCTCCCAGCATGACGAGCTTGGCACCGATGCGTATTTCGGCGGCATCGTCTATCCGCATCACGCGAGCCTTCATCCCGGGCGCTATCATGCGGGGTTGCTGGAAAGGGTGCGCGCTGCAGGAGTTCAACTCGTCAGCCATTGCCCGGTGGAGGCGCTGGCGCCAGAAAACGGTGCGACCCGCGTCAGCACACGCCATGGCAGCGTGAAGGCCGGGCGGGTAATTGTGGCCACCAATGGCTATACTACCGGTCTGACGCCCTCACTGCAGCGACGGGTGATCCCGATCGGATCTTACATCATCGCGACTGAGGAGCTTCCCAAGCCCGTGATGGACCGTCTGATGCCAAAGGACCGCATCCTTTCCGACACCCGCAAGCTGGTTTATTATTATCGTCCGTCGCCCGACCGCAAACGGATCCTCTTTGGAGGTCGCGTTTCGCTCAAAGAGACCGACGCCCGGGCAACAGCGCCCTTGCTCAGGGCCGAACTGATCCGGCTCTTTCCGGAACTGGGTGATGTCAGGATAAGCCATTCATGGTCCGGTTTTGTCGGCTATACCTTCGACAGCCTGATGCACATCGGGCAGGATGAAGGCATTTACTATGCGATGGGCTATTGCGGGTCTGGTGTCGGGATGGCCAGCTATCTCGGGATGAAACTGGGCCTGATGGCCGTGGATGATCCGGCGGGCGAGACAACCCTGGCGAGGCTTCCGTTTCCCGGCAGGCCATATTATCGAGGGAACCCCTGGTTTCTGGCCCCGTCCATTGCGGCTTACAGGCTGCGCGACAGACTGGGGTTCTGAGACGCCGCTATGATTGCCAAAGAAAAGTGACCCGGACGCCGTGACGCGGAAAACGTCTCACGGACGCGATGGTCTCAAGGAGGGCGCGCCCTGCAAGTGGCGTAATCACGGATCAATCGCCGGAGAGGCATTACGGATCGCTGGCCGGCGTCATGGCGTCGGGGCCGCCTGACTGAGATCATGAAATCCACACCCTGTCACCGTCGATTTCAGGTGCGCGGTGTTACCTCCCGGTTCAGGTGAATTTGCGGAAAAGCCGTGTTTTATCAAAGATCTCTTCCAGCTCCTGCATCCGGTCTTTGGTGTTGTCCCAGTCAAGGTTCTGAACCTGGGAGATCATGCTTTCGACGAGAAGCACCGTGGTTGCAACCGAATCCCAGGCGGAAGGAACAATGATCCGGCAGGTCAGAGTGATATCCGCGAGCCGGTGCACCGGCGATCGCCACTGATCGGTAAAGAGCACCAGCCTCGCCCCGCGCGCCCGTGCCATTTCGGCCAGTTTCAGTGTGTTGTTTTCATAGCGCCGCACATCGAAGATTACGAAAACATCACCCTTCGCAGCATTCAGCAGGTAGTGGGGCCAGGTGTTCGACGTCGACTGCACATGGGTCAGGTTCGGGCGGATGACCTGCATATGCATAAAGAGGTATTCGGCCAGTGTATGCGTGATCCGTCCGCCGACGATGTAGAGATGACGCTTCTGATCCGCGACAAGCGCGCAGGCCTCGTCAAAGGCAACCGGATCAATATGCGCCATGGTATTCCGGATATTGTCGATCACAGCTTCGGTAAAGCGGTTCAGGATGTGGCCTGAGGGCGCAGCCCCGGCCCAGGTCTCATGCTTTGCAATCGGGCCTTTGGCGATTGCGCTCAGTTCATCGCGCAGATCGGCCTGGAAATCCGGATAGCCTTTATAGCCCAGCTTCTGAACCATACGCGCGACCGTCGGCACCGAGACCTCAGCGCTTCTGGCCAGTGCCGTCAGCGGGCCGAGACCAGACGCCGGATAGTTCTCGAGGATCGACAATGCCAGCTGCCGTTCGGCACGGGTAAAGGTATCCAGCTCTTTGTGAATGCGGTCCGAAATAGTCTGGTTTGCATCTGTCACCGGGGAGATGCCTCGTCGTTGAGCGATAAATTAACAGGTCAAAGGGGCCTGTGATAAATATTTCATAATTGTGTTGACAGAATGCCCGCCTGGCAAGACCTTTCCGGGGTGGGAGCAGCAATGAATCATCCGGAACACCGACCCGATGACGCCGTGGTTGAGGTGCATAATGCGCAGGCAACGTCGCCTGTCGTACTCGTCTGCGAGCATGCCAGTGCGCATATTCCGGCCGAATTTGATGATCTGGGTCTGAGCGGGGATGCCCTGTGCAGTCACGTCGCCTGGGATCCGGGCGCACTGGCGGTGGCCCGGGGCATGTCGCGGCAGCTTGATGCGGTGCTCGTGGCCTCGCGCATCTCGCGTCTGGTCTATGACTGCAACCGGCCCCCCGACGCGGCGGGTGCGATGCCGGAACGCAGCGAGATTGTGGATGTTCCAGGCAACAAAGGCCTTAGCCCGGCGCAGAAAGCGGACCGGGTGGTGACATATTATGAACCTTTCCGCGCTGCTTTGTCTGAGGTGCTGGCGCGCGTGGCTGACCCTGTGCTTGTGACAGTGCACAGTTTCACGCCTGTCTATCACGGGCAGAAAAGGGATGTCGAAATCGGCGTTCTGCACGACGAAGATACCCGTCTTGCGGATGCGCTTTTGTCGGATGCTCCGGGGGCCTGTGTCGTGCGGCGAAATGAGCCTTACGGGCCTGCGGATGGTGTGACCCATACTCTGAAAGAACACGCACTCGGACCCGGACACCTGAACGTGATGCTCGAAGTGCGCAACGACCTGATCGGAAACGAGAGCGATCAGGCCGCGATGGCGGATCTTTTGTCGGGCTGGATCAGACGCGCCCTGACACCTGCCGGTGCTGCCATATGCTGAATTTCGCGATGCGATACACCCGGATTATTGACGGGCTGAACTATCGCATCGGGCGCGTGGTGATGTACGGGATCTTTGTGATGATGGCGATCCTGCTCTGGTCGTCTGTCAGCAAAACCTTCTTTGATCCTTCGCTCTGGACGCTGGAAGTCGCACAGTTCGCCATGGTCGCTTATTACATGCTGGGCGGGCCGTACTCGATGCAGATGGGGGCGAACGTGCGGATGGACCTGCTCTATGGCGAGTGGTCGGACCGCCGCAAGGCTCAGGTTGACGCGATGACGATCGTGTTTCTGATTGTCTATCTGATCTTTCTGCTCTGGGGCGGCTGGGAAAGTTTTCAGTATTCGATCAGCTACGGCGGAGAGCGCAGCTCTTCGGTCTGGCGCCCGTATCTCTGGCCTATCAAGGCGATCATGCTTGTGGGGATATTCCTGATGCTGCTGCAGGCGTTCTCTGAGTTCTTCAAGGACATACTGCGCCTCAAAGGCTACGACATGGGGGAGAAGGTCTGATGTCCTATGAGGCCATCGCCATCCTCATGTTCTCCTCGATGATGCTGATGCTGCTGACAGGTCAGCGTGTTTTTGGCGCCATCGGATTTGTCGCGGTGGTGGCGGCGTTCTTTCTCTGGGGTGACCGGGGGGGCTATGATCTGGGGTTTGCCGCCGCGATCAAGCTGATGAAATGGTATCCGCTGCTGACGCTGCCGATGTTCATTTTCATGGGTTATATCCTGTCGGAATCCCGGATTGCGGATGATCTTTACAAAATGTTCCACGTCTGGATGGGCGGGCTGTCGGGCGGGCTTGCGGTGGGCACCATCGGGCTGATGGTGCTGATCTCGGCGATGAACGGTCTGTCGGTTGCCGGCATGGCGATCGGAGCCACGATCGCGCTGCCGGAGCTTCTCAAACGCGGCTATGACAAACGCATGGTGACCGGCGTTATTCAGGCGGGGTCATCGCTCGGCATCCTCGTGCCGCCCTCCGTGGTGCTGGTACTTTATGCGATGATCGCGCGTCAGCCGGTGGGACAGCTCTGGCTTGCCGGGGTGCTGCCGGGTCTGATGATGGCCGCGATGTTCGTGATCTATATCGTGATCCGTTGCCGGCTCAACCCGGCACTCGGACCCGTGCTGCCGCCTGAGGACCGTGACATGCCGATGGCACAGAAAATCAGGCTGCTGGGAGCGGGCCTGCTGCCGCTCTTTATCTTCTTTTCGATGATGGTGCCTTTTGTGAACGGCTGGACATCGCTGGTGGAAAGCTCGGCCATCGGCGCGATCGCGGCCTTCCTGGCTGCCGTGCTCAAAGGCCGGATGACCTATGACGTCTTTGAGACAAGCGTGCGCAAGACCCTTGGCATCTCGTGCATGTTCATGTGGATCATCCTGGCGGCTCTGGCCTTT
The DNA here is from genome assembly GCA_965365545.1 of uncultured Roseobacter sp. Taxonomy (GTDB): domain Bacteria; phylum Pseudomonadota; class Alphaproteobacteria; order Rhodobacterales; family Rhodobacteraceae; genus Roseobacter. The sequence continues at coordinate 8,523 of CBDUCB010000081.1, read as the reverse complement.
GGCGCGGTTTTTGACGGGCTGGGTGCCGTCAAAGCGATTGAGAGCCTTTTTACCGAGAAATTCGGCCTCAGCCCCTGGACGATCCTTATCCTGATGCAGCTCAGCTTTATCCTGATGGGCACCTTTCTGGATGATACGGCGATGCTGGTGATTGTCGCACCACTTTATGTGCCGCTGGTGGGCGCGCTCGGCTTTGATCTGATATGGTATGGTGTGCTTTACACGATCACCACGCAGATCGCCTATATGACGCCGCCGTTTGGCTATAACCTGTTTCTGATGCGCGCCATGGCACCGCCTGAGATCACGCTGAAAGACATCTATTCATCAATCCTGCCCTTCGTGCTGGTGATGGTTGCGGCACTCGCCACGATCATGGCGTTCCCCGAAATCGCCCTCTGGCTGCCGGGGTATGTGTACGGAAATTAAAGACAAAAAGATCCCGGTATGCGGGACATAATTCACAAGACCTTCAACAGAGAGGAAAGACCCATGACAACCAGACGTAAGTTTCTGACCACAGCCGGTGTCGGTGCCGCTGCCACCCTTGCCAGCCCCGCAATCGTCAAAGCGCAGACGGCAATCAAATGGCGTTTCCAGACATATGCAGGCAGCGCGCTGGGTGAGCACGTCACCAAGCCGGTGATCGATTATATCAACGCCAATGCCAACGGCGAGCTTGAGGTCGAGCTTTTCTATGCCGACCAGATCGTGCCCACCGGAGAGCTTTTCCAGGCGCTGCAGCGTGGCACTCTTGACGGCGTGCACTCGGATGATGACTCAATGGCCTCGCCCACGCCCCTGCGCCAGTTCGGTGGCTATTTTCCTTTTGCGACCAAGCATATCCTCGACGTGCCTGTACTCTTTAATCAGTACGGCCTGAAAGACATCTGGGAAGAGGAATACGCAAAGGTCGGCGTCAAATGGCTTTCGGCGGCAGGGCAGGATCCCTGTAATTTCAATACCAAAAAAGAGATCACCAGCGTGGCGGATCTGGATGGTCTGAAGCTGTATACATTCCCAACGGCGGGTCGGTTCCTCGCACAGTTCGGCGTGGTGCCGGTGAACATTCCCTATGAGGATGCCGAGGTCGCAGTGCAGACCGGTGAACTCGACGGTATGGCATGGTCGGGCATCACCGAAGATTACACCGTGGGCTGGGCGGACGTGACGGACTATTTCCTGACCAACAACATCTCCGGTGCCTGGATCGGATCCTGGTTTGTGAACGAAGAACGCTGGGCGGACCTGCCGGATCACCTGAAATCGGTCGTGATGGCGGCAACCGAAGCGGGCCATACGTATCGCAACCAGTGGTACTGGGGTGGTGAGGCTGCCCTGCGCGCTAATGGTGACAAACTGCAACTGCGTTCTGTGCCTGCCGGAGAGTGGGCCGAAGTCGAGAATGCCGCCAAGGCTTTCTGGGAAGAAGTGGCGCAGGAAGGTGAAGTGCATCAGAAGATCGTCAACATCTTCAAAGAATATAACAGCGTCATCAACCAGGCCGGTGCGCCCTATAACTTTGAATAACACTGCCTGATCAGCGAAGGGGGCGTCCCTAAATCAGGGGGCGCCTCATATGTGCCGGGGGCGGGCATCACGGCAGTACTGTGCAGTCCCTGATCCCGGTTGCCTCATCTCCGGGTAGCAAAACGCGAAGGCGAGCGGGAGTCTGAGAACAGGTGTTGCCCCGGCGGACCGGATGCTACTGCCCTGCATATCGTGCCTGCAGCCGCCGGGGTTTCAGTTCATGGGGGCGCTGTTTTGTGGCTGAGCCTTTGCAGCCGTCTGCAGTTTGTCCGCCAGCGCGGGGAGCGAAAACGGCTTGTCCAGAAATTCAAAACCGTCGCTGCGCAGTTTAGCTGCGTCTCCGCCATTGCCTGAGGCGAAAATCACGCGGGTCCCGGCCTCGGCGAGTTGGTGTCCGAGCGCGATGCTGGTCTGTCCGCGGTCCACATTTATGTCGAGAATGGCCAGATCGAAATCGGTGTCTGCCATCAGTTCATGCGCGCTCTCCAGACGGTAAGCCACAGCAACGCTCTCAAATCCCAGCGTTTCGAGGTATTCGGCTGTATCCATTGCCACGAGAAGCTCGTCTTCCAGATACAAAACCTTCAGGCCGTTCAACACGCAATCATGCTCCTTTTGAGACTGTGACATCGTCGAAATTTAACTCAATAACCACGCGCAGCCCGTTTTGTTCCCATTCCGGCGTCACAGTTCCGCCAAGACTGCCCTCCAGCGTCGAGTTGATCAGTTGCGTGCCAAAGCCTGTTTTGTCTGGTCCGTCGATCTGCGGGCCGCCGGTTTCTTTCCACTGAATAATCAGCCTGTCGCTCCTCGCGTCGGTGATACGGGACCAGTTCACACTGACATGCCCGTTCTCGCCGGAAAAGGCACCATATTTGGCGGCATTGGTCGCCAGTTCATGGATGGCCATTCCGATCGCCAGTGTGGCCTCGGAGGTCACAAACACATCCGGTCCCGAGAGCGTCACCCGGTCTTCGCCGTAAACGCCTGCCGTTTCGGGTTCGATCACGTCACGCAGCAGTGCCGACGACCAGTTTTCCGCTGTCAGCAGGGAGTGGGTATTCGCCAGCCCCTGAATGCGGTTGGTCAGCGTATCGAAAACGGCCCGATCAGTTGTCGCCTCGCGCCCCGCGCGGTTGATCAGCGCGTTGACGTTGGAGAGCATGTTTTTTACCCGATGCTCGAGTTCGCGCATAATGCGGCGCAAATTGTCAGCTGTTTCAACCTGTTCTGTGATGTTCCTCACGTTGACTGAGACGCCTGTGAGTTCATCGCCGGTGTAAAAAGGCAGCCAGTCGCTTTCCCAGATGTGAATTCTGTCGGGTTCGTTCAGGGTGCTGCCGGTCACGCGCTCTTTAAAGATCGGTTTTCCGGTTTCCAGAACTGTGCGGATCAGCTGTTCGGTGTGATCGGCGACATCGGGGATGATATCGCGGATCCTGCGGCCGATGTGCTGATCGACGGGCGCGCCGTTAATTTCAGCCAGTTTCTCATTGAGCCTGATGTAGCGCATGTCGCGGCCCACCAGACCCATGGCCATGGGACTGTGTTTATATATCTGTTCGACCTCGGATTTCTGACGATCTGCCAGTGCCTTGGCGTAATCCGCCGCCCGGACCGCTTTGCGCAGTTCGGTCACATCCTGCAGGGTAAAGACAGCGCCGCGGCTGTCCTTGCCGTCAGGGGAATATGGCATTACCCGAACTGACAGGCTTATTTTTTCGTTCTTTGTCAGAAACTCTTCTTCGCGCTCCAGCTGGTCCGTGACGGTTTGTTCACATAGTTCAATCAGCCGGTCCTGATCAATTTCGGCGTTCAGATCGGCGAGGTTGCGGCCGAGGTCTTTTTCGGTGAAGCTGAAATAGCGCTCCGCCTCAGGGGTGAAACGCAGCAGACGCAGATCCGCGTCCAGGAAAACAGACGGGACGCGGGCGCTCTGAACGAAATTGTTGAGGTCTACATTGGCCTGATTGAGCGCACGCAGCTTCTCCTGCAGTTCGTCGTTGATCGTGGTCAGCTCTTCATTGGCCGATTGCAGCTCTTCGTTCATCGACATCATTTCTTCGTTTGAGCTCTTAAGCTCTTCGTTTGATGTCTCAAGCTCTTCCACGGTGGTGCGCACCGCCTGTTTGGCGTCGTCAAGCTCCGTTTCGAGCTGGTTGACATAGGCGTCCTGCCTGGACCCCTGATCCGCGGCCCCTCCTGGCCGGCTGTCGAGGAGTTGCAGATTGTCGCGGATGACGAACAGCTGTGTGCCGTCATCAAGCCGGCGCGCTGAAACGATCAGCCGTTCGGGCCGGCCGCTGATCTCTCCCTGAAATTCTATTTCGCCCGCGGCACCCGGCTTCGGGTCGATACGGGCGACCCTGCGGAATGTCGATTCAAGTTCGGGGGCGATGATGCTGAACAGACCCGTGCTCACTTTGCCGGCCCGGATGGTGAGATATCTGCTTGCGTTGGCCGAAGAGAATATCACATCGCCCCGGGTATCGGTGTGCAGATAAGCGGGCGCGAATTCTTTGAGGATCACCCGGTCAAGGTCAGACAATTCCGCCGTGGCCGCGGTTTTTTCTGCAGTCGCCTTGTGCCGGTTCATCACAGCGCCTGACAGGCTGCCAAGGTTGAGCGGTTTCGCGGCACCCGGCTTGCGCCGGAAGATGCGCGCGCGCGCCGAAATCTCATCAAAATATGTCAGGATCGATTTCGGGTTTTCACTGGGCCCCAGGAACAAAAACCCGCTTTCGTTCAGGGCGTAGTGAAAGACCCGCCCGGTCAGTTCCTGCAGCGTATCCTTGAGATAGATCAGCACGTTCCGGCAAGAGACCATATCGAGCTTGGAAAAGGGCGGATCCTTGATAAAGCTGTGCCGTGAAAACCGGACCATCTCGCGCAGTTGCGGGCCGACTTCATAACCTTCCTTTGTGGGTTTGAAATATCGATCCATCAGGCTGGCCGGGATGGCGTCTGCAATGGCATCAGGATAGCGGCCGTGGCGGGCAACGCTCAGCGCCTGCTCATCAATGTCGGTGCCGAAGATGACGACCTTGCACTGCTTATTGACCCGGCTGATTTCTTCTGCGGCGAGCATGGCGATGGAATAAGCTTCTTCCCCGGTCGAGCAGCCTGCCACCCAGATGCGCAATTCGCCGTGCTCTTCGGTCTGCTCCACCAACTCCGGGATAATCTCAGCTTTCAGCGTGTCAAAATGATCCTCGTCGCGGAAGAAGCTGGTCACGTTGATCAGCAGATCCCGAAAGAGAAGGTCGGCTTCGCTTTTTGTTTCCGCCATGTATTTCAGGTAGTCATTGGGCGAACTCAGATTGAGCACGGACATCCGCACAGCGATCCGCCTGAGCATTGTGGCGTCTTTGTATTCGGTGAAATCGTGCCCTGTGCGAAAGCGGACATGCCGCATGATCCGTGAAAGAAATTCGGCATCCGTTTCCATGCCCTCGTGCCTGCCCGTGCGCAGATTGAAATAATCGCGCACGACATCGATGATCTCTTCCGCGTTCGACGTGACATCGGCCCCGCACAGGTCGAGCACGCTTTGTGGCATGCCGTCGTATTTGGCCTGGCGCGGGTCCTGGACAAAGACCAGACCGCCTTGTCCTTTGATTTCCCGCGCACCGTTCGCACCGTCACTGCCGGTGCCTGACAGGACAACTGCGATGGCGTTTTCGCCATGCTCTCTGGCGAGGCTGTTGAAGAACCGGTCGATCGGACGGCGCAGCCCGCGGGGCGCGGAAAATTTCGTCAGCCGCAACGATAATCCGCTTATTTCCATCTCATAGCCAGGCGGGATCAGATAAATATGCCCGCGCTCGATCTGCATGTTGTCTTTCACGCTGTGCACAGGAGATTTCGTTTTCGCCGCGACAAGCTCCGGCATCAGGCTTTCGTGGTCGGGGTCGAGATGCTGCACGAGGATGAGAATAAGATCATGCGCGTCGGGCAGGCCGGTCAGAAGTTGCTGAAAGGCTTCGAGCCCGCCAGCGGAGGCACCGATGCCAATGATGACAGGCACGTCAGTATTTGTATTTCGGGACATAGAAGGTAAAACCGGAAGCGTGAAGGATAAGAGGCAGACGATGGACGACCGTTTTAATTTAGCTCTTGGGTCCCTGGAGGAAACCCTTAATCGGGTGCCATTTGCACTGACGTTGTCGAATTTATCCGCGGAAGATGCACCGCTGATTTTCATGAATTCGAGTTTTAAGGACATGACCGGCTGCACGGATGCGCAACTGGGTCAGAACTGTCGCTTTCTGCAGGCTGAGTTTCCCAACGATGAAGCGCGCGCAGAGGTTCGCCTGGCACTCCGGGAGCGGCGGCGCACGCAGGTCATTCTGAGAAACAGGCGCATGGACGGAAGCGCATTCCGTAATTTTCTGCTGCTGGAATACATTGGTTCATACAGAGGTTTTCCCGAACTTGCGCTGGGGACGCAGTTTGTTCTGAGCAAGGATGAGGAGGACGATCTGAATGCGGTGCCGGTGAAAGACGGCCCGCTCGCGCAGGCGCAGAGTGCCGCTTTGCGAGTGCGGCTTGAGCGGCGCAGGATTGCCTCGGACTCTGCTGTGCGTCTGTTGCAGTCCTGGTGTGTGCTGAATGAGCTCACGCAAGAGCCCTGACCGCCGGGCCTGTGCCGGTTGTTTGCGCACGTGAAATGCCTGTAAGGACGTAAAAACACAGACGACCCGGCGGGCTTTGTGCGCAATGGTGAGAGTATTCTTCGTGGTCCGGCGCGAGCGATGTATCCACGGTGCCTGATCCTTGAAGCTGACGACTAGCCGAAGCCGGTCAGCTCCTGCGCGTCCACGATAATTGCGAGGTTCCAGAGGCGACGGATCTGCTCTTCGCTGCACCGCCGGTCTTCCTCTTCCGTTCCCGCGACCTGTTCCACACGAAACCCGTATTGCTGCAGGCCACAAACGCCGACATGGCTGATCACGACCGGATACACCGCGCGCTCCAGCGCGATGGCGGCAAGGCGGGCGGCGATACGGCGCAGATCAGCCGGGGGGCGGGTGACCCGCAGACCGATGCGCGAGACGCGCGGCGCATCCGTCTCCCACAGAACAGGCGAGGGTATGAAACGTCCGCCCGGCAACAGGTGTCCCTGCGCGGGATGCCCGGCGCCGGACAAAAGATCGTCAAGACCGGTCGGCGCTGCGGCGGGCAGGCGGGCCAGCACGTCGAGATATGTCTGCGGATCACTCACCTGCTGTTTACCCCTCGGATAAGTTCTGCGGCGGCAGTGTTGCCCCGCTCGGGTAGTGGCACTTCTGTAAATGCCGCTGCAATCTCTGCGCGCACTGTGCCGTCGAGAAGGCCGTCTACCTCACGTTGCAGGGTCAGCAGATCCGTTGCCGCGACAAAGCGCGCAAGGTTGCGGTCTGCCGCCGCCCGGGCGCGTTTTTCCTGGTCGTCAAGATAGGTCGCATGGTTCGGGATCATGATTGACGGGATACCGGCATAAAGCAGTTCGTGGTATGAATTATACCCCGCCGCCGACACCACAAGATCTGCCGCGGCACACAGGCTCAGCGTCTGGTCGGTACGCACCGCAAAACTGTTCTGCCACTGGCCGAAATCACTGGCGACTACCGCATGCGGCCAGACGACGACCAGGTGCAGGCAGTTTTCACGTTCCTCCATCAGGCTGCACAGCATCTGCACCTGTGCGGTACGCTCTGACGCCATGCCGCTGCCCAGCATGCTGACGGCAAGTGTATCCACCGGCCGGTTGAAGGCTTTGCCCAGATGTTTGCGCAGACCGGCTTTTTCTTTCGGAGAGGAAGCATCGGTGCGGACTACCGGGCCTACGCGGTGAATATGATTACCGCTGGAATACACATCATTGAGTTCTGGAAAAGCCTCGTCCGGGGTGATCACCCCGGTAAACGCCCGTTCTCTTTCCAGCACATTGGGATTGATATGTTCGGGTTGCCACAGCCCGCGCCGGATCCACCAGGCAGGAATTTTCAGCTCGGACACAACGCGGTAAACGGAATCGAACACAAAGCCGCCGTCAAAAACAAGTGTGTCCCCGGGCGCCAGCATGTCGCGCAGCCGCAGATAGTTAATCAGATCAGCCGCAAAAGCGTCCTCATGCGCATCACTGCGCGCAATGACCGGCATGCAGTCGTAACCGCGTCGGCGCAGCATATCGGTGCAGCTCGGGAAGGCTGCAAAACGGACGGCGCTTTCGTCGGGCAGACCGTCCGCGATCAGGGCACAGCGCTGCGCATGCCCGAGCCCGACACCGTTTGTGGGGAAAAAAACTGTCGCGGGCGCGCGTTCGTCGGGCGCGGCTGCCGGGGAAGGACGCAGAGACAGGCTTTCGGTGAGGGTCGCGATATCGCAGGCCCGCAACCACGGATCGAGCAGAATGCGGCGGCCTATTTCGCGCCGGCTGCCGGCCACGGTATCGGCCAGATAGCCTGCAAGAGCGCCGGCGTGTTCCGGTCCGTTCAGCGCCGGTGCCCCTGCGGTTTTGAAGGCCGCCGAAGTGGTGCAGTCGATCACCACTTTGCCTGATCCCATCGCAATCAGCGCCAGAAACGCCATGCGCTCCCCAGGTATTCCCGGGCCGAAAAAGGCAAAGACGTCCGCATAGGTCAGCAGGTTGGAAGGGGCGAGCTCGCCATAGCCAAAGACCGACAGTCCGGCATGGCGCGACTGACGGATGATCGCTTTGCCTTTTGCTGTTGTCAGGATGTGCAGATCGGTTTGTGGCGCATGCCGCAGGGTGGCCAGATCATGCAGCACGCCTTCCTCTTCCAGCATGTCTTCGGGCATATATACGAGCAGGCTGGTGCGTGCGCCCTCAGACTGGACCGGCGCCCGGGCTATGGCGGTGACCAGCGGTACCACCGGTGCTTCGATCAGCTGTTTGCTGTGCGGTGTGCTGCGGTTGATGACCTCCGGCTCTGTGCCGGTGGCATAGGCCAGCCTGTTGCAGCTGTTGATCCGCGCCTGCGGGGTCTC
>CBDUCB010000080.1:0-13842 GCA_965365545.1 uncultured Roseobacter sp. | reverse complement strand
CGGTTGCTGCCCGATGCGCTTGAACTGATGGCGCGTGGCCTCAAGGTCGGGCACCCGCTTAACACGACAATCCGCAGCGTTGCCAACGAGATGCCTGATCCGATTGCCTCTGAATTCGGCGTCGTAATGGACCAGATAGCTTATGGTGACGACCTGCCCGACGCCTTCGCGGAAATGGCAGACCGGATTGATCTTGAGGACGTGCGTTATCTGGCTGTCTCCATCGGGATCCAGCACGGCTCCGGTGGTGATCTCGCAACCATTCTGACCACGCTGAGCCGTGTGATCAGAAACCGCCTCTCCATGCGTCGTCGGATCCCGGCGCTATCATCGGAGGGCCGCGCCTCTGCCTACATCCTGTCGGCAATCCCTGTGTTCATTTTTGTTTTCACCTCCATCGGTTCGCCCCAGTACTACGGTGGTGTCATGGATGAACCGCTCTTTATGCCTGTGGCCATTCTTGTGATCACCCTTGTGATTATTAACGCAGTGGTACTCCACAAGCTCGTTAACTTCCGCATCTGAGGAGAAGATCATGTTCGACGCATTTCTCACTTCATTCGGCCTCGATACCACTTCCTTCCTTCTGCTTTGCGGCGTTGGTGTGGGCAGTCTGGTTGCAGTCTTCGGCATCGGGCGGGCAATGACCGACAGAACCCCGGCAGCGGAACGTATCTCTGCCAATTCCAAGGGTCCGGCCGTTACTTATAAAAGCGACCTGATCAAGCTGGCTCAGGCCGAGCCCACCGGGCTGGTCGGCGCCTTCAGCCCTAAATCTGACGGCGAACGGTTTCAGGTTACCAAAGCGCTCGCAAGCGCAGGTTTCCGGGGTCCGGGGGCCGTTGCCAACTTCTACCTGATCCGGATTGTACTTGCGGCCGGTCTTCCCGGCGCACTGGCGGTCATGATTGCGCTGGCCAATGCCGGAGTGCCGTGGTTACCGCGTGGCATCAGCGAGCTGCTCGGCTCTGCTTCTTCAATGCATCTGGTGTTGTTTTTGGCGATGCTGACCACGCTTGGGTTTTACGGCCCGTCAGCCTGGCTTAAGGGACGCATCAATGAGCGCAAACGCAAGATCGAGGAAGCATTTCCCAACGCGCTTGATCTTCTGCAGATCGCTGTGGAAGCCGGTCTCGGATTTGATGCTGCGATGACCCGGGTTGCTACCGAGATCCATTCGGTTGCCCCCGATATCGCCGAAGAGCTCCTGATCGCGCAGAGCGAAATCCAGGCCGGACGCGACAGAGACCGCGCCCTGCTGAATATGGGCCAGCGTACAGGCGTGGAAGAGGTCATGTCTTTTGCCAATGTGGTGCTGCAGTCCATTCAGTTCGGCACCTCGGTCGCAGACGCGCTGACCGTCTATGCAACAGAGATGCGTCTGACGCGCGAGCTGAAAGCTCAGGAAAAGGCCAACAAGCTGCCGGTGCAGATGTCTGCGGTCATGGCCTCTCTGATGCTGCCCGCCATTCTGATGCTGTCGCTCGGCCCGGTTGTTATCCGCTATGTTAACTACTTTGCGGCAAACTGAGTAAACTTCAGGGCCTGCCGGCGACTGCCGGCGGGCCCGCACATTTCTGCCCTTTACCGGGATCGTTTTGTTTTTTCGCGATGTTATGTTAACGAGGATGCCATGCAACTTGAGGAAAACGACCTTTCCATGCTGAGCAGTGTGATGCGTCAGGCCGAAACTGCCCCCGCAGTACGCCCGGCCGGCACCGCGCCGGAAACGCTCGCCTGGTACAAGCCCGGGTTCGGTGCAAAGTGTCGCGTGATGACCTCATTCGGCGCCCTGCCGATCGAAGCGCTGCGCCGTCGTGATCCGGTCAAAACCTCAAGCGGCCGGTTTATGGAAGTGCAATGGGTCGACCAGATCCGGCTGGATGCAAAATTCATGTCGCTGCATCCGAAAGCAAATCCGGTGGCCATACCCAAAGGTGCGCTGAACGGTATGACGCCGGAGACCGATATTCTGGTCTCACCGGGACAGGCGTTGCGCATGCCCGGACGCACCGGGTCTGATACCGTCAGCAAAGCCGGCGGCCTGATCGGGCGCAACGGCATCGCGGCAAAGCCACAGTCGGGCTTTACCTACTATCTCTTCCATTGTGGCGAGCCGGTGATGGTCAGCATCGACGGGCTCTGGTGGGAAGTTTCGCCCTGATCCTCAGGCACCCTGCCCCAGAACAGCCGCCGCTTTGCCAAAGTAGTCGGGTGCGCCGAAATTGCCCGATTTCAGGGCAATCACCAGATCCGGCCCTGCTCTGAGCGCCGGCACGCCCGGATCAATCTCCGGTCCGATTTCCAGCGTTGTCAGATCAAGACCTTCGACAACGGCCCCTGAGGTCTCTCCGCCCGCAGTCAGGATCTTTGTGATACCTCCCGCGACAAGGCGCCGCGAAACTTCGGCAAAGAAGTCCTCCAGTGCTTTGGCGGATGCCTCGCGACCGTATTTCTGCTGCACCTCTTTGACCACTTCGGGATCTGCGGAGCTGTAGGCCAGCGGAATGCCGTCTGCGTCCAACAGCCAGCGTGCCGCCTGCTCTGCTGTGAGGGTGCCCCCGATCACATCGGCTGCGATGATCTCAAAGGCGGGATGCGACTTTTTGTGCAAAGCAACCTGCGCGCGGGTTGCGCGCGAACAGGATCCGGACAGCGCCACGCATTTTCCGGACTGCCCCTGCCAGGCTGTGCCGGCACCTGCAATGCGCCCGTCACGCGCGAAATTGCGCGGCAGTCCCAGCGCGACGCCCGAACCACCGGTGATCAGCGGTAACCCCGCAGCAGCCGCGCCGATTTCCATAAGGTCCGCATCCTGAAGCGCATCGACGACAATCATCCGCCGGCCCGCTTCATGCTCTGCCGCAAGAGCGGCCGAGATGGCCTCTGCGCCCTGCAGAACATGTGCGGCACTCACATGGCCAACCTCATGTTCCGTCTGATGCGCCAGCCACCGGCGGATATCCGGATCAGTCATCGGGGTAAGAGGATGGTTCTGCATCCCGCTTTCGCTCAGCAAAACGTCTCCGACAAAAAGATGACCCTGATAAATCGAGCGCCCGGTGCCCGGAAAGGCCGGGCAGAAAATGACCTTATGCGCGTCAAGCCGCCCGGCAAGCGCGTCGGCGACCGGTCCGATATTGCCCTCAGGTGTGGAATCGAATGTGGAGCAGTATTTGAAGAAAATCTGCTCGCATCCCTGCGCCAGCAGCCAGTCGAGTGCCTGCAGCGATTGCGCGACCGCATCGCCCGGAGCGATCGAGCGGGATTTCAGCGCAACAACACCCGCCTCTACGTCCTGAGCGGCGGGGGCGTCCGGCACGCCGGTGTACTGCACCACGCGCATGCCCTGTTTTGAGAGCGTGTTGGCCAGATCGGAGGACCCGGTGAAATCGTCGCCGATACAGCCCAGCAGCATCATCCCTCTCCCGGCAGTTTAAGGCCCGCATTGCGCGCATAAACCTTGGCCACGGCGGCATCGTCTTCGGCCCCGAGACCGGATCCGGAGGCTGCCAGAAACTGCTGCAGCGCTGCTGCAGTCAGCGGCGCGCCGAACTTCGCGGATTTCGCAATGTCGAGCACGATGCCCAGATCCTTTGGCCAGATGTCGACCGATGAATGCGGCGTGTAATCGCCCGCCACAATGTGCGGCGCGCGGTTTTCCAGCATCCAGGAACTGCCGGCGCATCGGGGAATGACTTTGGCGAATGTTTCGGGGCTGACACCCTGGGTCATGCCAAAGGTCATCGCCTCGGCCATGGCGGCGATATGCACACCCGCCAGCAGCTGATTGACGGCTTTCATCGCGGACCCCGCACCGGCCGCTTCTCCGAGCTCAAACACCGTTTCAGCCGTGGCGTCCAGAAACGGGCGCGCTGCTGCAAAAGCTTCGGCTTTGCCCGAGGCCATGATGCTGAGCTTTCCGCTCGCGGCTTTGACCGAGCCGCCGGAGATCGGGGCGTCAAGATAATGCACGCCCGCATCCGCGCATTGCGCCTCCATGCGACGGGCAAATTCCGGCGGCACGGTGGCGCAGGCCACGACCACGGCTCCGGCTTTCATCTGATCGACAATGCCATTCGGGCCGAACAGCACCGCTTCTGTCTGGGGCGCGTTCAGGACGACCACCGCCACCACATCAAGCGTGCCCGCAACATCCGCAAGCCCGCCCGATGCGCCGCCCTCGCCCGCAAACCGGCTAACGGCATCGGGGTTGATATCAAATCCATGCGTTGTATTGCCCGCGCGCAGGGCGGATTGCGCGATGCCATACCCCATAGAGCCAAGGCCGATGACAGCAATTTTTGACGACATTGTGAGGGGTATCCTTTGCGGCAGGTGTCAGGTGACATTTTACTTGTTTACAAGTGATGACACATCACCGCAGCCCGGACCAGACTGCAGCGTATAATCCCCTTCGCCTCAGCGAGCACGCGTCAGGGACGGACCGGTGCCACGCGTTCACAGATGTGCGTTGCTGTGCAGGTCAAGCTGGTAGCTGTCGGGCAGCATCTTACGCAGCCAGCGCTCATAGAGCGGACCAAAAGCAGACAGATGTGCCATGCGCCCGGGCGTGTCGGTAAACCACCAGACAGCCGCACCCCTGCCGCGCGTTCCGATATCAGGTGCAAGATAGGCACAGCCCAGATAGTCAGCCGCCGCGTTGCGGATCACCCAGGCAAAAGAGCGCCGGGCAGTGAACTCACGGTGATGCCACTCCAGATCCGTCAGGTCTTCTTCGCGGGTCAGGCCCTCCGGCCACTGCGGGTCAAAGATACCCTGAAGCACCCCGGCTGAGTTCATAACGGCGGTGTAATCCTCGTCAAGATCGGCCCTCGTCAGAATTTTCAGGTGGTAGTCTTCGAGGCTGAAAACCTCCGGTACATCGATGTTCTCAAAATCGGGGTGTGGTTTCATTCGGCCGCCGGCTTTGCTTCTCTCTTGAACGGGTTTTCATCAGGCACCTCAAAATCAAGGGTCAGCTCACCGCTTGCGCGCGCCTCCGCCATGTACCGGAAGGCGTTTACCGACATGCGCATCAGGTGATCACCGGCTTTGATCGGCGGGTACTTTGCCACCGTATCAGGGGTGCGGAATTTCTCAAGCGGCTCGACGACCGCGTGGTAATCGAGCCCGAAAAAGAGCGGAAAGGAATAGCGTTCATGGCCGATATTATTGACCCGGTGCTGGGTCGATCTGAACTGTCCGCCGGACCATGTCTCGAAAATGTCCCCGATGTTCACGATAAAGCAGCCCGGGATCGGGTCGGCCTCAATCCAGACATCATCGGCATTCATCACCTGCAGCCCGGGCGCGCCCTGCAGCAGGATCGTGAAACACTCAAAATCGGAATGTGCGTCGATGCCAACCGTGTCTTTGTTGGCAGGCATATCGTTCTCGATATAGCGCAGCAGGCGCAGCTGTGACGTCGGATTGGTGATGTGCTGTGTGAGTTCGGCAGGATCGACGCCAAGCTCAATGGCCAGCGCATCCAGCATCTGCATTCCCAGATCAAAGACCGCTTCGTAGTAACCGGACACCGTTTCCTTCCAGCCCGGGATATCGGGCCAGATATTCGGTCCGGTCATGCGCCAGCCGGCGAGGTGATCGGGGTGATCGGCGGGCGCCTCATAGGACATATCCCAGGCTTCGTTGAAATTTATCCGTTTCGGGAAATCCGTGCCGTTTTCCTCCAGCGGTACGTAGCCACGGTGATGCGTGGTAAATCCTGACCAGTATTTCATCTTAAAGGCGCGGGGCTTTTCGTGAAATGCGCGCGACGCGGCGAACATCTTTTCCACCAGTTCCGCCGGTACGCCATGGTTGGTGATATAGAAAAAGCCCGAAGTGCGCGCCGCCTCGCCCAGTGCGCTGGCGACGGCTTCTTTATCTGCGCGTTCACCGGTGCGAAGCCCGCCCAGATCGATGACCGGCAGCTGCGCCTGATCAATTTTCAGTGCGGTCTGATCGGCAGTGAGTGTCGTGCTCATAAAATGCTCCCCGGTGTGACATGCGAAGTTTTATCAACCGTGGCGCGGCAGCGACGCGCGCGGCAAGTCAGATCGCAACGACGCCGTTATTCTTTCGCCCCATGCTGAAAATTGCTGCGCAGCAGGGCCGTACTGCTTCATTTTTGACCAAACTCTCCCGGGAATGCGCTGCGGTGCAGGAAACCGGGCCCTCTGCGCCGTCAGATATGAATGAATGTTTAACAGAGCAGGCCTGCCTGCATCTCGCGCCACGCCCCTAAGCACTCAGGGTCGCGCACCGCAAAAGAAAAAACAGGGGAATGCAAAATGACAAAACTGAACCGCCGTACGCTTCTGAAATCCACCGCCGGAATGGGTGGCCTCGCCGCTGTTGGCAGTGTTCTCGGCACACCGCTGATCGCACAGAGCCGCAGCCTCAAGGTCGGCTCTTATGGCGGCTACTTTGAAAACAGCTTCAAGGAATTCGTTTATCCGGCCTTTACCGAAGCCACCGGCATCACCATAGAAAGTGTCACGCAGCCAAACTCCGCAGACTGGCTGGTCACCATGCAGCAGGCATCCGCTGCGGGCTCGGTGCCCACGGATCTGTCACTTTACGCGCGCGATGCACTGATCAAGTCCTCGCGGATCGGCGAACTGGTCTCGCCGCTTGATATGACCAACATCCCTGCAGCCTCGAATATGGAGGAAGATTTCCTCTATGAAGACAGCACCGGTGTGATCGGTGTGGGCGCCATGGCCTGGTTTACCTCGATGGTCGTGAACCCCGATGAGGTGGACACCCCCGCATCCTGGGTCGATTTCTGGGACAGCAGCCGTTTTGAGAGCAGCCTGGGGCTCAGCAAGCTGATCAGCGGCAACCTTCTCGACATAATCGCGGCGACCTATTTTGAGGGAGCGGGCACGTTCGACACCAACGAGGGCATCCTCGCCATGGTCGAGAAAGCCGGTGAACTGAAACCCAACGTGGCGCTCTGGTGGACTGCTGAGAGTCAGATGGAGCAATCGATGAAAAACGGTGACGTGGTCGGCGGCATGTATTTCCATGACGTGGCACAGCTGATGGCTGCGGACGGCTTCCCGATCCGTTCAACCTTCCCCAAAGAAGGCAACCCCATCGGGTATGGCTCCTGGTGCCTCTCGGCGCTCTCGGAAAAGGCCGATGAGGCGGCGGAGTTCATCAACTTCTCCTCGGATCCCGCGACCCAGGCGCTGATGTCACGCAAGATCGGTACAGCACCCCTCGTGGCCCAGTCAAAAACCGATCTTACGGATGAAGAGTTCTCGTTTGTGTCGGGCACGCCGGCCATTCAGCCTGCCTATGAGGCCTATCTCGATAACGAGACCTTCATCAAGGAAGCCTGGGACAAGATGCTGGCATCCGCCTGAGTGCCATGGACAATCTGACCCTTCATAAGGTCCGCAAAGACTACGGAAAGGTCCGCGCCGTCGAAGGCGTGGACCTGACATTCAACCACGGCGAACTCACTGCACTTCTGGGCCCCTCGGGCTGCGGCAAAACCACGTTGCTGCGGCTCATTGCGGGGCTGGAAGACCCCACTGCGGGCAAGATCATGCTGGGCCAGCGCGACCTGACCCGCCAGGCTGCCCATCAGCGCAAATTCGGCATGGTTTTCCAGAACTTCGCGCTCTTTCCTCATCTGAACGTGCGGGAAAATGTCTGCTATGCGCTGACCATCGCGGGCGTGCCGAAAACGCAGGCGCATGAAACCGCGGCGCGGTTGCTGGATCTGGTGCAGCTTACGCCCTTCGGCGACCGGGCCATCGGCGCGCTTTCGGGTGGCCAGCGCCAGCGGGTGGCCATCGCGCGCGCGCTCGCACAGGAGCCGGAAGTATTTCTGCTCGACGAGCCGATGTCAGCGCTCGATGCCAACCTGCGAGAGGCGATGCAGGTGGAACTGCGCATGCTGCAGCAGAGGCTGGGCATCACCACGGTCGTCGTGACACATGACCAGCGAGAGGCCATGACCATGGCCGACAATATCGTCGTGATGTCGGACGGGCGGGTCGAGCAGACCGGCGCGCCGCAGGAAATTTATCACAAGCCGGGCAATCCCTTTGTCGCCAACTTTATCGGGCGCGCGAACTTCTTTGAGGGTGTGATGCGGGGTGGCCGGATCACGGCAGGCAGCCATTCCCTGGAGGCCGGCACGCAGAAATACCTCGACGGCTCGCCGGTCACCGTGGTGATCCGCCCCGAAAAGGCCTGTCTCGATGAGGTTATGCCCGAGGGCAACCGGGTGCCGGCTGAGGTCACATTTGTGCGCGACGTGGGCCCCACGCGAGACATTCATCTCGACACGCCGCTGGGTCCGATGGTGGTGGAATACGCCATCGGCGAAGGGGCGCGCGCTTTCACCCGTGGACAGAAAACCGAAGTGCACCTGCCGGCGGGCGGTCTTTATATTTACCCGTCCGACAAGGCCCGGGCCGTCGCATGAGTGCGGTCGATCCCCCTACCCTTGCCTCCTCCGGGACAAGTGGCAGATCGCGCAGATCCATCATGCGCCCCGATCTTTTTCAGACAGTCCTCTGGGCCCTTATCCTGACGTTGTGTGTTGTGCCTTTTGTCCTCGTGATTGTCATCTCCTTCGGTCAGAAAATCGAAGGCGCAGCCTGGGCTTTTGGCTTTACAGGCGCCAATTACCAGCGGTTTTTCGTCGGCGCCTCCTGGCCTGAAAGCACGACGTTTCTCTACCTCAACCGGCTCTGGTATTCCGTATATTACGCGGTAATCGCCGCGGTGCTCGCCGTGCTGACGGCTTTTCCCTTTACATGGTTCATGACCCGCATGAGCCGTGCGGCCCAAAGCCGCTGGCTCGTTTTCCTTCTTGCCACGCTGTCACTCTCGGAAGTGTTCATTGTCATGGGCTGGGACATTCTGCTCTCCAACCGCTCCGGCCTGCCGATGGTGCTGCGCGAGACCGGCGTGACCGACTGGCTCAAGGCGACGGGCTGGTTTGATGTGCTGCGCGAATGGGGCATGGCCAATCCGCGCAATGTGAAATTCAAGACCTCCGAATTTGCGACCATTCTGACCATGTCCTATCTGGTCTGGCCCTATGCGGTGATCCTGCTCTATCCCGCGCTGTCGCGGCTTGATCCGTCTATGACGGAAGCCGCACGCACCATGGGGGCCGGTCCATGGACAGTGATGCGCACCGTGGTTCTGCCGACCGTGCGACTGCCGCTCATCGGGACGCTGTTTTTGCTCTTTGTCTTCCTGCTGGGCGTCTATGTCTCGGTCACGGTTTTTGCCGAGCCCGCCAAGCAGACGCTGGCAGTATCGGTCTATGAGGCCGTGCGCGGCTCCACACTGAATGCGCCGTTCGGGGCGGCCCAGGCGGTTATCCTGCTGATCACCGGCGGCATCTGTCTCTGGCTGGGGCAGATCCTCGTGAACCGCAAGGGGGCCGCGTCATGAAGATTTTTGCCAATGGTTTCATGGCCCTTGCAGCTTTTGTGATCATGCTGCCCATTCTGGTGGTATGCGCTTCTGCGCTCAACGGCGGGCGCTCCATGCTCTTTCCGCCGCAGGATCCGACGCTCACGCGCTTTGCTGAGTTTTTTCTGCACGAGCCTGTCTGGCGCAACGCGTTGCTGAACTCGGTCATCATCGCCTTCGGCAGCGCGGCCCTTGCGGTGCTGATTGCCTGGCCCGTGGCTTATGGCTTGTGGAAACGCGGCGGGGCGGCCTCCGGACTGCTGGCTGGTCTGGGTGCGATGCCTTTTGCGCTGCCGCCCATTGTCTTTGGTGTGGGCCTTGGCTTCATGTGGGGGTTTTCGGGCGGTCTGGGAGAAATCTGGTCGGGCGTGGTCAGTCATGCGGTGCTCTTCATGGCGCTGCCGCTGGTCACGATCTCGATCGGGTTGCAATCTATTGACGAGGCGCATCTGGACGCCGCAGCCACCATGGGTGCCACGCCCGCCATCACATTCCGCACGATCATTCTGCCGCAGATGGTGCCCTATACGCTCTCGGGGTTCTTTTTTGCCCTGGTGCTCAGTTTCAACGAATTTATCGTCATGTTCTTTGTCTCCGCATCCGGATACGCGACCGTGACGCTGCAGATTTTCAACTCACTGCGCAACGGGTTCACACCCACCATGGCGGTGGCTGCGATTACCTTTATTCTGGTCTCGGTGATCGTCTTCTCCGCCGTGGCGCGGTTCGGAGATCTGCCGCGCCTGATGGGCGCGGACCCGTCGCGCAAATAGCAAAAAAGGAAATGCCATGCCCCGCCAGCCCCTGATTGTCGGCAACCCGGTCCTGATGGTGATCGACATCCAGAAATCCGCGTTTCAGACCATGGAAAACCGTCCTATCCCGCATATGCCGGGCTGGCAGGAGAATATCGCCCGCGCCCGGTCGGTTGTTGATGCCGCCCATGACAACGATATTCCGGTGATCTTTTTCCAGGAAATCCACCGCCGCGATATGGTCGATTTCGGCCGGGAGCTTGACGGAGATGAGGACGTTCACTGCATGGAAGACAATCCCGGCACACCCGTCGCCGCCGAAGAGATGGACATGCGCGAAACCGATTACTTTGTGCACAAACGGCGGTATTCTTGCTTTTTCGGGACCGAGACGGAAATTCTGCTGAAAGGGCTCAGGGCGCAGACGCTGATCCTTGTGGGCTGTCAGACGGATGTCTGCGTGCATTACACTTTCGTCGATGCGCATCAGCATGATTACCATTGCCGGGTTGTGCAGGACTGTGTCGGCGGCTCATCGCCTGAGGCGCATCAGGCCTCGCTCAACGCGATGGAATACCTGCAGACCGGCGCGCTGCAGAATGCCGGTGCGATCATCACGGCGATGGGGTCCTGGCAGAGGACCGCGGCATGACCGGTCAGGCGGCATTGCAGGGGCACTGGCGCCGGGAGTGGATCCGCGCGCCATGGTTTGAGGATCATTCGACGCGGGTGCACTGGCTGCAGGCAGGTGAACTCTTTGCGGATCTGCGTATCCCTGCCGAGCGGCCCGATGTACGCGGTCTGAGTGCGCTTTCCGAGCTGCCGGCCCGTGATCTGAGCCGCCTGCTGGAGGCCGAAGGGTTTGCGGGCCACACCACGGTGCAGGACGGCCGGTGCACCTGGCACCGTCATATCAACTGGCATGGTGTGCCGCCGCAGGCCGATATCGGACAGATGTCATGGGATGCAGACGGCGCGCTCATCGAGGATGGCGTGCTCTCGGAATACCGTGAGCTCTGGCGGCGCGAAGAGATGCCGGTGCCGCAGGTTCACCAGGTTCGCGCGGGAACACAGACGGGTCTGCTGATCGACAGCGGATCGCTCTTTGTGCTTGCGATGGGCCCTGTACCTGCGGGCGACACGACCGCTCTTCGCGCGGCACTTGCAGCCGGCGAACGTGACGAGGCGGCCCTGCACGCGCAGTTCGAGAGCGAATATCTTCTGGGTCACTGGGATGGCCGGTTTGGCATTGCAGCCCTGTCCACCAATCCGCTGCACGAGGGCCATGTAGCTCTGGAACGGGGCGATGATTACACATGGCATGCCCTGGCCTTTGACGGGCGCGAGACGGCACGGTCCCTTGATCCTGTGCAGGTGCCGGTAGACGCCTGATCCATCCGTCCCGGGCAGTCTCTGAGCCGCCCGTCCCGGGCAGTCTCTAAGCCGCCCGTCCCGGGCGAGCGATAAACCACCCGCGCCTCACACGCCCCAGCGCTGCAGGTACTCCTGCACAATCTCATCCAGACGCGCTTTGCCAAAAGCGGGGTCATGCCCGCCATGCACCCGTGTCACCGGCAGAGCCGCAATGCGCCGCAGCGTGGCGGCGTAATCGGGGATGCTCATGCCGGGACCGTCGTAAATGAGCGGCCCGTCATAGATCGCATCCGCCCCGAAAAGCGTGCCGCTGTCATGATGGAAAAGCCCGACCTGCCCCGGTGAGTGGCCGGGCAGATGCAGGACTTCGGCCTGCCAGTCTCCCAGATCGATCACGTCGCCGTCGTCCACCGTCCCCGTGGGGACAGCGCCCTGCAACCGCCAGGCGTCAGGGTCGTATCCTTTGTGCGGGACGGCATCGATCAGAAGCGGCCAGAGCGGTGCATATCCCGCCTCCTCAAAAAGCGTGCGAAAGCGCGCGGGGATGGCATCACTGCGCAGCGAATACTCCGACGGCGCCTCCATCTCTGCCGCCTCAAGCGGATGTACCAGACGCGTGGCGAATTCATGCGCCGCGCCGATGTGATCGACATGGGTATGGGTGGACAGCAGGATCAGCGGCTTGTCCGGCTCCGGACGCTGAGCATCCACAAAAGGCTTCAACGGGGCCACCCCCATGCCACTGTCGACCAGCAGATCTTTGTCGCGGCCCAGAACGAGGTGCATGTTGGCCGAAAAAACCGGGTGCACACGCGGCTCGGTGATCAGAACTGTGCGCGCATCAAGCTGGTCGTGACGGTACCAGTCTGCGTCAACGGGAAGCGTCATCTCAGCCCTCCTTTCCGGCGGCGCGGCCGGCGCGCACTTCGGCCAGCAGGCACAGAATTTCATAGGCCAGGGCTGCCCCGGCCAGCGATGTCACATCGCCTGTATCAAAGGGCGGCGAGACCTCTACGAGATCCGCACCGACATAGTTGAGATGGCGCAGACCCCGCAGCAGGACCTGTGCCTGATGGGTCGTCATCCCGCCGATCTCCGGCGTGCCTGTGCCCGGCGCGTAAACCGGATCGAGACTGTCGATGTCATAGGTCAGATACACAGGTGTATCGCCCACAAGCGCGCGGGCTTCATCGGCAATGGCCTGCGGGCCGCGCTCATGGAACTCTTCGCAAAAAACCACGCGCATGCCCGTATTTGCCGAGAAATCCCAGCCATCGGACGTATTCTGCGTGCCGCGGATGCCGATCTGTATTGTTTTTGCGGGATCGATGAGCCCCTCTTCGGTTGCCCGCCGGAAGGGCGCGCCGTGATTGAACTTCGAGCCCTGAAAACTGTCGGTGGTATCGGCATGGGCATCGATATGAATGAGCGCCACCGGCTCTTTCGCTATCGCACGCAGCAGCGGCAGGGTGACCGAGTGATCGCCGCCAATGGCCAGCGGCAACACATTCTCCGCCACCAGCATCGCGGCGAAAGCCTCGATCTCGTCATGCGAGGCCTCGATCTCGAACATGCGGGTAAACGGCACATCGCCCATGTCGCGGATGCGCGCGAGCTCAAACGGGTTGATGCGGGTGGCATGGTTGATCGCGCGCATCAGCGTGGACTGGTTGCGCACCTCGCGCGGGCCGTGACGCGTGCCGGGTCGGTTGGTCAGCGCCCCGTCCCAGGGCACGCCGAAAAGACCGATGTCCGCGTCGGCGATGGTCTCTGCCACCGGGACACGCATAAAAGTGGCGATCTGCGAGAACCTTGGCGCAAACTGATCGGGGGTCGAGGGAGAGGTGTAACGCAAGAGCTGTCCGTTTCATGTTTGCTGAGAAGGGCGCGGGTGGCGGTTTGCCCCGCTTACCCTACCGTTCCGTGCCCGGAAATGTCACGTCCGCCAGTCGGTCATGTGCAGCATTGGCGCGGGTCCGGTTCGTGCTCTGATTAATCCCGCGTCAGTTCAGCGGCCACGGATCGCAGATTGTCACATCAAATGACCGACCCTGACGAGACCCTGGCCATGGACCGGCGGCTGCGAACCATGCAAGAGTGGCACGCCTGCCTGTCTTTTGCGGCCGGTCAACACTGCGGGAGACACCTGGTGAGAACAGCGCTTTATCAGATGCCGGCCGGGATCGCACCAGACGCGCGCGCGGATGCCATTGAGACGGCACTGCACGAGGCGGCAGCGGCGGGTGCGGACCTGCTT
>CBDUCB010000079.1:0-13867 GCA_965365545.1 uncultured Roseobacter sp. | reverse complement strand
CGCTGATCTGCGGCACATCGACGGCGATATCCGCCGGGGGCTGTGGCAGTTCAGGCGCCTGATCGCTCACATCGGCCTGTGGCGGCGGCGGCGTGATCTGGGTGACATCGGGAGGTGTTTCTTCGCTCGGCGTCTCGGCCGGAGCGGGAGGGGTCGTCTCGGTCTGCTCATCGGGAGCAGAAGTCACCTCCGGCGCATCCTGCGTAACCTCGGGGCTGGCCGGCTGGGCCACCTCTGTGACCGATTGCGGCGACTGCGCCGCCGCCACCATGGCTGCATATTCGGCGCCCGAGATTACAGAAACCTCAGCCATCTCAAAGGGCAGAGGTTCGGCCGAAAACACATCGCCAAAGGCCAGCCAGCCCAGCAGGACCAGGTGCCCGGCACCCGATATGTAATGGCCGGTATGCACCGCCGCGCCCTACTGCCCCGTACCGCCCGGCGCGTCGGCGCCGTCAAGCGTCGGCCCGCCGATATCGGTCACCAGACCGATGTTGGAGAAACCGCCGGCATTCAGAGCGCCCATGACCTCCATCACCCGCAGATACGGCACGGAGCCGTCCGCGCGCAAAAACACCCGGTCAGAGGTACGCTCTGCTGCAATCGCCCGCAGCTTGGGAATAAATTCATCACCCGCAGTTTCAGTGGTCTGGATCTGGATACTGCCGTCCGCCAGGATCGTCACCGTCAGCGGCTCTTCCTGATCCGTGGGCAGCGCTCCGGCCGCCGTTTTCGGCAGCTCCACCGGCACACCAACGGTCAGCAGCGGTGCTGCCACCATAAAGATAATGAGCAGCACCAGCATCACATCGACAAAGGGCGTGACGTTGATCTCTGCCATCGGCTGCGCGCGCGAGGTGCGGCGGCGCCGTTTGGTGGCCCCGCCCTGCTTTTGCATGACACCGGCACCCATCGCTCAGCTGTCCAGCTGGCGGCTGAGGATGGTGGCGAACTCATCGGCAAAGGACTCGTAGCCTCCAAGGATCTGATCCGCGTCAGAACTCAGCTTATTATAGAAAATCACCGCCGGGATCGCGGCCAGAAGTCCCAGTCCGGTGGCCAGCAGCGCTTCGGCAATGCCGGGCGCCACAACCGCAAGGTTGGTGTTTTGTTGCTCGGCAATTTCGATAAAGGCGTTCATGATCCCGATCACCGTACCGAAAAGCCCGATAAAGGGTGCCGATGACCCCACGGTTGCCAGCACAGTCAGCCCGTTGCGAAGATATTCTGCCTCTTTATTGATTGCCACATCCATCGAGCGGTCGATGCGCGCGGTGGCCCCGGCAATCAGCCCGCCGTCATCGCGGTGCGAGCGCTGCCATTCGGTCATGCCGGCGGCGAATATCTTCTCCGCACTTCCCGAGGGCGCAGGCCCGGTCTGCTCAAAGAGCGAATCCAGTGGCTCTCCTGACCAGAAGGCCTGATCGAAAACCGCAGCCTCGGCGCGGGCGCGCCGGTACTGGATCAGCTTGATGACAATGATTGACCAGGACCAGAAAGAGGCCACGATCAGCATGATCATCACGATTTTTACGATGAGGGTCGCACGGGCGAACAGCCCGAAAAATGAGAAATCAATCTCATGCGCCAGTGCCAGCGTCTCTGCTTCCATATGCCTGCTCTTTGCTCAATACCGCCGTGGGCCGGTTTTCCGGCTCCATTGTCTCAGGACCCTACCCCACTGCAAGACAGATTGCTATCACTATGCTGTCAGGTGGGTAGCGTGACCGGCAGTAAGCGGAGTTCTGCTGGCAAACGCGCCGGTTTTCCACCCGCTCCGATGCAGACAATTGTCACTTCGGCCTGAAAAAGCAGGGTGTCGCCCCGCCGGACTTTCTGCGCCATGATCATTCGCGCAGGCGTCATCTGCGTGATGGTGGTATGCACCTCCAGCTGATCGTCGAAAACCGCAGGCAGCAGGTAATCTGCCTCCACTCTTCGCACGGCAAAAACCACGCCCTGCGCCTTCATCGCGAGCTGGTCGATGCCTGCCTCGCGCACCCAGTCGCTGCGCGCCCGCTCGATGAAGCGCAGATAATTGGCGTAATAGACGATGCCCGCCATATCGGTGTCTTCGTAATATACGCGGACCGGAAAACGATGCATCGGCTCAGATATCCCGGTGCCGGGCGGCGGCGCGGCAGACCAGCCCCGCCTCATTGCAATCAAACGTCTCCACGGCCGGCATATCGCGGTGATTGTCGCAGCGCATGACAGTCATCTGATACCCTCCGAAAACATCCCGCACCCCGAAGGCCGGCGCCGGTTGCACCTCGCGCCGGTGCTCGTGCAGTGCATTTTTACCCTCAATCAGCCCACGCTCCACCAGCGTTTGCGCCTTAAGTGAGCGAAACCGGATACTGTCGGCGTAACGGGTCGGAACACCGACAGGATCGTGACTGTTCCGGGCCGCCTGCCAGTCACGGGTAAAGTTCAGAGGCCCGGGCACGCTCACTGCAGGAGCCCCACCCTGGCAGCCAGACGCATCGCAAGGCTCGGATCGGATGCCGCAGGCGGGAGTGACGGATCATAAGCCGCCCGGATCAGTGCGGCGATATCAGGGCGCAGAATGGTCTTGTCGCCGGACACGGCAAGCGGCGAGCGGTCGCGGAATGCCAGATCCGACCACAAAAGCACCGACTGCACCACCTGGCTGAGCGCCAGGGTTTCCGCCGGTACTGCACTGAGGTGCTCGTCCATGCGCAGAAACACAAAACAGGCTTTAATGGCGCCCTGCTCGTCGAAATGAAAGACCCGGTACTGATTGGCCTCCTGCTCTTTCAGCCGGTCGACCAGCGGCGCCAGATCGTTGACCAAGCGGTCGAGACCCGGCACCTGAGGCAACTCATCCCAGTCGGAGAAAAAGAACACCATCAGGTTGCTGCCAAGCTCGGGGTCCGTCTCCGCCATCCGGTGACCGCTGAGCACCATGACGGCTTCCAGCGCGCCCTTCACCACCGCCAGCGTCTCATCTGTCACCCCGAAAATTACCGGTGCAACAGGCCGGCCCCAGCGTGCAAAGGCAAAGCTGCCGTCGCTGCGGGTAAAAAGTGCTACTGTCTCGTCCGCGTCCATTATGGCCCTCGTCCGGCGCTGTTGTCTCTTGCACGCGGCATCAGCCCTGCCCACCAAAGAGATCGGGCGCGGGCCCCGGTGGGACCCTCCCCAGATGCGTCCATGCCTTCTGCGCCAGCATCCGCCCGCGCGGTGTCCGCTGTATGAACCCCTGCTGCAGCAAAAACGGCTCAATGACCTCTTCGAGTGCATCACGGCTTTCACTCAGCGCCGCGCTCAGCGTCTCGATGCCCACAGGCCCGCCGGCGTAGTTCTCTGCAATCAGCGTCAGATAGCGCCGGTCCGCCCCGTCGAGACCCAGCTGATCCACTCCGAGCCGGGTCAGCGCCATATCAGCCAGCTCTTTGGTGACCCGCCCGTCGCCTTCGACCACGGCGAAATCCACGACCCGGCGCAAAAGCCGCCCGGCAATCCGCGGTGTGCCGCGCGCCCGGCGGGCGATCTCCCGCGCCCCGCCCTCATCCGCAGGTGCGCCAAGTTTGCGGGCGTTGCGTTCCACAATGATGAACAGCTCATCTTCGGTGTAAAACTGCAAACGTGTGGGAATGCCGAACCGGTCGCGCAACGGTGTGGTCAGCAACCCCATACGCGTCGTTGCCCCCACGAGCGTGAAGGGCTGCAGCTCAATGCGCACCGTGCGCGCTGCAGGCCCCTCGCCGATCACAAGATCAAGCTCGAAATCCTCCAGCGCGGGATAAAGCAC
Organism: uncultured Roseobacter sp.; assembly: GCA_965365545.1. Classification (GTDB taxonomy): domain Bacteria; phylum Pseudomonadota; class Alphaproteobacteria; order Rhodobacterales; family Rhodobacteraceae; genus Roseobacter. The sequence continues at coordinate 10,089 of CBDUCB010000079.1, read as the reverse complement.
CTCCTCAACCACCGGGTTCAGCCGGTGGATCTCATCGATAAAGAGCACGTCGCGCGCCTCAAGATTGGTCAGGATCGCGGCAAGATCTCCCGCGCGCGCAAGCACCGGCCCGGAGGTCATGCGGAAATTCACACCAAGCTCACGCGCCATGATCTGCGCCAGCGTGGTTTTGCCCAGACCTGGTGGCCCGTGAAAAAGCGTGTGATCCATTGCCTCGCCGCGCTGCCGGGCAGACTGGATGAACACACGCAGATTGGCCCGCGCTTCGGCCTGACCCACGAACTCCTCCAGCATCTGCGGGCGCAGCGCACGATCACCGTCTTCGGGCAGCGCATCAGGGCGCACAGTGGGATCAATATCACTCATCTGAACTCAACCATTTCAGCTTTGCGGTGCCAGAAGCTTCAGCGCCGCACGAATGAGCGCCGGTGTATCCGCCTCAGGGGCCTCGCCTGCGGCCCGGGCCACGGCACCTGCCGCGTCGCCGGGAGTGTATCCCAGATTGGCCAGCGCAGACAGCGCCTCGGCCTGGGCCGATGACTGCGCAGGCGCCATGCGGGGCGCCGGTGCTGCCACACCCGCAGGCTCGATAACGTCCACATCCGAGGCACCTGCCGCGGCTGCCGGCGTGCCGCCCATCGCCATCACGCCGGGCGCTTTGTCTTTGAGATCGAGCACCACACGCTGCGCGATCTTGGGCCCCACGCCCTTTGCCGCTTTAACCGCGTTCCAGTCGCCAAGTGCAATCGCCCGGCTCACACCGTCGGGCCCCAGCGTGCCCAGAATGGCGAGCGACGCCTTTGCCCCGACGCCCTGCACCGACGTGAGCAACCTGTGCCATTCTTTTTCAACCAGCGTCGGGAAGCCGAAAAGCTGCAGCACGTCCTCTCGCACCAGCAGATCGGTATATAGAGCGGCAGCTTCACCCGCACCGGGCAACCCCGCAAGCGTCCGCTCCGAGCAATACACAAGATATCCGATACCGCGCACATCAATGAGCACATGGTCTGTGGCACGATATTCGATACGCCCGGAGATCTTCCCGATCATGCGCGCACCTTCAGGACGCGGCCCGGTATATCGCCCCCGCCATAATGCGCATGACAGATTGCGATGGCCAGCGCGTCGGCCGCATCCGGCCCCGCGATCTGCGCGCCCGGCAGCTGCATCTGCACCATGTGCAACACCTGCTTTTTGTCGGCATGGCCCACGCCAACGACGGTCTTTTTGATCCGGTTGGGTGCGTATTCCCCGACGCTGAGCCCGGCCTGTGCCGGCACCAGCATCGCAATACCCCGCGCCTGCCCCAGTTTCAGCGTCCCCGCGCCGTCCTTATTCACAAAAGTCTGCTCAACGGCCGCCGCTTCGGGAAGCCACTGGAGGAAGATCGCTGTAAGCTGGCTGTGCAGGGATAAAAGGCGGTCCGCCAGCGCCTCACCTTCTGACCGGCAGATCCCGTTGGCCACATGGCGAAAGCGGCTGCCGGCGACATCAATCACGCCCCATCCGAGATTTCTCAGCCCCGGATCTATCCCGATCACCCGCACCATCTGCACCGCCCTGCCGAATTATCTCGTTTTTTATGCATTAGCACGAAAGGCGAACATCCGCCAAGCTGTTCGTTTTCTGCATCGCGCAGGGACCTCCGGGCGCCCGCATTGCTGGTTTCGGTTCAAAACCGTCATCGGGCGGGTTGTTTCCGACATCAGGAGGTGTTCCGATTTTATCTTTCTTTACTTATGGTTAAGCACAATCAGACCTATGCAAAAACTGCATATCCAACATGCGTTTTCGCATCTTGCTCAAATTTCAGGCAAGACCTATCTGCCCCTCATCACACACCGGCATGACCGGTCAACACTTCAGATAAAGGACGGCACAATGGCTACTTTTGATACCACCCGCACCCGTTACGGCTCCGCCACTCTGGCCAGCCGTTTCTTCAACCTTTTCTCCAGCGCCCTTGCCGGCGTGGTTGCATGGAATGACGCACGCGTCACCCGCAACGCTCTGTCAGGTCTGACCGACCGCGAGCTGGACGATATCGGTCTGAGCCGCTCAGACATCGAAAGCGTTGCAGACAACACACTGATCCGCTGATTTTTGTGACTTCCGGGGCGATACGCCCCGGTGAAACGAAAAAGCCGCCCCTCCGGACCGGAGCGGGCGGCTTTTTTTACCATGGATGTCTGCAGACACCCGTCACACAACCAGCCGCCGGAACACCCGGCAACCTTACTAAACTCGCAGACTGAAGGATCAGCCGGTAAAAACTGTCAGGAACTGTGCCAGTGTCGACGTAATCGCACCGGGCTGCAGGAACCAGGCGCCGACCTGTTCAAAGGGTGTTCCGGCGGTCAGCACATCAATGCGGGCCTGGTATCCGGCCTGACCGATCATGGCAATCGCGGTGGCTTTGAGAACAAAGAATGCGACCATGCTCACAGCCAGCATCTGAAGACGTGTATAAACGCGTGATGGCTTCGGCGTCAGCGTGATCAGCCCGTCATGGGTAATCTCTGCCGTGTACCCGGCGGCAAGCGCTTTGTGCCTGCGGGCGACACTGTTTATCCGTTTTTCGAACTGAGCGTATGTATCGGACATCCCACTCTCCTGGTAATCAGGCCCCCACCGGATTAAGACTAAAATTGTCAATATTCAGGCAAAAAACAAGCCGGAATGGCCAAATGAGGCCGAATTGGGGCATTCAGCGGGCAATTGTGGCGAGTGTTAACGTTGTCCAGTCAACAATCTGCTCGCGGTGCACCAGATTGATCCCGGCCGCTGAATAAACCGAGATCACCTCGTCGGCCTGTTCGTTCAAAATTCCGGATAAAATTGCGAATCCCCCGGGCTGCAGATGACGCGCCATGTCGGGCGCCAGTGCGATGAGCGGCCCCTTGAGGATATTCGCAAAGATCAGATCAAAGGGACTGGCGTCTTTCAGAGCCGGCGCGTCAAAGCCTGCGGCCTCCACGCAACGGACGCGGTCTTCGAGGCCATTGGCGCGGGCATTGGTGCGCGCCACATCCACAGCCACCTCGTCGATATCGCTGGCAAGGACAGTCCCGGGCCAGATCCGTGCGGCAGCCATGGCCAGCACTGCCGTCCCGCAGCCGATATCCACCACGTTCTGTCCGACAAACCCCTCGCCTGCCAGCCGGTCAAGTGCCTGCAAACAACCCAGGGTGGGGCCGTGATGCCCGGGGCCGAACGCCATAGCGGCCTCAATCAGCAGCGGCTCGGCTTCGGGCGGCACTTTATCGGCATCATGGCTGCCATAGACGAAAAAACGCCCCGCTGAAACCGGCGCCAGTTCGCGACGGACATGCGCGACCCAGTCGGTTTCGGGCACTTCAGATACCACAAATGGTTGCGCGCCGAATGCTGCGGCCAGAAGCGCCAGCGCTGTGTCGTCCGGCGGTTCGGTAAAATAACCACCGACCTCCCAGAGCCCCGAGCCATCCTCCATCTCAAACACACCGACGCCGGTGGGTTCGGGTGACAGGTTCTCCATCGCCCCCCCGAGATTTTCAGCAGGCGCTTTTCCAGGCAGCGTTGTCAGAGCGGTATAGGTGGGCATCAGCGTCTCCGATAGCGGTCCGGGTTCGGGTAGGGCCGTGGCGGCGTGGCGTCAAGCGCAACCGGTGTGTCAGGCCGCAGAGACAGTACAAATCGCCAGCCCCAGATCGCGGACACCGTACCCACGATCACCCCGGCCACCGCCTGGCCGTAAATCACCCCCGGTGCACCGAAAAAGCCCGCCAGAAAAGCCGCGGCGGGCAATGAGAGCAGGCCTTCCTTGATCCAGTTCACGAGGGTCGAGCGCAGCGGTCGCCCGAGCGCATTGAACGCGGCATTCGACACAAAGAGCGCGCCGAGAAAAACAAAAGCGCCGACACCAAACCGGGTAAAGGCCCGCACGATATCCGCGCCCTGACCGTTCAGCGCAAACCCCTCGATCACATAGGGCGTGGCAATGAGCAGCAGCGCCCAGGTCGCAAGGGTATAGAGCAGGCAGAAGATGATCGCATCGCGGTAGGTGCTGCGCAGCCGGTCCAGATGACCCGCGCCGTAGTTCTGTCCGAAAATCCCGCCGATCGCGCCGGCCAGTGCAAAGATCCCGCCAAAGGCCACGACCGTCATCCGCCCGACAACCGCCCAGGCGGCAACGGCATCATCGCCGAAGGGCGCCATCACGATGGTGAGCAGATAGTTACCGGCAGGCGTCGCCATTTGCGTGGCAATCGCCGGCAGGGCAATCGCCATATACACCGGCATCACCCGGCGCACCCCGCTCAGATCCGGCAGTGCAATAAGATTATTCCGGCCGGCAGCAAGCCACAGCCCCATGCCGAGCAACGCCAGCCGGAAGAGCACCAGACCAATGGCTGCGCCATCCAGCCCCCAGCCCAGCCAGATGATCAGCACCGGATCGGTGAGCATCAGCAAAAAGCCCGAGATCAGCGTGATGTACATGGCCTGGGCACCAAGACCTTCCGCGCGCAGCGCACCCGAACAGATCAGCCCCACAGCCATCAGCACAAGCGAGGGAACAGTGATCGCCAGATAGCGCGCAGCCAGAGCCGCGGTCTCGCCCGTGGCACCTGCCATTGCCACCAGGTCGTGCCGGAAGAGAACGATCAGAAGCGCGACACCAGCCTGTATTGTCGTGGCAATAATTACGGCTGCCCCTGCCTGTTCCCGGGCCAGATCGCGCCGGCCTGCCCCGATGCTGCGCGAGATCATCGCCGTCGAGGCGATCATCAGCCCGACGCCGGAGGACACAGAAAAAAACTGAATGGCAAAGGCAAACCCGATAGCCGCCACCAGCTGCGCATCGCCAAGCTGCGCGATCCAGAAGAGGTTCGCCGCATCCACCAGAAACACAAAAGTAATGCCGAAAGCACCCGTGGCCGTCATGCGCACCACATGCCCCATTGTGGAGCCGGTCAGAAACCGCCCTTCGCTCATTCCGCGGGCGCAGGTGCCAGACGGGCAAAAACCGTCTCATTTCCCTTCTCAGGATGGCGCGGGATCAGCGTGGCAAGCGTCAGAGAGATCGCGGCCATCCCTGCCGCCAGAAAGAAAACAGCCCCCGGTGAGACCAACCACAACAGACCAAGCAGCACCGGCAGAAAGACGGCTGCTATATGGTTGATCGTGAAAGCCACGGCAGCGGTAGGCGCGATGTCGCCGGGATCACCGATCTTCTGGAAATAGGTTTTCAGCGCCAGGGCCAGACCAAAAAACATGTGGTCGATCACATACAAGGCTGCCGCGACCTGAAATCCCCAGTCAAAGAAATAGACGCCACCATAGGCCAGAAAGACGCAGACGAGACCCGCATATTCAAAGACCAGAGCGTTGCGTTCGCCGAAGCGCGCAACAATTTTTCCCAGAAACGGGGCCACGGCCATGTTGATCACCAGGTTGATCAGATAGAGCCCCGCGACCTCATGCACCTGAAAGCCGAACTTTTCGACCATCATAAAGCCTGCAAAGACCATGAATATCTGACGGCGCGCACCCGACATGAACTGCAGCGCATAATAGAGCCAGTAGCGGCGACGCAGGATCATCCGCTTGATCTGCGGGTGCGGCGCTTCAAACTGCGGATAGGCCACCATGGCGAAAACGGCAATCGCCGCCGTGACACCGCCCCCCGCCATAAAGACAATGTTATAGGTCAGCCCCAGCGGCTCCCAGAGGATCATAATGATGAAATAGACGATGAATGTCGCGGCCGACCCGGTGGCCAGCAGCCAGCCCAGGATCTGCGGTGCGCGGTCTTTGGGCAGCCACTGCAGTTGCAGCGACTGGTTAACTGTCTCGAAATAGTGAAAACCCACCGAGCTGATGAAAGTCAGCATCAGGATGCCCGTAAGCTGCGGAAACTGCGCGGTAACGGCTGTGGCAAGCCCCAGCAGCACAAGCGAAGCGAGGCCCAGCACCTGCTCGCGCACAAAGATAATGACCGCGATGACGCCAACAGCCAGAAACCCCGGGATCTCGCGGATCGTATGCAACAGACCAATATCCGCACCGTCAAAGCCCGCGACCTCCTCAACGAAGTTGTTGAGCAGCGCAAACCAGGTGTAAAATGCGACCGGCATGGCAAAAGCCATCAGAAAAAGCAGCGAAACGGGTCTGCGCCAGAGCGGCAGCGTTCGTGCCTCGGCAAGGGGGACATATCTGGCCATGACACCTGATTATGCCTTTTACAGGCCTTTGGCGAGGTACGATTACGCAGCTCACCCCGGCGTGACGTCGGGGCGGGGTTACCCTGTGATGGTTGCCACGGCCGCGACGGGCCGGGCATGCCGGTCTTCCGGGGTCGGATGGGTGAAGGTGCCGTCGCTCAGCGTCTTCAGGATAAGCGCCGGAAGGGGACCCGGCGCGGCGGGACTGCATCGGACGAGCGCCGGCTTCGGCGCATAAAACTCTGCGGCAGACGGGGACGGGTCGTATTTCTGATCCGGCCTCAGCGCCGCTGCATCCGGTACCGGGCGATCCTTCGGAGATATCCGGCACCGTTACACCGGAAAAACGACAACGATCCGATATGTCATGAGCATAGATGCGTCAGTAGAAACTCTGCGGATCGATGTCCACGGCGATGCGCAGATCGCCCTTCAGCCTGATCTGCCCCACCCATTTCGCCAGAGCGGCCTGCAATGGCGCGGATTTCTCAGCCTTGACCAGCAACCGAACCCGGTGGCGACCGCGCACCCGGGCGATGGGCGCGGGCGCCGGTCCGAAAACCTGTGCGCCGATCGCGCGCAGCGGCTGGTCGTGGCGCGCCAGCCGGTTGCCGGCGTCAAAAACCTGCGCCACATCCGGTGCGCTCAGGATGATCCCCGCCATCCGGCCATAAGGCGGCACGCCCGCCGCCTCGCGTTCGCGGGCTTCCGCCGCCCAGAAAGCCTCCTCTTCGCCGGCAAGAATAGCGCGGATCACCGGATGCTCAGGCTGATAGGTCTGCAGAAGGGCGGTGCCCGGCGCCTCGGCACGGCCCGCCCTGCCAGCAACCTGGCGCATCAGCTGAAAAGTGCGCTCCGCCGCGCGCAGATCTGAGCCCTGCAGCCCCAGATCTGCGTCAATCACCCCCACCAGCGTAAGTTTCGGGAAATTATGCCCTTTGGCCACAAGCTGCGTGCCGATGATGATATCCGCCGCCCCCTGTGCGATACCGGCAATCTCTTCTTTCAGCGCGCGGGCGGAGCCGTACATATCCGAACTCAGCGTCGCAACCCGGGCGTCCGGGAAAAGCTCTGCCGCCTCCTCGCCCAGGCGCTCGACACCTGGCCCCACCGGCGCCAGCCGTCCTTCGACCTCACAGGAGGGGCAGATATCGGGCATCGGCCTGGTCTCACCGCACTGATGGCAGACGAGGCGCTTAAGAAAGCGGTGCTCGACCAGCCGCGCGTCGCAGTGATCACAGCCGATCTGATGTCCGCAGGCGCGGCAGAGCGTGACCGGCGCATAGCCGCGCCGGTTGATAAAGAGCATCGCCTGTTCGTCGCGTTCAAGCCGTGCAGCCACCTCGCGCCGGAGCTCATCCGAGACCCAGCGACTGGCCGGCAGGCTCTCGGCGCGCATGTCAATCGCGCGCATCTGCGGCAGTACCGCAGGGCCGAACCGCGATTTCAGCTCCAGACGCCGGTACTTGCCCGCCTCTGCATTAACCCAGCTTTCCAGCGACGGGGTGGCCGAGGCCAGCACCACATGCGCCCCGAAGATCGAGGCGCGCAGCACCGCCATATCGCGTGCATTATCACGCACGCCCTCTTCCTGCTTGTAGGAGGTGTCATGCTCCTCATCGACCACGATCAGCCCGAGGTTCTGAAACGGCAGAAAAAGCGCCGAGCGCGCGCCGATCACAAGCTGAGCCTGCCCCTCCCCGACCATGCGCCAGATCCGGCGACGTTCAGTCATGGTGGCGCCCGAGTGCCATTCGGCGGGTTTTGCGCCAAAGCGTTCTTCTACGCGGGTCAGAAACTCGGCCGTCAGCGCGATCTCGGGCAGCAGCACCAGCGCCTGCCGCCCCGCAGAAAGCGCTGCCGCCACTGCTTCAAGATACACTTCGGTCTTGCCCGATCCTGTAACCCCGCGCAGGAGCGTCGTGCCATAGCTCGCAGAACGCACGGCCTGCGCAAGCGCCGCAGCACCTGTCGCCTGGTCTTCGGTCAGATCTTTGCCCGGCAGTGCGGGATCGAGCCGCGCGAAGGGCTGATCACGCGGACTGTCCTCTTCAAGCACGGCACCTTTGGCCACCAGCCCCTTGACCACCGACGCGCCGACACCGGCCATGTCAGCGAGCTCTTTCAGCGTGAACGCGAGATCACCATAGTCTGCGAGTGCGGCCAGCACCTTGCGCCGGGCCGCCGTCATCTTGTCAGGCTCCGCGTCGCCCCGCCGGTAGACCCGCCGCATCGACGGCGGATCCCCCAAACCAGGCGCACGGGTCGCCAGGCGCAGCATCGCAGGCATGGGCGTCAGCGTATAATCGGAGGCCCGTTGCAGAAAGCTGCGCATCTCATCACGCATAGGAGCGGCATCCAGCACGCGGATCACCGACCGGATCTTCGAGATATCGTAATCGCCCTGCCCCGCCCCCCAGACCACGCCGATAACTTTGCGCGGACCCAGCGGAACCTCGACAAAGGCACCGGCAAAGCAGCCCCCTTCAGGTGCGCGGTAGTCGAGGGCACGCCCCAAAGGCTGCGTTGTCAGCACAGCCACCAGCGCACCGGTGTCAAAAAATTGCGGCTCGCTCAACGCGCAGGCTCCGGCTCTGAGGGATTTTCGGGTTTCAGCATGGCAGATCATGCGGTAAAGCCAAGGGCAAGAGGGAATGCGCAGGCGTTCCGCCAGTCAACAAAAGGGAGTGAAGAATGAAATTCTTTGTCGATACAGCGGATACCGCAGCGATCTCCGAGCTGAATGATCTTGGTATGGTCGACGGTGTCACAACCAACCCGTCACTGATCCTGAAATCAGGCCGCGACATCATCGAGGTCACCAAAGAGATCTGCGACATCGTCAGCGGCCCGGTCAGCGCCGAAGTGGTGGCAACGGACGCCGATGCGATGATCGCCGAAGGCCGCAAGCTTGCCGATATCGCCGAAAACATCACCGTCAAGCTGCCGCTGACATGGGACGGGCTCAAGGCCTGTAAAGTGCTCTCATCCGAAGGCAAAATGGTCAACGTCACCTTATGTTTCTCCGCAAACCAGGCGCTGCTTGCAGCCAAGGCGGGTGCTACCTTCATCAGCCCCTTCATCGGTCGTCTTGATGACATCAACCTTGATGGCATGGACCTTATTCAGGACATCCGCACCATATATGACAACTTCGGATTTGAGACGCAGATCCTTGCCGCCTCGATCCGGTCGGTGAACCATATTCAGGATGCAGCGCTGATTGGCGCGGATGTCATCACCGCCCCACCGGAAGTGATCCGCAAGCTGGCCGCGCACCCGCTGACCGACAAGGGGCTGCAGCAGTTCATGGACGACTGGTCCAAGACAGGCCAGAAAATCCTCTGACCATCCGCCACCCGCGCGCCGGGGGACGCGATTTTGCAACGACAACACTGCCATGGAATTTTTGTAATTTCGTGGCAGATTTTATGTCCGGGCCATGCTATAGATCCTGAAAAATAAAGAGCAGCAGATGACAACCAGCCCCAAGATCGAACACGCCCTGCGTGAAGCTATCATTTCCCGCCCGGATGCCATTCTGGATGATAAAGACGTGATGAATGCGCTCGTCGCGGCCAATGAAAAGGCCATGGGAGCCAATATCATCGACATGCGCGGGATTGCGATGGAGCGTCTCGAAGCGCGGCTCGACCGGCTGGAAGACACGCACCGGTCGGTGATCGCTGCCGCATATGAGAACCTCGCCGGCACAAACCAGATTCACCGCGCCATTCTGCGGATGCTGGACCCGACCGAATTTGAGGTCTTTCTGCGCGATCTCGGCGGTGAAGTGGCAGATATCCTGCGCGTCGATCTGGTGCGGCTTGTGCTGGAGTCCGAAAATCACGACGAAACCAACGGCCTCGACCGGCTTGATGATGTG
>CBDUCB010000078.1:0-14116 GCA_965365545.1 uncultured Roseobacter sp. | reverse complement strand
CTCGGCGCCCGGTACAGATGCGGACCGCACCGTGGTCTTCGGTGTGAATGACAAGGACCTGACGAAAGACGATGTGATTGTCTCTAATGCGTCCTGTACCACCAATTGCCTCGCACCCGTTGCGCATGTTCTTGACCAGCTGGTGGGCATCAAAACCGGCTATATGACGACCATTCACGCCTATACCGGGGATCAGCCGTCGCACGATTCAGCGCATAAAGATCCTTATCGCGGACGGGCCGCGGCGCTGTCGATGGTGCCCACCTCTACCGGTGCGGCGCGGGCGATTTCACTGGTGCTGCCGCATCTGGAAGGCCGGCTTGAAGGCTCCGCGATCCGGGTGCCGACGCCCAACGTGTCGCTTGTGGATCTCACCTTCATGCCCGAAAAAACCACCACCAAAGAGGCTATCAACGACGCGATGAAAGAAGCCTCCGAGGGCGCGCTCAAAGGGGTTCTGGGCTATGCGCCCGAGCCGCTCGTCTCGATCGATTTCAATCACGATCCGCATTCCTCTACCTTTGCGCCCGCACAGACCAGCGTGACCAAAGACGGGCTGATCCGGGTTGTGAGCTGGTATGATAACGAATGGGGCTTTGCCAACCGAATGATCGATACAGGCCGCAAACTGGCGGACCTTTCAAAAACCTGACGCGGGCCCCGGGCCCGGTCCACGCATCCTGAAGGAGGCGGACAGATGTCACTGAACGATACGATTTCGCGGGTCACAGACCGCATCATCGAGCGCAGCGCGGGCCCGCGCGGGGATTATCTCGGGCGCATGCAGGCCGCGCGGGTCAAAGGACCGGCGCGCGCGCATCTCAGCTGCAGCGGTCAGGCACATGCGTACGCCGGTGCGGGCCGCGACCAGGACGCTCTGGTGCACAAAAGCGCGGGCAACCTGGGCATCGTCACGACTTATAACGATATGCTCTCCGCCCATCAGCCATTTGAACGGTTTCCCGAACTCATCCGCGACGCCGCGCGTGAGGCCGGGGGTACCGCGCAGGTGGCAGGCGGCGTGCCTGCGATGTGCGACGGCGTCACCCAGGGCGAGCCCGGCATGGAGCTCAGCCTGTTTTCGCGCGACGTGATCGCCATGGCGACGGCGGTGGCAATGAGCCACAATACCTTTGATGCAGCGGTCTATCTGGGTGTCTGCGACAAGATCGTGCCCGGGCTGGTCATCGCGGCTCAGACTTTCGGACATGTGCCCACGGTCTTTCTGCCGGCAGGGCCGATGACCTCGGGCCTGTCCAACGAAGAAAAAAGTCAGGTTCGCCAGAAATTTGCCGCCGGCGAGGTGGGGCGCGACGAGCTGATGGCCGCCGAAATGGGCGCCTATCACGGGCCGGGCACCTGCACCTTTTACGGTACCGCCAATACCAACCAGATGCTGATGGAATTTATGGGCCTGCACCTGCCCGGCAGCAGCTTTGTTACGCCGAACACCGGGCTGCGCGATGCGCTGACCAAAGAGGGCGCGCGCCGGGCGCTTTCACTCTCGGATCTGGGCAACGACTATACACCGGTCTGCGATATCCTGGATGAGAAGGCCTTTGTGAACGGGATCGTCGGGCTGAACGCCACGGGCGGGTCGACCAATCTGCTCATTCACCTTGTAGCGATGGCCCGGGCAGGGGGGATCATCCTTGACTGGCAGGATTTCTCCGAAATTTCCGATGTCACGCCGCTTCTGGCACGGGTCTATCCCAACGGGCTGGCGGATGTGAATCATTTCCACGCCGCGGGCGGCCTGGGCTATATGATCCACGAGCTGCTGGGTGCCGGTCTGCTGCACGATGATACCAAAACCGTCGCTGGCGGCGGGCTGGAGCTTTACACGCAGGAGCCGAAACTGCGCGACGGCAAAGCGGTCTGGGAGCCGGGCACCACCAAAAGCCTTAACGAGAAAATCGTGCGCCCTGCTGCAGAGCCTTTTCAGGCGACAGGCGGGCTGAGACGGCTCAACGGGAGCCTCGGCAACGCGGTGATGAAAGTCTCTGCGGTGAAAGAAGAGCATCAGGTGATCGAAGCGCCCGTACGCGTATTCCACGATCAGGAGAGCGTCAAAGCGGCCTGCCGTGCGCAGGAGATCAACAGTGACACGGTTGTTGTCGTGCGTTTTCAGGGGCCCAAAGCCAATGGCATGCCGGAACTGCACAGTCTGACACCGTTGCTGAAGAATCTGCAGGCCAAAGGCATCAATGTAGCCCTCGTAACGGACGGTCGGATGTCCGGTGCGTCGGGTTCGGTGCCGGCGGCCATTCACGTAAGCCCCGAGGCCCTGGACGGCGGAGCGATCAGCAAGCTTAAAGACGGGGATATCGTGCGGGTCGATGCGAAATCCGGCGTGCTGGATATCGTCACTGAGGGCGTGGCTGACCGGCCAGCGGCCACTGCCGATCTGTCGGACAATGAACACGGGCTCGGCCGCGAGCTTTTTGCGGCTTTCAGACGTCAGGTCGGCACGGCAGACACCGGCGCCTGCGCGCTCTTTTAGGAGGAATTACCGATGACCCCACAGGACGCAAGCAAGCGCGCCCGCGAGATCTGCGGTATGGCACCGATCGTACCGGTGCTGGTGGTCAAAGACGCAAACCACGCGCGTCCTCTGGCCGAAGCGCTTGTCGCCGGAGGGTTGCCGGCCCTCGAGGTCACGCTGCGCACGCCGGCAGCACTTGAGGTCATCGCTGAGATGGCCAAAGTAAAAGGCGGCGTTGTGGGTGCCGGCACGCTGATCACACCCGAAGATGTGCGGGCAGCCAAAGATGCGGGTGCCACATTCGGGGTGTCCCCCGGGGCCACAGATGCGCTCATTGATGCCTGTGAGGCGATGGACCTGCCACTGCTCGCGGGGGCCGCGACCGCAACGGAGGCGATGAAGCTTCTGGAGCGTGGCTATGACATGCTGAAGTTTTTTCCGGCAGAAGCCTCGGGCGGTGCTCCGGCCCTCAAAGCCATCGGCGCACCGCTTCCGCAGGTCTCTTTCTGCCCGACAGGGGGGGTCAGCCCGTCGAACGCGATCGACTATCTGTCGCTCCCGAATGTGGTCTGCGCGGGCGGCAGTTGGGTCGCGCCCGCCGGTCTGGTAGCCTCCGGCGACTGGGCCGGGATTGAGGCGCTGGCGCGGGAGGCCTCGACGCTCGGTCGCTGAAACAGCGGGATGATGACGTATGCAATGACCTTGCCTGCGTTGACGCGGGTCTTATAACCGCCCGGAACCGGAGCGACCGCCCCGGAGCAACGGGATAAGAGGTGCTTTGGCGGGAGTGCCGGACAACAAAAGGCGGCCGCGCTGCAAGGCGCTGAGCCGGGAACGATGATATGATTTTGTGCTGCGGAGAAGCTCTGATCGACATGATCCCCGCCCCTGTGCAGGCGGGCGGCACAGGCTACGTGCCCCATTCGGGCGGCGCGGTCTTCAACACGGCCGTGGCGCTTGGCAGGCTTGACGTGCCCACGGCGTTCCTGACCGGGCTTTCAACGGATCTTTTTGGCGAGCAGCTGCGCGAAACGCTTGGCCACAGCAAGGTGGATACACGGTTCTGTATTCTGTCTGACCGCCCCACAACGCTGGCCTTTGTGCGTCTGACTGACGGCCATGCGACCTATACGTTTTATGATGAGAACACCGCCGGACGGTCGCTCTTTCCCGATCAGCTGCCTGATCTTCCGGATGATATCGGCGCGCTCTACTTCGGCGGCATCAGCCTGATCAGCGAGCCCTGTGCTGATTTCTATGCAGCGCTTGCGATGCGCGACGCAGACGAGCGCCTCATTGTGATGGATCCCAATATCCGTCCCGGTTTCATCCGGGACGAGGACCGGTACCGTGCACGTCTGGACGCGATGATCCGGCGGACCAGCATTCTGAAAGTGTCCGACGAGGATCTGGAATGGATCCTGCCCGGACCGGGCCCGCTCACCGAAAAAGCAGCCGCCATTGCCGCCCGGGGGCCGAAAATCGTGATCGTGACCCGGGGCAGAGAGGGCGCATTTGCCTCTTTTTCAGACGGAACCATGGTTACTGCTCCTGCGCGCCGGGTTGAGGTGGTGGACACTGTGGGTGCGGGTGATACGTTCAACGCGGGCGTACTGGCCGCGCTAGCATCAGACGGCGTGCTGACGCGCGCAGGTCTGGATGAGATTGACGGGCCCCTGATGAAATCCGCCCTTGAGCACGGCGCGCGCGTGGCCGCCGTTACTGTCTCGCGGGCAGGGGCCAACCCGCCCTGGGCACATGAACTGAACTGGCCTGACCCGGACTGACACAACACATCGGATCACCGATATCACCGACCCCCATGGAGGGGTCCGGAATGAGAGCAAAGAGATACAATGTCTTCACCCAATACCCCCCCCGTTTCGGCGCAGGAGTTCGCAGCGTCTGTTCTGCAGCACCTCAAAACCTCGCTGGGCAAGGATGCCCCTCACGCATCGCTTTATGACTGGCGCATGTCGCTGTCGCTGGCGCTGCGCGATCTGGTGGTCGATCCCTGGTTTGAGAGCACACGCAAGACCTACGAGGCCCGCGGCAAGCGCGTCTATTACCTGTCGATGGAATTTCTGATCGGGCGTCTCATTGAGGATGTCGCGGTCAATCTGCAGATGGATGAGGTGGCCGCCGAAGCGCTGGCAAGTCTTGGCCAGACCTATGAAAAGGTCGTCGCGGATGAACCTGACGCGGCGCTTGGCAATGGCGGGCTGGGACGGCTGGCCGCCTGCTTTATGGATTCGCTGTCGACCCTCGGCATCCCTGCTTATGGCTACGGTATCCGATATGAGCACGGGCTTTTTGAGCAGCATTTCGACAAGGGTGTTCAGATCGAGACCGCCGAAACCTGGCTTGAACAACGCCATGCCTGGGAGTTCGAGCGCCCCGAAGTGAACTATCCGATCCTTTTCGGCGGCCATGTGGCTGATGAGGACGGCAAGACCGTCTGGCACCCCGAAGAGACCGTTATCGCCTCGGCCTTTGACACGCCTGTGGTCGGCTGGGAGGGGCGCTGGGCCAACACGCTGCGCCTCTGGGCCGCCAAGCCCGACCGCAACTTCGACCTCGAAAGCTTCAACCGCGGGGATTACATCGCCGCGAGCGCACCTGAGGCGCTCGCCCGCACAATCAGCCGCGTGCTTTACCCCGACGACACAACGGATGTGGGCAAGGAACTGCGCCTCAAGCAGGAATACTTTTTTACTTCCGCGTCCCTGCAGGACCTCGTGCGCCGTTTCCTCAGCGAGGGTGGCGATCTGAAATCGCTGCCCGATTATGTGGCGATCCAGCTCAACGATACCCACCCCGCCATTGCCGGACCGGAACTGGTGCGCATCCTGATGGATCTGCACAGTTTTGAGGTATCGGACGCCATCCGCACCGCGCGCGGTTGTCTGGCCTATACCAACCACACGCTGCTGCCCGAGGCGCTGGAACGCTGGCCCGAAGACCTCTTTGCCCGGGTTCTGCCGCGTCATCACCGCATCATCCAGCTTATCGAGGCCGCGCATTTCGCCGAAGCCGGCGAGCAGGTGCGCATCATCGAGCACGGTGAAATCAAGATGGGAGAGCTGGCCTTTGTCATGGCCCATCACGTCAACGGCGTCTCGGCCCTGCATTCCGAACTGGTGAAGGAAACTGTGTTTGCCGACCTGCACAAGGCCTATCCGGGGCGGATCGTGAACCAGACCAATGGCATCACGCCGCGCCGCTGGCTTTACGCCTGTAACCCGCCGCTGCGCGAGCTGATCAACGACACAATCGGCACGGCCTGGCCCGATGATCTCGAGAAGCTGCAGGGCCTTAATGCTCATCTGGATGATGCAGCCTTTATTGACCGGTTTCAGGCCGCGAAAGACGCCAACAAGGCGCGTCTGTCTGACTGGCTCAAAGCCCGTGACGGTGTTTCTGTGGACCCTGCAGCCATGTTCGACGTGCAGATCAAACGCATCCACGAGTATAAACGCCAGTTGATGAACCTGCTTGAAACCGTGGCCCTCTGGAACGAGATCCGCGATAACCCGAACGGCAACCGGACACCCCGCGTCAAAATCTTTGGTGGCAAGGCGGCACCGGGGTATGTCGTGGCCAAAGAGATTATCCGCCTGATCAATGACGTTGGCGCGATGATCAACAAGGACCCGGCCACCAGGGGCCTGCTTCAGGTCGTGTATCCGGAAAACTATAACGTCTCGATGGCCGAGGTGCTGATCCCGGCCACTGATCTCAGTGAGCAGATCTCAACCGCCGGAAAGGAAGCCTCCGGAACCGGCAACATGAAATTTGCTCTGAACGGCGCGCCCACGATCGGCACGCTCGACGGTGCCAATGTCGAAATCCGCGATTGCGTCGGGGCTGAGAACTTCTTTCTCTTTGGCCTCACCGCCGCAGAGGTTGCCGCCCGCCGGATGGAGCCTGATTATGCCCGCAATGCGATCGCCGCCAGTCCGCGCCTCGGCCGGGTGCTGGAGCAGATCCGTTCAGGAGTCTTCTCTCCGTCTGAAAAAGATCGCTATGCCGGGCTCGTGGATGGTCTGTTCAACCACGACTATTTCCTCGTGACCTGCGACTTTGACAGCTATTTCGACACCCAGCGGGTGGTGGACACAGCTTTTGAGGATGCACGGTCATGGACCCGGCTTGCGGCGCTGAACACCGCGCGGGTCGGCTGGTTCTCCTCGGACCGCACAATCAACGGTTACGCACGCGACATCTGGAACGTGCGCAGCATGCTGGCCACCGGGTCCGGAGACCGCGACGTGGCCTGAGAGGCCGCGATCAAAGACAAAGGAGCGCAGACGATGAGCCTCTCAGATCACGACAAACATGACCTTCTCGCAGGCCGGCATGCCGATCCCTTTTCGGTTCTCGGCCTGCACGAGGTGAACGGAAAACTCACGCTGCGCGCCCTTGTGCCCGGCGCTTCCGACGTGGTGGCAATAGACGCCAGAACCGGCCGGAAAATCGTGGCACTGGCAGCCGTTGAGAGCGCGCCGGGGCTTTTTGAAGGTGTGGCCGCGCGCCGCAAAAAGCCGTTTGAGTATCATCTGAAAGTGAGCACCGACGGGCATTCATGGATTGCCGATGATCCTTACCGTTTCGGTCCGGTCATGGGCGAACTTGACGAACATCTGATCGGCGAAGGGTCGCATCGCAGGCTCTGGGAAGTTCTCGGGGCTCACGTCATGACCCATCAGGACGTTGCGGGCACGCATTTTGCCGTTTGGGCACCCAATGCCATGCGCGTGTCGGTCATCGGGGATTTCAACGCATGGGACGGGCGTCGCAATCCGATGCGCAGACGCGGTGCGACCGGTGTCTGGGAGATTTTTATGCCCGGTGTGGGCGACGGCGAGATCTATAAATACGAAATCCTCGATGCATCCGGAACACTGTTGCCGCAGAAAGCCGACCCTGTGGGTTTTGGATCCGAACATCCACCGCGCACAGGCTCGGTGGTGCGCGACACCCGCGGGTACACGTGGCAGGACAACGCCTGGATGTCACGCCGCGGTGCCGTGCAGCGTTTCGACAAGCCGATCTCTGTCTATGAAGTGCATCTCGGTTCCTGGCGACGCGTACCGGAAGAGGGTAACAGGCCGCTGAGCTATCGCGAACATGCAGAACAGCTTGTCGGTTATGCCAAAGACCTGGGCTTCACACATCTGGAGCTGATGCCGGTCTCTGAGTTCCCCTTTGACGGCTCATGGGGCTATCAGCCGGTCGGGCTCTTTGCACCCACGATCCGTCACGGCACATTTGACGAATTCC
Organism: uncultured Roseobacter sp.; assembly: GCA_965365545.1. GTDB lineage: Bacteria > Pseudomonadota > Alphaproteobacteria > Rhodobacterales > Rhodobacteraceae > Roseobacter. The sequence continues at coordinate 6,348 of CBDUCB010000078.1, read as the reverse complement.
GCGCCTTCGTGGATGCCTGCCATGCAGCAGATATCGGTCTGATCCTCGACTGGGTGCCAGGCCACTTCCCCGAAGATCCGCATGGTCTTGGACGTTTCGACGGCACCGCCCTTTATGAGCACGCCGACCGGCGCGAAGGGTTTCACCCGGACTGGAACACGCTCGTCTATAACTACGGGCGTGCTGAAGTGGCGAACTACCTGATCGCCAATGCGCTCTACTGGCTGGAAGAACATCATATCGACGGGCTGCGCGTGGATGCGGTCGCCTCCATGCTCTACCGCGATTACTCGCGCAAAGAAGGCGAATGGGTACCCAACAAACATGGCGGGCGCGAGAATCTCGAAGCCATTGATTTCATGCGCAATATGAACACGGCCGCTTATGGCGGGAGCGACGGCATCATGACCATCGCCGAAGAATCCACGGCCTTTCCGGGCGTGTCTGCGCCTGCGGATGCAGGTGGCCTGGGGTTCGGCTTTAAATGGAACATGGGCTGGATGAACGATACGCTCAGCTACATGTCCGAAGATCCGGTGCACCGGAAATTCCACCACTCAAAAATGACCTTCGGGCTGCACTATGCTTTCAGCGAGAACTTCATCCTGCCTCTGAGCCACGACGAGGTTGTGCACGGCAAGGGCTCGCTGCTGGCGCGCATGCCGGGCGCGGGGTGGGATAAATTCGCTAACCTGCGCGCCTATTACGGGTTCATGTGGGGCCATCCGGGCAAGAAGCTGCTCTTTATGGGGTGCGAGTTTGCACAGCCTGCCGAATGGAACCACGACAGCAGCCTCGACTGGCACCTGCTTGACGACGGGCACCACAGGGGCATGCAGAGCCTCGTGCGCGATCTCAACCGCTTTTATACCGCCACGCCCGCGCTTTATGAGCTTGATGCAAAGCCTGAAGGATTTGAGTGGGTTGAGGAAGACAACGCAGACGAATCCGTGCTTGTATGGTTGCGAAAGGGCAGTGGCGACACGCCGCCTGTACTTGTGGTGTCGAACTTTACCCCTGTGGAAAGACCGGCGCGGCGGATCGGCGTGCCGGAACCGGGTCGGTGGGCAGAGCGTATCAACACGAATGCCGAAGCCTACGGAGGAGACGGGCGCGGCAATATGGGGGGCGTTCATTCAGAAGAGGTCGCGGCATCGGGTCGCCCTGTGTCGATCACCGTGACGCTGCCGCCGCTGACGACGCTGTTTTTCGAACTGGAGCGCTGAGAGGCGGCCGGCCCGGGAGACACAAAAATAATGAGGGAGGACGACCGATGAACAATGAATCGCAAAGGCTCGCGCACCAGACAATGGCTTTCGTGCTGGCCGGAGGACGGGGCAGCCGGCTCTACGAACTGACGGACAGACGCGCGAAACCGGCGATGTATTTCGGCGGCAAAAGCCGGATCATTGATTTTCCGCTCTCCAATGCGGTCAACTCAGGCATTCGCAGGATCGGTGTGGCGACGCAGTACAAAGCGCATTCGCTGATCCGCCACCTGCAGCGCGGCTGGAGCTTTTTCCGTGCCGAGCGGAATGAAAGCCTCGATATTCTGCCCGCCTCTCAGCAGATGAACGATGAAAACTGGTACAAGGGCACGGCAGACGCCGTCGCACAGAACCGTGACATCATAGAAGGTTATGCGCCGAAATACATTGTCATTCTTGCCGGCGATCACATCTACAAGCAGGACTACTCCCTGATGATCAAGCATCACGTGGACAGCGGGGCGGATGTGACCGTTGGCTGTATCGAGGTGCCGCGCATGGAGGCGAGCGCCTTTGGCGTCATGGCCGTTGATACCGAAGACCGAATCCTTGAGTTCGTCGAAAAGCCCAAGGACCCGCCGGCGATGCCAAACGATCCTGATCATGCCCTGGCCAGTATGGGGATCTATGTCTTTGAGACGGAATATCTTTTCCGGGTCATGGATGAATGCGCGGCCGATCCGGACTATGGCCATGACTTTGGTGGCGATGTGATCCCGCGGATTGTAAAAAACGGCCTCGCCGTGGCGCATCCTTTCAGCAGGTCCTGCGTGCGCACCGACAATGAAGACGGCTCGTACTGGCGTGACGTGGGCACGGTCGATGCTTTCTGGCAGGCCAATATTGATCTGACGGACTTCGACCCGGACCTCGATCTTTATGATACCGAATGGCCGATCTGGACCTATTCCGAGCTTACGCCGCCTGCGAAATTCATCCACAACGAAGAAGGCCGTCGCGGCCATGCCGTCTCGTCGATGGTCTCGGGGGGCTGCATCATCTCCGGCTCACAGCTTGACCGGTGTTTTCTCTTCACCGGTGTGCGCACGCATTCGTATTCCGAGCTGAAGGGGGTGGTGGCGATGCCCTATGTTGAGATCAACCGCAAGGCCCGCCTGACCAATGTCGTGATCGACCGCGGCGTGACCATTCCGACCGGTCTTGTGGTGGGCGAGGATCCTGAGCTTGACGCGAAACGCTTCCGGCGGACTGACACCGGCATTTGCCTGATCACACAGCCGATGATCGACAAGCTGGATCTCTGACGTGAAGGTCCTTTTCGTCGCGTCCGAATGCGCGCCCTTTGTCAAAACCGGCGGGCTGGCTGATGTGATCGGCGCGGTGCCCGGCGCGCTGAAGCCGCTGGGTGCGGCGACCCGCGTAATGCTGCCTGCCTATCGCGCACTTAAAAAGCTTGTGAAGGGCGGCACCGCGGTCTGGCAGTCTGCGGATCTGATGGGCGGCCCTGCCACGCTTGTGGCGGCCACTGCCGAAGGCATGGACCTTTTGTTGCTCGATGCGCCGCATCTCTATGACCGGGCCGGCTCGATTTATCTCAGACATGACGAGGCGGACTGGCCCGATACCGAGCAGCGCTTCGCAGCGCTCTCACAGGTGGCAGCACTGGTTGCGACAGGTGCAGCGGACAACTGGCGCCCGGATGTTGTGCATGCGCATGACTGGCAGGCGGGGCTCATTCCGGCCTATCTCAGCCAGCAGCCGGGCAAGGTGCCACCAACCCTGATGACCATCCACAACATCGCGTTTCAGGGGCTGTTTGACCCGGCACTGATGCCCGCGCTTGGCCTTGATGAGCGCCATTTCGACCGGGAGGGCGCGGAATTCTGGGGCCGTCTGGGGTTTCTCAAGGCCGGTCTTGCAATGTGTGACGCGATCACCACCGTCAGCCCGACCTATGCGCGGGAGCTTATGACGCCTGAGTTCGGCATGGGGCTGGAAGGGCTTTTGCAGGCCCGCGCGGACGATCTGACCGGTATCCTCAATGGCATCGACACCGATGTCTGGAACCCCGAAACCGACAGGGCGCTGACAGCGTGCTATTCTGCAAAAGCGCTCAAAAACAAGTCCATCAACCGCAAAACAGTTCTCACCCGCTTTGGTCTGGAGCAAAATCCCACCGGCCCGCTTTTCTGCGTGATCAGCCGTTTGACCACACAAAAGGGCCTTGATCTGCTGCTCGACGCGGTGCCTGCCCTCGTCGCTCGCGGCGCGCGCCTTGCAGTGCTGGGCAGCGGCGACAAGAACCTTGAGACAGGCTTCGTTGCCGCATCTCACCGGCATCCGGGATCGGTCGGCGTCATCATCGGCTATGATGAGCCCCTGTCGCATCTGATGCAGGGCGGCAGCGATGCCATCGTGATCCCGTCCCGGTTCGAGCCCTGCGGCCTCACGCAGCTTTACGGCATGCGCTATGGCACCCTGCCGGTCGTGGCGCGCACCGGCGGCCTGGCCGACACTGTGATTGACGCAAATGAGGCCGCCCTGACCGCAGGCGTTGCCACCGGCGTGCAGTTCGCCCCGGTGACCGCGCAGGCGCTGGTCCATGCAATTGCCCGCACCTGCGATCTTTTTGCACAGCCGCGCGTCTGGACGGGCATGATGCGCCGCGCGATGCGGCATCCGGTGGGCTGGGATACATCCGCGGCGGCCTATATGAACTTATACAAAGCGCTGTGTCAGCGCGGGTAACAATCGGGGCAGGTGCCAGTGAACACTCAGATAACAGGCGGCTCACCGCACCGGCTCGGGGCGCACCCGGTTGGCGACGGGGTCAGTTTTGCCGTCTTTTCGGCCAATGCCGACAGCATAGAGCTGTGCCTCTTCTCTGAGGATGGCTGTCGTGAAACCGCAAGGCTGACACTGCCGGAGCGGACCGGCGACATCTGGCACGGGCATGTGGCCGGGTTGTCGCCCGGTGCGCTTTACGGATACCGCGCCCATGGGGCCTATGCCCCGGAACGGGGACACCGGTTCAACCCCAACAAGCTGCTGCTTGATCCCTATACCCGGGAGATGCACGGCACCTGGGCTCATAATCCGGGCATTCTGGGCTATGACAAGTCTTCCGGAGCGGGTGATCTGTCATTTTCTGCGGTGGATTCCGCGCCCTTTGTGCCGCGCTCTGTGGTCTCGGATCCGGCGCTCTTTGACATTATCCGCGATCATCCCGACACGCCCTGGGAAGAAACCCTGATCTATGAGGCCCACGCGAAAGGGCTCACGCGCCTGCACCCGGACGTGGCAGAGCACGTGCAGGGTACATATGAAGGGCTCGCCTCGGAGGCCATCATCGACCATCTGCACCGGATCGGTGTGACCGCAATCGAGCTTTTGCCGGTGCATTCTTTTCTCAATGACGGGTTTCTGATCGATCGCGGGCTCAGCAACTACTGGGGTTACAACACGATCGGCTTTTTTGCCCCCGAGCCACGCTATTTCGGGCCGGCCGGCATCGCCGGTTTCCGCGATATGGTGAAACGGTTTCATGCCGCCGGCATCGAGGTCATTCTCGACGTGGTCTATAACCACACCGCCGAGGGCGATCACCGTGGCCCGACGATCTGTTACCGCGGGCTGGACAACGCGTCTTATTACCGCCTCATCAAGGGGCAGCCACGCTATTATGTGAACGACACCGGCACCGGTAATACCGTCGATGTGTCAAACCCTTACGTGCTGCGTATGGTGCTCGACAGCCTGCGGTTCTGGGTGCAGAACATGGGCGTTGACGGTTTCCGGTTTGATCTGGCCACGACCCTGGGACGCGAAAGTCACGGCTTTGATCCGCGCGGCGGTTTCTTTGATGCCATCCGGCAGGATCCGGTGCTCGCCGGCGTCAAGCTGATTGCCGAGCCCTGGGATATCGGCCCCGGCGGGTATCGTCTGGGAGAGTATCCGCCGCCCTTTGCCGAATGGAATGATGCCTATCGCGACACGGTCAGACGGTTCTGGAAGGGCGACGCGCACAGCGCGCAGGAACTGGGCGCGCGGCTGACCGGATCGGCAGGCGAGTTCGACCGCGACGGGCGGCGATCGTGGTCTTCGGTTAATTTTCTGGCAGCACACGACGGGTTCACGCTTGCGGATATTACCGCCTACAACCGCCGACATAACGAGGCGAACAAAGAGAAAAACCAGGACGGCCATAACGCAAATCATTCCGACAACTGCGGTGTCGAGGGCGGCACGACCGACGAGGAAATTCTGGAGCGGCGCAGGCGACGCCAGCGCAACATGATGGCGACGCTGTTTTTATCGCAGGGAACGCCGATGATCCTGGCCGGTGACGAGACCGGTAATTCACAGGGCGGCAACAATAACGCCTATTGCCAGGACAACGCGATCTCGTGGATTGACTGGCCGGCAGCGAATGACACGATGACCACATTTTTTGCAGAGCTTGCCGCGTTCCGGCGGGCGCACCCGGCCGTGCGCCAGCCGCGTTTTCTGCATGCTGCGACACGGCCCGGTGACGGCCTGGCGGATGTGGAATGGCGCGGCTTCGACGGCGGAGCGCTGAACTGGCGGGACCCGGGGCTGTCGTGTCTTTGTGTGACCTATCGCGGATCGGGGGAGGCGCCGGAGCACGCAGTCACTGATGACACGGTCTTTGCCGTTTTCAACCGCGAAGAGGGGCCTGCTGAGGTCAGCATCCCGGCAGCACCGGCAGGCTTTGAGTGGTATATTGCGGTGGATACCAGCCGCGACGCACCGGACACCGGTGCTTTCAGCGACCCTGAGATGACCGTCGACGGCCCGGCGGTTGTGGCGCTGGCACTGCGTAAAACAGGTGCCGGTCCGGCATGACAGCAGACGAGACCCTCAGCGCGCTCTGCGATCTGGTCGGCGTCTTTCCGGAGTTTGTCGATCTGGACGGTGTGACACGGCCGATCCTGCCGGAAACACAGCGCGCTCTGCTGCGCGCGGACGGCCTTCAGGTGGACACGGACCGCGAGGTCGCTGAAACTCTGGCCGGGCTGCGCGCCGAAGCCGGGGCCGCCTGGTTACCACAGGATATTGTCGTCGCATGCAACGAGCCGGCCGAGCTGCGCGCGACCGG
>CBDUCB010000077.1:0-14150 GCA_965365545.1 uncultured Roseobacter sp. | reverse complement strand
GTTGTCGCGGTCTCGGTCACAGGATTCGTTGCAGGGCGCAGTTCCGGGCGCGGAGAGGTGTCCGGACCGGCCTGCGCGATCCCCGCCACCAGGACAAGGCAGAGTACCAGCCTGATCACGGCTGCCGGGGGCCCGCGCGCCCGAAATCAGGTGCATCGGTGTCCTGTCCCGCCTCGATGATGCCCCGGCGGATCGCCCGCGTGCGGGTAAAATAACTGTGCAGGTGTTCTCCGTCACCGGTGCGGATTGCGCGTTGCAGCGCGAACAGCTCTTCAGTAAAGCGCCCGAGGATTTCCAGCGTGGCGTCTTTGTTGCTGAGAAAAACATCGCGCCACATCGTCGGATCGCTCGCGGCGATCCGGGTAAAGTCGCGAAAACCACCGGCGGAGTATTTGATCACCTCGGAATCAGTCACGCGGCCCAGATCGTCCGCCACACCGACCATCGTGTAGGCAATCAGGTGCGGCGCATGGCTCGTCACGGCAACGACGAGATCATGATGGTCCGCTTCCATTTCGCTGACGTTCGACCCCAGCGCCTCCCAGAAGCTGCGCAGCTTTGCGGTCGCGGCCGGGTCACTGCCGTCCACAGGCACCAGCAGGCACCAGCGCCCGTCAAAAAGCTCGGCAAAACCGGATTCCGGACCCGAATGTTCAGTACCCGCGAGGGGATGGCCGGGAATGAAATGCACGCCTTCCGGCAGGTGCGGTGCCACGTTGTTAATGACATCGCGTTTTACCGACCCGACATCGGTCACCGTAGCGCCCGGTTTCAGGGAAGACGCAATCTGTTTTGCCACGGCACCCATCACTCCGACAGGCACACAGAGCACCACAAGGTCTGCGCCCTCTACCGCCTCTTCCGGGCTGTCGCAGACGCGGTCGCAGAGGCCGATACGGCGGGCGGTAGCCCGTGTTTCAGCGCTGCGTGCGTATCCTGTGACCTCGCCGGCGATGCCGCCGCGCTTCATAGCCCAGAACATCGAGGAGGCGATGAGGCCGAGACCGATCAGGGCAACACGATTGTAGATGACGCTCATGTCGCTCCCCTGAAAGATGCCAGCGCATCCAGAACGCGGGTCATGTCTTCGGCACTGCCCACCGTAATACGCAGGGCCTGGGGAAAGCCATAGCCTTTGACGAGGCGTACGAGAATGCCGGCTTTCTTCAGATGGGCATCGGCCGCACACGCTTCGGCCTCATCCGTAAAACGGGCCAGTACAAAATTGGCGTGGCTGTCGTCACAGGAGATGCCAAGCTGGCGCAGCCCGCCGGTCAGCCGGACCCGCTGTTCAGCGTTCAGGCGCAGGCATTTTTCGACAAAGGCCCGGTCACGCATCGCGGCTTCTGCGCCGGCCAGAGCAACAGTTGAAAGGTTAAACGGTCCGCGCACACGGTTAAGCGTATCGATCACATGCTGCGGCGCAAAGGCCCAGCCGACCCGCAGACCGCCCAGTCCGTAGAGCTTGGAAAAGGTCCGCGTCATCACCACGTTGTCGCGTGCGGCCACCAGACCGGCACCCCCGTCATAGCCGTCAAAAAACTCCGCATAAGCTCCGTCGAGCACGAGAAGGCAGTGCTCAGGCACCGCGTCTGCGAGGTGCGCGAGCTGATCCGTGCCGAGCGCGGTGCCGGTTGGGTTGGCGGGGTTTGCGATGTAGATAAGGCGTGTGGCGGGTGTGATCGCAGCAATCAGCGCCCCGACATCCACGCAGCGGTCGGATTCCGGTGCCACAACCGGTGTCGCCCCTGCCGAAAGCGCGAAGATGCGGTACATTGAGAAGCCGTGCCGGGTATAGAGCACCTCATCGCCCGGACCGGCGTAGGCCATGGCCAGCAGGGTCAGCAGCTCGTCCGAGCCCACTCCGCAGATGATCTGTCCGGCGGGCAGACCATGCACATCAGCGATTGCATCACGCAGGGGCGCGTGGTCGGTCGTGGGGTAGCGGTGCATGGTCTGCGCCGCCGCGGCCACTGCCTGCACCGCCTCAGGGCTGCACCCGAAAGGATTCTCATTGGAGCTCAGTTTCAGCGGATCGGACTGACCGTCGATCTTTGACGCGCCGCCCTGATAAAGCGCGATATCCATGATGCCTGGCTGCGGCCGGATCGCTGTGGTCATGTCGTTATCTCCTGTCCGGTTCCGCGTTCAGCGGCACCGGACTGTCAGCTGGCCAGCACGTTTCGAAAAAGCCAGGGGTCGGTTTCGTCGATATCCTCGGGAAAGAGCTCCCAGCGGTCCTGCAGCGGTGTCCAGTCGGTATAATGCGCCTCCACCGGGCCGAGATAGGGCTTTTGCACCTCAAGGCAGCGGGCGTGATCCATCTCGTCGGTCTCGACGATGCCGGCATCAGGATTTTCCAGCGCCCAGACCATGCCGGCGAGCACGGCGGACGTGACCTGCAGGCCGGTGGCATTCTGATAGGGCGCCAGGTCGCGCGTTTCGGCATTCGACAGCCGCGAACCGTACCACAATGCGTTTTTCTCGTGCCCGTAAAGCAGCACGCCAAGCTCATCGATACCTTCGATGATCTCGTCTTCTTCCATGATGTGGTGCACGGTCTGCTGTTTGCCGGAGCCGAACATCTCATGCAGCGACAAAACCGCGTCATCGGACGGATGATAGGCATAGTGACAGGTCGGACGGAAATCCGGCGCATCTGCCGGACCGACGGTGAAGTAATCAGAGATTGATACGGCCTCATTGTGGGTCACCAGAAAGCCGAACTGCGGGCCCGGTGTGGGGCACCAGGTGTGCACGCGGGTAATCGCCCCCGGACGCTCCAGCCAGATCGCGGACTGACAGCCGGTGTCATAGCTGTGTGCGTTCTCGGGCATCCATGTCTCATGCGTGCCCCAACCAAGCTCGGCAGGCTGGAATCCTTCCGAGATGAAGCCCTCGACCGACCACGTGTTTACGAAAGTGCCGCGCGGGCGCGGAATGGCGCGTGCCTGGGTGTCACGTTCCGCAATATGCACGCCTTTGACGCCGAGGTTCTGCATCAGGGCGCCCCAGCCGGCGCGGTCCGCAGGTGGTGTCGCATCGCGACCGGTGTCGCGCGCCAGCGTCAGCAGCGCTTCTTTCACAAACCAGCTGACCATGCCGGGGTTGGCCCCACAGCAGGAGACTGCCGTCGTCCCGCCGGGGTTGGCAGCTTTTTCATCGCGCACCTTCTGACGCAGCGCGTAATTCGTACGTTCGGCGTTTTCGGTGGTTTCAAAGTAAAAACCCTCCCAGGGCTCAACCACCGTATCGATATAAAGCACACCCAGCTCGCGGCAGAACTTCATGATATCAAGGCTGGAGGTATCCACGCTGAGGTTCACGCAAAACCCTTTGCCATCTTTGAAAATCCCACCCAGCACCTCGCGGTAGTTTTCCCGGGTGATCTTTTCCTGCAGATGGCGGATTTTACGCTGGCTGAGAAAGGTGTGCATATCCGGGTGGGGTTCGATTACCACCATCTGATCGGCATCATAGTCGAAATGCCGCTCAATCAGCGGCAGCGTACCACGACCGATCGACCCGAAGCCGATGATGACGACCGGACCGTCAATGCGGCCATAATTCGGATATGCAGTCATTTCAGATCTCCCGCGTGGCACCCTGCCAAAGCCCGGTTGATGCAACAGCATGTCCCTCGCGTCAATGGCCGGCTGCTTGTCGGCGCAACAACGCTGTGGCATCGTTCCGGGCATGAAAGACCGCTCAGCGCATCTTGAACGCCGCTATGCCTCAGCCGCACCGGTCTGGTCGGATAAGATGCGACTGCTGGGCTATTTCGACGCTTATCTTGGCTTTTTGTCGCATATGTCGCCGGCGCGGGACCGCCCCGCGCGGGTAATCGATATCGGGGCCGGCACAGGCGCGATGGCAGAAGCCTGGACAGCCATCAACGGGGTGCCCGAGGAAATGGTGCTGCTCGATCCGTCGCGCCCGATGCTTGAGGTGGCGGAGGTGGCCCTGAAAAGGCGGGGGGTGACACCCGGCCTGCGCGTGGCAGCTCTCGGGCCCTGCATTCAGGAGCAGTTTGACGTGCTTCTGGCGGCCCATGTCATCGAACACTTTGATGACCCGGGGAGCGCGCTGCGTGATATCAGACGACTTGCGGCACCCGGTGCGCGGCTCTGGCTCGTGGTCTCAAAGCCGCACTGGTGCAATGTGATCGTGTGGTTGCAGTGGCGACACCGGACGTTCCGGCGCGATGAGATAACAGGTCTGCTGCGGGAGGCCGGTTTTGAAGCCGAAAGCCTCTACAGCTTTCCCTCAGGCCCGCCGTCGCGCACCAGTTTCGCCGTTCTCGCCCGCGCCACCTGAGCCCGTACATAAAAAGGCCGTGCCGGGAATGCCGGCACGGCCTTACATGCTGCAATGAACCTGCGCGTCAGTTTTTGGCGTAGAATTCGACGACGAGGTTCGGTTCCATCATCACCGGATAAGGCACATCGCCCAGCGCCGGGGTGCGCACGAATTTTGCGCTCATTTTGGAGTGGTCCGCTTCGATATAGTCGGGCACGTCGCGCTCGGGCAGTTGTGTCGCCTCAATCAGTGCTGCCATCTGCTTGGAGCGGTCACGTACTTCGATCACGTCGCCCTCTTTGACCCGGTAGGACGGGATGTTTACGATCTGGCCGTTCACGCGCACATGCTTGTGGTTCACGAACTGACGGGCAGCAAAGACGGTTGCCACAAATTTCGCACGGTACACAACGGCGTCAAGGCGGCGTTCAAGCAGGCCGATCAGGTTCTCACCGGTATCGCCTTTAACACGCTCGGCTTCGCCATAGATGCGACGGAACTGCTTTTCGGTCAGATCGCCGTAGTAGCCCTTAAGCTTTTGCTTGGCGCGCAGCTGGATGCCAAAATCAGAAATCTTGCCTTTACGGCGCTGACCGTGCTGGCCGGGGCCGTATTCACGACGATTGACCGGGGATTTCGGACGGCCCCAGATGTTTTCGCCCATACGGCGGTCGATTTTGTACTTGGCAGACGTGCGTTTTGTCACGGCTGATCTCCTTCGGTATAGGGCCCCGTGGGGCATGAAGGGCGTTGTCCTCTGGCCTTGCGGCCTGACAGGCGATCCCTTGCGGGAGCCACCAACACCAATGAAGCCGCGCTTATACGCCCGTTCCGATCAGAGTCAACGCCCCATTGCCGCAATATCGGCATGACGGTGACAGGTGGTCAGATGATCGTTCACCATGCCCACCGCTTCCATGAAGGCATAAACGATCACAGGCCCGCAGAATTTAAATCCGCGGGCCTTGAGATCCTTTGAAATCATCAGCGACAGCGGGGTCTGCACCGGGACTTCTTTCTGAGTCAGAAAAGCGTTCTGCACCGGCCTGCCATCCACGTAATTCCATAAAAACTGATCAAATCCCTGATCAGCCTCGATCCGCTGCCAGACCCGGGCATTGCTGATCGTGGCTTCGATTTTGCCGCGGTGCCGGATGATGCCGGGGTTTTGCAGCAGACGGGCGATCTCCGCTTCGCCCCAGCCGGCGATCACGTTCGGATCGAACCCGGCAAAGGCCTGGCGGAAATTTTCACGCTTTTTCAGGATCGTAATCCAGCTCAGCCCCGCCTGAAACCCGTCGAGCACCAGCTTTTCCCAGAGTGCGCGGCTGTCATATTCAGGCACGCCCCAGTCGGTATCGTGATAGCGCAGGTAAATGTCTTCGGGACCTGCCCAGTCGCATCGCGTGATCATGCAATTCCGGTCTTTCGCTAATTCGAACCATTTAAGAAGATCACAGATCAAATTAGAACAAAACAGGTATATTAATCTGATTTTAGGAGTTCCCGGGCAATGTCACGCACGACTAACCTGCGAGGACCTGCGATGCCCGGAGAGCGTAAAAAAATGATGGCGGATATGCCGCCCGGCACCGCGAGCCCGCTGGATTATGCGGTCACGCGACGCGACCAGCAAACCCTCGATATGGTGAAGGAAGCGATACGGCACAAACAGGTGCTGCTGGCCTATCAGCCGATTATGCAGGCCCGCGCACAGGACCGCGTTGCCTTTTACGAGGGGTTGATCCGCGTGCTTGATGAGACCGGACGGGTGATCCCGGCGGGCGATTTCATCGATGTGATCGAAAACACCGAAACCGGGCGGCAACTTGATACGCTGGCGCTCGGGCTCGGGCTGCGCGCGTTGCATGAGAACCCGGATCTGCGCCTGTCGGTCAATATGTCCGCACGTTCGATCGGCTACAGGGCCTGGAACCGGACCCTTGACCGCTGGCTTTCCCGTGATCCTACGCTCGCTGAAAGGCTTGTACTCGAAATCACGGAAGGCTCTGCCATGATGGTGCCTGAGCTGGTAGTGGATTTCATGGACCGGTTGCAGATCAGGGGCATCTGCTTTGCCATGGACGATTTCGGCGCGGGCTACACCGCACTGCGCTACTTCAAGGACTTCTGCTTTGACATCATAAAAATCGACCGTCAGTTCATCCAGGGCGTATCCCATTGCCCGGACAATCAGGCGATGACATCTGCGCTTGTCTCGATTGCGAAACACTTCGACATGATGACCGTCGCCGAATTCGTTGAGACCCAGGCCGATGCCGATACGCTGATCAGCCTCGGGGTCGACTGCCTTCAGGGATATCTCTACGGCGCTCCCACAACCCGCCCGCACTGGATGGTTCAGGGGCGCGTGAAACAGGCCGTTTAGAGCCTCACGACAAAGGTATGTTTCCGGCGCACCCCTGCCATGCGGGCGGTGCGACCGGACACCTTGTTGCCGCCCGTTACCTGATGCGATATTGATCCTGCGTACAGAACGGGAGGGGGTTGTTGTGCGCATAAACCGACGCACCTTGTCCTCTCCGCAATTGGCAAAGGACCACATACAATGACGAATGTCGTTATCGCGTCTGCCGCCCGTACTGCTGTTGGCAGCTTCGGCGGATCTTTCGCAAACACCCCCGCAAGCGAGCTTGGAACGGCCGTTCTTCAGGAACTGGTCGCACGGGCGGGCGTTGATGCGTCCGAAGTTTCAGAAACCATTCTCGGTCAGGTGCTGACCGCGGCTCAGGGGCAAAACCCGGCCCGCCAGGCGCATATCAATGCCGGTTTCCCGCAGGAAAGCTCGGCCTGGACAATCAACCAGGTCTGCGGCTCCGGTCTGCGCGCTGTTGCCCTTGCCGCCCAGCATGTACAGCTCGGCGATGCAGATATTGTCGCGGCCGGCGGCCAGGAAAACATGACCCTCTCGCCGCATGCCGCCTCGCTGCGCGCTGGTCACAAGATGGGTGACATGAAGTATATCGACACAATGATCCGCGATGGCCTGTGGGATGCTTTCAACGGCTATCACATGGGGCAGACCGCTGAAAACGTTGCTGAAAAATGGCAGATCAGCCGTGATCAGCAGGATGAATTCGCCGTTGCGTCGCAAAACAAAGCCGAAGCGGCTCAGAAAGCGGGCAAATTTGCTGATGAGATCGTGGCCTTCACCGTCAAAGGACGCAAGGGCGACACCATCGTGGACCAGGACGAATACATCCGCCACGGTGCGACCATGGAAGCCATGCAGAAACTGCGCCCTGCTTTCACAAAAGACGGTTCGGTCACGGCGGCCAACGCCTCAGGCCTTAACGACGGCGCAGCAGGTGCACTGGTGATGTCGGCAGATGAGGCCGAAAAGCGTGGCATCGAACCGCTCGCCCGGATCGCAAGCTATGCCACCGTCGGTCTCGACCCGTCCATCATGGGGGCGGGCCCGATCTATGCCAGCCGCAAGGCGCTGGAGAAAGCGGGCTGGAAAGCAGAAGATCTGGACCTTGTGGAAGCCAATGAAGCTTTCGCCGCACAGGCCTGCGCGGTGAACAAAGATATGGGCTGGGATCCGTCCGTCGTGAACGTCAACGGCGGGGCAATCGCGATCGGGCATCCGATCGGCGCTTCGGGTGCACGAATCCTGAACACGCTGCTCTTCGAGATGCAGCGCCGCGGGGCCAAAAAAGGTCTTGCAACGCTGTGCATCGGCGGCGGCATGGGCGTCGCCATGTGCCTCGAACGGCCCTGATACTGAACCGGTGCAGCGGTGCCATTTGGTATCGCTGCACCGGAACAGCCTGTCAGATGATATTATCCACGTAATAATGTTGCGCGAATCCCGATGATATGCGCACAAAGATTTCCAGACAAATAAGGAGTACCCAACATGTCCCGTGTCGCACTAGTCACCGGAGGCAGCCGCGGAATCGGCGCTGCCATTTCCAGAGCTCTCAAAGACGCAGGCTATTCCGTTGCCGCAACCTATGCCGGGAACGACGAAGCCGCTGCAAAATTTACTGATGAGACAGGTATCAAAACCTATAAATGGGACGTGGCCGATTACGACTCCAGCAAAGCGGGCATTGAAAGTGTCGAAGCCGATCTCGGCCCGATTGACGTGGTTGTCGCCAACGCCGGGATCACCCGCGACGCGCCGTTCCACAAAATGACACCCGATCAGTGGAAAGAGGTAATCGACACCAACCTGACAGGTGTTTTTAACACAATCCATCCGGTCTGGCCCGGCATGCGCGAGCGTAAATTCGGCCGCATTATCGTGATCAGTTCGATCAACGGTCAGAAGGGTCAGTTTGCTCAGGTCAACTATGCCGCAACCAAAGCCGGCGATCTGGGGATCGTAAAGTCTCTGGCCCAGGAGGGTGCACGCGCCGGCATCACCGCGAACGCGATCTGCCCGGGCTATATCGCGACGGATATGGTCATGGCGGTTCCGGAGAAAGTCCGCGAATCGATTATCGCACAGATTCCAGCCGGGCGTCTGGGTGAGCCTGAAGAAATCGCGCGCTGCGTGGCCTTCCTGGCATCTGATGATGCGGGCTTCATCAACGGTTCGACGATTTCTGCAAACGGCGCGCAGTTCTTCGTCTGATCCTGCTCAAATTAACAGAAAAGGCCGGGTCCTCGCGGAGCCGGCCTTTTCTCATCCCGTAAGACTGCTGCAGCAATCAGCGGGAAGATGACTGAAAAAGCCAGCGCCATGCATCGCGCATCGCCTGGGCACGCTCCTCATGTGCGCGTTGCATTGCCGTGCGGGCCAGCGGGTTTGTAGTAGCTTCGATCACTTTCTGTTCCTTTCGGGGTGTTTCAAGTCTTTCTGAACTGATCCTAATATGTTCATCGCAGACCAAACTGACAAACGAGACTTTTCATTGTATCAGTTAAGTTATATTTAAGTGTCATGTCTGATCGCCTGCCTCCCCTCACAGCCCTGCGCGCCTTTGATGCGGCCGCGCGGCACATGTCGTTTGCCAAAGCGGCCGAGGAACTCTCCGTTACCCCGGCGGCCCTGAGCTTTCAGATCAAGTCGCTTGAAGAGCATCTGGGTGCACCGCTCTTTCGTCGCCTGAACCGGGCGGTGGAGCTGACAGAAGCCGGCGCTGCACTGGCCCCCGGTGCCGAGGATGGGTTCAACACGCTTGGTGCGGCCTGGCGTGCCGCACGGCGGTTGCAGGACGAACAGACGCTGACGGTCACGGCAGGCCCCGCTTTCACTGCGAAATGGCTGGCGCCGCGGCTGTATGAATTTGCTCAGCTGCATCCGGAGGTCGAACTTCGGTTTTCGGCGTCCCTGCGGATTATGGACTTTGCACGCGATGGCATTGACGTGGCGATCCGGTTCGGCCGCGGTGATGACCCGGGATTATACTCCCTGCCGCTTGCGGAAGAGTGGATTGCGCCTGTTATGACCCCTGAGATGGCCCGGCAGTATCCCGATGCTCAGAGCCTCACCAAAGCCCCCCTGATCTTTGACGATTCAATCCGTTTTCTGGACCCGCCCTGCGACTGGCCGGCCTGGTTCCGGGCAATGGGCATAGATTATGAACCAGACCACGGGCCGCGTTTCAGCCAGGCGGATCACGCGATCGATGCAGCACTTGCCGGGGTCGGCGTCGTCCTGGGGCGTCGCGCGCTGGTTGTGAAGGACATCGCCGAAGGGCGGCTGGTTATGCCCTGCCGGACGGCAATCCGGACAGGTGCACGTTTCCGTTTCCTCTGCCCGAAAGGCACGGAAGACAGACCTCAGGTCAAAGCTTTCCGGGAGTGGATGCTGAATGAAATCGGCAAAACTGCCTATGTCACGGATGAGCTGACACTGGTCTGAAGGTCTTTTTGCACGATGTTCCGGACGTCGGGCGGCGCGGTTTCTTCGCGCACGCCCGGTTGTTCTGTCAGTTTGTCAGACGGGCGATTTCTTCTTTTATTTTCAGTTTTTGTTTTTTAAGGCTGGCGATTGCCAGATCGTCAGTACCGGGGGCGCGTTGCGCTTCTTCTACGGCATGGCTGAGGGTTTGATGCTTCTTTTTCAGTTGATCGACATGTGCGGTTACGCTCATTCAGTCCTCCTGTTTGTCAGCGTTTACGACGTCAAGTTGATCACAACATGCGATACAAGTCACGCCGCAACCGCAGCATGGGCATGAGAACCCTTAACATACGCTTAATTCTGCTCAGAAAGTGAGTGCCGCCCCATCGCGCAGCACCGCACGCACCGCAGGCACATAACTGTCTGCATCTTTTGTATGCGTGGTTCCTTCGTGCAGGACCAGCGGCGCATGCAGCACGAAAGCGCCCCGTCCCGATTTGCGTGCACGCAGGATAGCAAGCTCCGGCCTGCGGCCTTCACGTGCAGTGAGCGGCAGAACCTCGACGCTGCCCATATCGTGATCGAGTGCGCCGAGGATGTGAGGTAACCGCTCGATACGGTGAATGAAATGCGCATAGCCTTTGGGAGCGAGACGCCGGCCTGCCACCCGCACCCATTTTTCAAGCGGCACGCTTTCCCCGAGGGCCGTCTCACGCCCCTCATCGCGTGCGGCGCGACGCCGTCGCGGGTCAAAATAGGGCGGGTTGGCGATCACGTGGTTAAACTGGCGCTGTCTGAGTTCAGCCGGCAGGTCGGCAACATCGCCGGTAAAGACCTCAAAGGCGTCCCCGCCGTTGCGCCGGGCCAGATCCGCGTACTCCGGTTGCAGCTCAATGCCCGCCAGTTTCAGGCCTGGTACACGCGCCCCGAGGCACAGTGCCGCAGCACCCGCCCCGCACCCCAGATCCAGCACAGACTGGCCAGCCACGGCTTTCACAGATGCCGCCAGCAAAACGGGATCGACACCGGCGCGATATCCTGACCCCGGCTGCAAAAGATGGAGCTTTCCGCCCAGAAAAGCGTCGCGTGTGAGCTTTTCCGTCATCGCCCAAGCGGAATTTCGTTGTCCCGCATCACCCGCTCGGCGGCGATGTGATCATCTTCGCGGACCATCAGCCGTCGCGGGAAAATTCCGATGCCTCCTTCGAGCACGCTCATGTTTACGTCCAGCTCGAAGCAGTCTATATCTTCGCCCTGAAGAAGGGCCGTCGCAAAGGCGATAATCGTCGGGTCGGTGCTGCGCAAAAGTTCCTTCATATCAGGGATGTACGTCAATGCAGGCAGGGATGTCGAGACTTGCGGATGACAAGAGTATGCTGAAGTCGGAAAATTCGCAAAAACCTCATGACCGGATGGCTGCATGGCTGGCATCCGACATGGAGGCCGTAAACACGCTGATCCGTACACGTATGGCATCGGAGCATGCCCCGCGCATCCCGGAGGTTACAGCGCATCTGGTGG
Source organism: uncultured Roseobacter sp. (assembly GCA_965365545.1). Classification (GTDB taxonomy): domain Bacteria; phylum Pseudomonadota; class Alphaproteobacteria; order Rhodobacterales; family Rhodobacteraceae; genus Roseobacter. The sequence continues at coordinate 2,509 of CBDUCB010000077.1, read as the reverse complement.
ATGCGGGCGGCAAACGGCTGCGCCCGATGCTGACACTGGCCGCGGCGCATCTGTGTGGCTACGAAGGCCCTTTTCACATCCATCTCGCAGCAACCGTCGAGTTCATACACACGGCCACTCTGCTGCATGATGATGTGGTTGACGAAAGCGGACAGAGGCGCGGACGTCCGACGGCTAACCTGTTGTGGGATAACAAGTCTTCGGTTCTGGTCGGAGATTATCTCTTTTCACGCAGTTTCCAGCTTATGGTGGAGACAGGGTCTTTGAGAGTACTGGATATTCTGTCGAATGCTTCTGCCACGATTGCAGAAGGAGAGGTACTGCAACTCACGGCAAGCCAGGATCTTGCGACCACCGAAGCGATCTATCTGCAGGTGGTACGCGGCAAAACGGCAGCGCTCTTTTCTGCGGCCACTGAAGTGGGCGGGGTGATCGCCGGGGCACCTGATGCTCAGGTCCGCGCGCTCTATGAGTACGGCGATGCGCTCGGAATTGCGTTTCAGATCGTTGACGACCTGCTGGATATGCAGGGTGATCCCGGTGCAACCGGCAAGAACATAGGCGATGATTTCCGCGAGCGGAAGCTGACGATGCCCCTGATCAAAGCGGTGGCGCGCGCAGACACCGAAGAGCGTGCGTTCTGGCAGCGCACAATCGAGCGTGGCAAACAGGAAGACGGCGATCTGGATCATGCGCTCGCGCTTTTGCAAAGGCATAACGCGCTGGTCGATACAGCGTCGGAAGCACGCCGCTGGGCCGCAAAGGCCCGTGAGGCGCTGGCCCCCCTGCCCGATCACGACATCAGGGAAATGCTGTCCGATCTGGCGGATTACGTGGTCGAGCGCATTCGCTGATCAGCTGCCCTGCGGTAAAACTACAGGTTCAAATCCGGCCTCAATCCTGTCTGCTGGCATCACCCACCATGCGGGGTGTTCGGCACGCAGGTGGCTGATGGCCGCATCGCGCGTGCTGAGGTCTGAGAAGATCGCAAAGCACGTCGCGCCGGAGCCTGACATACGCGCCAGCAGCGTACCCGGCCTCTCATTCAGCGCCTCCAGAACGTCACTGATCACAGGTTCTGCTGCTATTGCAGGTGGCTGAAGGTCATTGCGTTGCTCCGCGAGCCAGGCGATCCGTGTCCGGTTGTCGCCGGTGATCGGAAATGCGCCCTGCATGGGCGCATTTTCCTTTTGTCTGAGCCCAGAGAAAACCCGTGCCGTAGGTACTGCCACGCGCGGATTGACGAGCACCATCGGCCAGTCCGGCGGTGGCCCGAGAAGCGACAGATCATCGCCGATGCCCTGCATGCGCACCAGCTGGTTGTGCTGGCACACAGGCACATCCGCACCCAGAGCCAACTGATCCGCCGGGTCCGGCACGGGCGCTCCGGACAGCAGGCTGAGCCCACGCAGACAGGCCGCGGCATCCGACGATCCACCGCCGATCCCCGCTGCGGCAGGCAGTTGTTTTTCAAGCGAAATATTTGCTGTGATCCCGGCGATACCTGCAGCCTTCAGCACCAGATTAGAGGGGCCTGATGGCACACCCCCGGCCATCGGCCCGGTCACCTCGAGACGGCTCTCAGAGGCCTCACGAAGGGTCAGAGTATCCGCCGGGCTGCAGAGCATAACCAGAGAATCCAGCAGATGATACCCGTCGGCGCGTTGCCCCGTCACATGCAGTGCAAGGTTGATCTTGGCCGGCGCGATAACGCGGACGGCCCGGCGGGTGTGCATGGCTCCCCGCCCCGTCAGTCGCGCGCGATCTTCAGAGGCTCCGCCCCTTCTTCAACGAGCACGGCGTCAAGACCAATCTCCAGTTTGCGTCGGATGCGGTCGGGGTCTGCGTCGTCAGAACTGTCAGTGCGGCCGACAAATGACAGCGCCCGGGCCCATTGAAACTCCGCCTCACGGATGCGTCCGACGGCCCAGTACACATCGCCGAGGTGGTCGTTAACGACGGGGTCCACCGCCATAAGCTCGACGGCGCGTTCCATATGCGGCACCGCTTCTTCATAGCGGCCAAGCCGGTACAGCGCCCAGCCAAGCGAGTCGATGATATAGCCGCTGTCCGGGCTTGCGGCGACGGCTTCTTCGATCATGCCAAGCGCTTCGTCCAGTTTGATCTGTTTCTCCACAAGTGAGTAACCGAGATAGTTCAGCACCTGAGGCTGGCCGGGATTAATCTCAAGTGCCGCCCGGAAATCGCTTTCTGCCTGCTCCCAGTTGCCCAGACGTTCGTGACAGATCGCGCGGGCATAATGCAGAAACCAGCTTGAAGCACCGGTTTCATCGGCAATCTCTACAGCGCGGTCATACGAGAGCACAGCCTGATCGAACTGGTCCTGCTGGCGGTAAATATCGCCAAGGGCGGAGTGCACGGTTGCCAGCAACCCGTGGCTGCGCGAAAGCTGTTCGAGCACCTCTATGGCAGCCTCCGGCTTATCCGACCGGCGCAGGGCGGCGGCACGGTGTGGGACGCGATGGTCTACGACGACGAGAGATCGGAA
>CBDUCB010000076.1:0-14191 GCA_965365545.1 uncultured Roseobacter sp. | reverse complement strand
TTCGTTGAAGTACGCTTTGAAAAGGGCGGCGACCGCCGCTGTCTGCCGGCCTTCGATCCCGGCCCAGTGGATCAGGCGGTGTGCATCAATGGTGTTGGGAGTGCGCTGCATTGCCTCGAAATCAATGTTCAGTCCGGCGGCCTGCGCATGTTCGACCACCGGCGCATACGCGCGTACCGCACCTTCTTTTCCGCCGAACTTGCCTTCAAGATATTCGCGCCGGCCCATACCGCCTGCGGGCATCTCCGGATTAAGCTGAAACGGATGCCACTCGATGACAAAGGGATGCCCGGGGTGCTCAGCCAGCGCCTTGTCGAGATGCGCCTTGCCGATGTAGCACCAGGGGCAGATCGGATCAGAGATAATGTCGAGCTTAATCGTATCGGTCATTTCGGGGCCTTCATTCGGTCACGCAGGGCGCGACGCAGGATCTTGCCGTTTGCGCCCAGGGGCAGTTCCGGCAAATGGATGTAAAGCCGCGGTTGTTTATATCGCGCCAGTCTTTCGCTGACATAAGCCTCCAGGCCCTTTTCGTCCAGTGGTGCGTCCGCTGTGTAAAAGGCGGCAATGACCCGGGTGTCGTCTTTGATCTCAACATCCGTCACCGCGACGCTGCGCACCCCTGGGCAGCCCGAGAGTACATCCTCTACCTCGACCGGTGACACGCGGTAGCCGCCAGCATTCATCATATCGTCATTCCGGCCAAGGTAAAAAATCTGCCCGTCGTGCTGCATGAGTCCCTGATCTCCGGTCAGAAACCACTCACCCTGCATGCGCGCGGCTGTCGCCTCCGGGGCCCCGTAATAGCCCAGCATCAGCCCCGGATCGCTCTGGTGCACCGCGATGGTGCCTTCCGCGCCCCGGGGGACCGGACCCTCCGGCCCGAGAACAGCGATGCGGCGACCCGGCTGCGGATATCCCAGCGCCCCGTCACGCACTTGCCGCGCGGGGGCCGCCGAAATGAACGTTGAGCATTCCGACATGCCATAGGCTTCAAGCAGCGGCGTACCGGTGGCATCTTCCCAGGCGCGCGCAGTGCGGGCGGGCAGCTTTTCGCCGGCACTGAGACCGTGACGCAGAGAAGGTGCGGCGATGGCCGGACCGGTCTGCAGCATCTGCCGGAAAACCCCGGGGGCGGCAGCGAACAGACTGGCACTGTGGCGCGCAATCAGACCGGGCAGGGCGCGCGCGGTTGTCCCTGGCGCTGCAATCAGGGCCGTGGCCCCGAGCGTCCAGGGGTCCATCAGTCCGGTCCCGAGCGTATAGGTCCAGTTGAAAGCGCCCGCATGCAGCATCCGGTCCTGCGGGGTCAGACCGTACCAACCGTCAAACATCATGCGCCGTCCGAGAATGGCGCGATGCGCGTGCGCGACGGCGCGGGGCACGCCGGACGTACCGGACGTAAAGACAATATAACCCGGACGATGCGCATCACCCCTGTGCCAGGCGACAGGCGGCAGATCCCGGAAAGAGCGCAGCGCCGCAAGGCCGGTGCGTTCCTTCACAGGCGGGCAGGCCACATCCGGTGCACAGAGGATCGCCCGCGGTTTCGTCACGGCGATGCAATGCGCGACCTCGGGTTCTGTGAGGGCGGCGGATGTCGGCACCGGCACCAGACCGGCCGCCAGCGCCCCGAGGTATGCCACCGGAAAATCCACCGTATTGCCGAGCCGCAACAGGACCCGGTCGCCCGGCACCATCCCGAGACGCAGCAATCCGGTACCTGTGCCCCGTACGGCCGAAATCAGCCGCTCATACGTCCATTGATCCGTGTCAGCCTCTCCGAGGACCTCAAGCGCCGTTTTTCCAGGTGTCCGGGCCCCTGCGGCCAGGACGTAAGCCGCCATATTGAACGATGCGGGAACGGGGGGCGGCGTGCCCTCATTGAAGACTGACAACATGACCCCGTGCTAGCGGCGCGGGCACATCCTTGCAAGGTTATGCAGATGCTGCTGCCGGGCGGACACGACTGGCAGCGACCCCGTGCAACTGATCTGTTTTGCCGCTATAGGCTGCGGCGACGCAGCGACCATGCCGAAGGATCCGGGCGCACAGGCGCACAGGCTGCACAAGGCGCGCATCCGGACGCGGGAACAGGTGGACGTGCAGGCGGGGCCTGTACAAACGACGCGGAACAGGAGCGCGATCGGACAGATGCCACCCGCGTGTGGCGTCTTGCACCCCCGCGGCCTCCGGTTCTGATATCCCGGGGGATCAGCTTTTCACCGCACTTCAGCCCGGAGAGATCAGCGGAGGTTTTGCCCGCCCCGGACACGGAAGAAAACGCCCCGGTACCGGGCTGTGTTTGAATACAAACTTCCGGTCAATGCACTGATTAAAAAAAGAAGCTGCACCGGACGATACCTGTACTCCCGCGGAAAATTCAGCGGACCTGCTGGCGCTCTTGCCACGGTAGGCATGAGTTTCTCTCTGTACCGGCTGGTGTGATCCGGCTCTATGCCGGGATCTGCAAAGCCGTGGTATCCGGTCATACGCAAAAAAGAGATGATCCCCCGGATGACCTCGCTGCTCCGCTCAGTCTTCCGCATACCACCAGACTTCGGGCATGAAATTCGGCCCGTCACCATAAAGCGGCAGCCGGTCAGGGTATTTCATTTCGCTGATATGTGCGATCTGCCCAGTGGTATACTGCCAGAACGGAATGACATAACGACCCGCCGTCAGCACCCGGTCGAGCGCGCGCACCGCCGAGCGGAACTCATCCTCGCCTCTCGCGGACAGCATCGTATCAATCAGCGCATCCACCACCGGGGACGCCACGCCCATCAGGTTGCGGGATCCCTGCTGGTCTGCGGCCTCAGACCCCCAGTAAAACCGCTGCTCATTGCCCGGCGAGAGCGACAGCGCCCGCCGGAAGGTGGTCATCTCGAAATCAAAGGCATTGGCACGGGCCACAAACTGCGCGCTGTCGGTGCTCTCGATGGTCATCTCGATGCCGAGCCTTTCCAGCGCGGATTTATAAAGATCAGCCACCGCACGGTCTTCGCTGCTGTTCTGCGCGATCAGCAGGGTAAAGGCGAGCGGCGTGCCGTCGGTGTTCTGCATCACACCGTCTGGCGCGGTCCAGCCGGCCTCTTCCAGCAGCGCCATGGCCCGCCGGATGCCGCGCCTGTTGCGCGCGCTGCCGTCGCTGACGGGCAGAGCATAGCCTTCGAGTGTATCGGGGGGCAGATCTGCGCGAAACGGGGTGAGCAGATCCGCGACCCGGCCGGTGACCGGCCCGGGCTCCATCGCCAGTACGGAGTTTGAGAAATAAGAGGTGATGCGCGGCTGCGCGCCCCCGGTGAGCGTGTCGTTGATGAATTCAAAATTGAACGCCTGAATCATCGCTTCACGTACGCGCCAGTCGTCAAACGGTGCGCGCCGGCTGTTCATCACAAAGCCGGTCATGCCGGAGGGTTTCTGGTGCGGGATTTCCGATTTGATAACATCACCGCGTTCGACAGCCGGGAAATTGTACTGTCGCGCCCATTTCTCAGCATTGAATTCGCGCACGGCCGATATTTCGCCAGCCTTGAAGGCCTCGAAAAGAACCGAGGCATCGCCGTAAAAATCGATCCTGATCTCATCGAAGTTATGTGTGCCGCGCCGGAAAGGAATATCCGCGCCCCAGTAATCGGGGTTGCGGCTCAGGACCACCTGACGGCCCGCCTCAAAGCTGCTGACGACATAGGGACCTGAGCCCAGAGGCACATCTTCCAGCGGCGCATTCGCAAAATCGCGGTCCACCCACTGCGCCCTGCTGAGAATGGGACGCATGCCTGCAAGAAGCGCCAGTTCCCGGTTGTCGGTGCTGAAAGAGATCTTCACACGGCGCGGACCGGTCTCCTCGATCGAGGCAATCTGACCGGCCAGCCCCAGATACCGGGGGTGTCCTTCTTCCGCGAGCAGCTCGTAGGAAAAGATGACGTCCGCCACCGTCACCGGCGATCCGTCGGAAAAGGCCGCATCCGGATGCAGGGTGAATTCGACCCATGAGCGGTCTTCCGGCATCTCAACCGATTCGGCCAGAAGCCCGTAAAGTGTGAAAGGTTCGTCCCAGGACCGCCCCATCAGCGCCTCGTGGGTGAAAAAAGGCAGCTGCCAGGGAGAGGTCCCTTTGCGCACGAACGGGTTCAGACTGTCGAAGCCGCCGGTGTTGCCAAGTGTGATGCTTCCGCCTTTCGGTGCATCAGCGCGCACATAGGGCAGAGACACAAAATCCGGTGGCAGAGCGGGCGCTCCGTACATAGATACACCGTGCTGAGGCTCCGCGACCGCATAAGTTGAAAAGAGAATCAGCGCGAATGCGGCTAAAATCCGCCTGGCTGCGCGGAAAAATACCGTGTTCATTTTGGAGACAATCCCCTGCTGCCCTTATTTTCATTACCCATAAGGTATCCGTGAATTTGCGTCTTATCAAACTTTTAGCTTGGACTGCGGCGCGCTTTTGCTTATAAAGAGGTCACTGCTCGATAGGTTTCTTGCCTGTATGAAACCTGCCTCAATAACTTAACGCCTGCCTTGTGCAGGCGTTTTTTTTTGGCGTATCGGGGGTGGGGTGCTGGGCACTTTCCCGCGACCTGCGGCAGATTACACATTTCCTTTGCATGTGCAGCACGCCATGATGCAGCGCAGCAAGAGCAGGCAAAGTGAGGATCAGACTATGGCATTCAGCGTATCACTGACCGGAAAAACAGCGGTCATCACCGGATCAAACTCCGGCATTGGTCTGGGGATTGCATGGGAGCTGGCCCGCGCCGGCGCTGATGTGGTTCTGAATTCCTTCACCGACAATGACGAAGACCATGCACTCGCCCGCGAGATCGCTGAGGCGACGGGCGTCACGGCGCGCTATATTCAGGCCGATATGTCCAAAGGCGAGCAATGCCGGGATCTGATCGCCAAAGCCGGCGCCTGCGATATTCTTGTCAATAATGCGGGCATCCAGCACGTGGCCCCGATCGACGAGTTCCCCGTAGAGAAATGGGACGCAATCATCGCAATCAATATGAATTCGGCGTTCCATACCACTGCTGCGGCGCTGCCCGTGATGCGCGCGGCGGGCTGGGGCCGGGTGATCAACATCGCCTCCGCCCATGGTCTGACCGCATCACCCTATAAGGCCGCCTATATCGCCGCCAAACACGGTGTCGTGGGCATGACGAAAACCGTGGCGCTGGAGACTGCACAGGAACAGATCACCGCAAACGCGATCTGCCCGGGGTATGTGCTGACACCGCTGGTAGAGTCGCAGATCCCCGATACGGCAAAGAAATACGACATGTCCGAAGACGAGGTGAAGAAAAAGGTCATCCTCGAGCGCCAGCCCAGCAAGGAATTTGCCACGGTCGAACAACTGGGCGGCACGACCGTGTTTCTGTGCTCGGACGCGGCCGCGCAGATCACCGGGACCACCATCAGTGTCGACGGCGGCTGGACAGCGCTTTAACGAATGACGGGCAACATCGCGGGACCACAGATGCGGGTCCCGCGTGCGGGCTGAAAGGGACAGAGATGGCGGCAAAGCGGATCAATCTGGCCCTACAGGGCGGCGGCGCACATGGCGCGTTTACCTGGGGTGTGCTTGACCGGATCCTCTGTGAAGACGACATCGAGATTGCAGCTATTTCCGGCACCAGCGCGGGGGCTCTGAACGGTGCCGCCTTCAAAGCGGGTATGATAGAGGGCGGACGACAGGGGGCCCGCGACCGGCTTGACTGGCTCTGGGGCGAGGTGGGTGCGCGCCCTGATCTGCGGATACCCGAATGGATGACGCCGCTCTCGCTCTCGGATTTTTCCTCGGCTCTTGAGTATTCCTGGCCCGTGATGACCGCTGAAGCCCTGAGCCGGGTCGTCTCACCTTATGATTACGGACCGTTTTATACCAATCCGCTGCGCGCGGTGGTGGAGCAGTTCGATTTTGACCTGATCCACGAAGAAAACGCCGTCGTGCCCTGTCTTTTCGTCTGTGCAACGCGCGTCCGTAACGGCAAAGTCCGGGTCTTCAAGGACAGCGAAATCAGCACCGATGCTATTCTGGCCTCCGCCTGCCTGCCGACGCTCTTTCAGGCGGTCGAACTTGAAGACGCCGAAACCGGACAGATCGAGGCTTTCTGGGACGGGGGATACACCGGCAATCCGGCACTCTTTCCGCTGTTCAGCCCGGGACTGCCGGACGACATCCTGGTGATCAACATCAATCCGCTGGAACGGGTGGATATACCCCGCTCGGCCCAGGCCATTCAGAACCGGATTAACGAAATCAGCTTTAATTCATCCCTGCTGCGCGAACTCAGGGCAATTGATTTTGTGCAGCGCCTGCTGGATACCGGGAAAATGAGCACGGAACAGATGAGCCGTGTTTACGTACATATGATTGCGGACGACGCGCTGATGAATGAGCTTTCTGTGGCAACCAAGATGGTGCCCACCCCCTTTACGCTGTCGCGCCTGAAAGAGGCCGGACAACGGGCGGCGGATGATTTTCTGCAAGCCCACAAGAAAGACATCAATAAGTGCAGCACCGCAGACCTGCGCGGCATGTTCGGCTGATCAGAGCCTGTCAGGCGGGCGGTCCGGATTTTTGCCGTTGGGATAGACAAGCCCTGCCGAAATCACCAGCTTGGCCGCATCCTCAACCGTCATTTCAAGCTCGGTTACGTCTTCCTCCGGCACAAAGAGCAGAAAACCGGATGTGGGGTTCGGCGTGGTGGGCAGGAAGATGCTGAGCATGGCGCGCCCGTCGTTGCCGCGCCTTGCGATTTCGCCCTTTGTATTAGTCGAGATGAACCCGATGGCCCAGATGCCCTTGCGCGGATATTCGATCACACAGGCGCGCTCAAAAGAGCGTTCCGACTGGGCGAAGACTGTCTCTGAAATTTGTTTGATGCCGGAATAAATCGTCCGCACCACCGGCGTGCGTTCAACAAGGCTTTCGGCAAACCGGATCATCGAGCGGCCGATGATGCCCTTGGCCATCCAGCCCACCAGAACGGTAAAGAGCAGAAAGATCACGACACCGATGCCGCGCACGTTAATCTGCACCGACGGATCGAGCCCCAGCAGGTCCTGGATCAGGCGGTCGGGCTGATAAGAACGCGGCACCAGCGGCAGCACAAAGCCGTCGATCCACCCCACCACGGACCAGATCAGCCAGATCGTCAGTCCCACGGGCGCGATCACCACCAGGCCGGTCAGAAAGTTGGCGCGCGATCTTGCCAGCAGACTGCGTCGGGTGCTGGGGGGCTCGGGATCAAAGGGTGTGTTCATGAAACGTCCGGTACTCTCGTTGAGACCACAGTTAAGTGTTTTACGCCGCAGCTACAATGGCCGGGCCGCTCTGCAGCGTCATGCTTCAGCCGGGCGCGCGCAGTGTGCACAGTGCGCGGGCAATCTGCGCCGCCAGCCGGGCATTGTTGCGCACCAGGGCGATATTGGCTGTGAGCGAACGCCCGTCGGTCAGCTCATAGATGCGCTGCAACAGATAAGGGGTCACCGCCTTACCACGGATATCGTGCGCGCGCGCATCCGCCTGAGCGCGGGCAATGACCGGCGCGAGCTCGGCAGAGGGGATTTCATCAGCGGCCGGGATCGGGTTGGCAATAAGCTGCCCGCCCGGCAGCCCGAGCAGAGACCGCATGTGATGTGCCGTTGCTATCTCTTCGGCTGTATCCATGCGCAGGGGCGCGCGCAGTGCAGACCCGGCACTCCAGAAGGCCGGGAAACTGTCCTGGCCTACGGCAATGACCGTCACGTCCTGGGTTTCGAGCACTTCGAGCGTTTTATCGACATCGAGGATCGCCTTGGCCCCCGCCGCAACCACACTCACCGGCGTCTGTGCCAGTTCCATCAGATCAGCGGAGATATCAAAGCTGTCTTCGGCTCCCCGGTGCACGCCACCGATCCCGCCCGTGGCAAATACGTCAATGCCTGCAAGGTGTGCGGCAATCATTGTGGCCGCAACGGTGGTGGCCCCGGTGCCGCCCGTCGCCATGCAGGCAGCAAGATCGGCCCGCGACAGCTTTGCAACTCCGCGCGCCTGCGCGAGGGTCTCAAGCTGTTCTGGTTCAAGCCCGATACAAAGGGTACCGTCCAGCACCGCGATGGTCGCGGGCGTTGCCCCCCCGGCGCGGATGTCATCCTCGACCTGGCGGGCCACCTCGAAATTCTGCGGCCAGGGCATGCCGTGGGTAATGATCGTGCTTTCGAGAGCTACAACGGCCTTGCCAGAGGCCAGGGCTGCGGCCACTTCCGCGCTGCGGATCAGAGGAAGGGAGGTCATAGGGCTGTTTCTCCGGAGACATAACTTGCGGCGGCATCAAGCGCCATTTCGAGGGCATTTTCGGGCGCGGCGCCCTCCCGTTCGGCGGCGATATGCGCCGCCATAAAGGTGTCGCCCGCGCCTGTCACGCGTGTGATCAGGACCTGCGGCGGGGTGCGGGTGAGGGACCCGTCCGGACGTCCCTCGGTCGCATCCGATCCGCCATCGGTGACCAGCACCCGGCTGGCCCCGCGCGCAAGCAACTCCGCTGCGGCATCACGCGATCCGGTAAAACGGGTCTGACACAAAAGTCCCGCCTCCTCGAGATTGACATAGAGAGTGCCGCGCCCGCTCTGCACAAAAGGCAGCAGCCGCTCCGCCTTGCCGGGAGAGGCCGGAGCAACCCGCAGATCCGCCTCCGCCAGCAGCGGGCTGCGGGCCATTTCCGACAACAGGGCCAGCGTCAGATTTCCATCCAGCGCCACCGGTCCGTGCCATGGTGATCCTGCGCGCGCGAGACGGCCATCCGAGAGCGGTCTGAGGATTTTGTCCCCTGCAGCCTCCAGCGAATGCGCATCGGCAATGGCCGCAATCAGCCCGTTAGCGCCTTCAACGGCCATATAGACATCCGTGGGCAGATCATCCGAGCGGTACACACAATCGGTGATCATGCCGCGCGCGGCACAGGCGGCGATCAACTCGTCGCCTTCGGCATCACGACCAATGGCCGTCAGCAGCGCAGGGGTCAGCCCGAAACGGGTCAGGGTCACGGCAATGTTCAGCGCCACGCCGCCGGGCAGGCGGGTGATCCGGCCCGGTACATCCGAGCCCTGCCGCATCACACTGGCAGAGCGGCCGATCACGTCCCAGAGCACCGAACCGATGCACAGTATGTCAGGGGTATCTTTCATACCGGCCTTGTGGCCCTGATCGCTGTGCTGATCAAGCCCGCATAGGCGGCTTTACTGCGGGACCGAAAATGTAAGGGCGGCCCAGAGTGTTTCCCAGACCGGTGCGTTTTCGGCTGTGCCTGCTTTCGGGCTTTCGCGCAGTACCACCGCATCAAAGAGGTAATCATGGCCCGGCGTCACGGCGATCTCTGCCTCACCGGCATCATCCGTCTGTGTAAGACTGACGGTCACCGAGCCATCCGGCGCGCGGTCAAACACTTCGACCTGGGCACCGGTGCGCGGTGCGCCCTGATAAAGCACCCGCACCGGCATCCGCCCGTCAAAGCCGGCGGTATAGGGGTTCGCAAGCGCCACGATTTCGGTCTCAAGACCAAACGCGCGGTCACTGCCCGCACCATCACCGACAGCGACCAGCGCCTTGGCATGACGGGTATAGCTTTCGCGGAAACCCTCCTGCGGCCAGCCGTTTTCGATATGCCGCGCTTCCGCTGAATCAAAACCTTTATGCCCGGCAAAGTTAAGAAACTTCTGCCATTCATTGTACTTCAGGCTGGCCGGCGTGGTTTCATGCAGAATGATCACCAGACCCTCTCCCGGTGCGGCGACCGCCAGGGCGGGAAAATCACCGGCCCGGCCCGGCACCGGAATGACCTCATCGCCGGACACGATTTCGAAGCGGGAAAAGTTGTTTTCAAACCACCCCAGTGAAACTCCTTCGAAGTTTTCACCGTTTTTAAGGTCAGCAACCAGTTCATTGCCGCTTTGCACTTGATATTGCTGCGGTTCGATCCAGAATTCATGTGCAAGTGCGGGAAATCCCGGAACCAGCGCGATCAACAGGAAAAGACGTTTTATCATCATGGCAAATACCCTTCGCATCCTTCTGCTCAAGCTGGCCTTTCTGGGTCTTTTGTCAACTCACGCTCTTGTGGCATCTTCTGGATCTGCGGTGGCGCATGAGCTTGTGCCGACCATCGTAGACATGGAACGCAGTGATGCTGAGACGCTTACTCTGTCGATGCGCGTGAACATCGAGGCTTTTCTGTCCGGCATTGATCTGGATGCGGTGGCCGATACAGATGAGGTCGAGGAGGGTGCCGATTACGACAGCCTGCGCGCCCTGAGCGCGGAGGCCCTGCGTGACAGGCTTCCCGATCTGGTGGCCGCGTGGAACGCGGTGCCGCTGGCTGAAACGGACCGTCCGCTGACCTTCGCTGTCGACACTGTAGAAATTCCCGAAGGCGTCGATCCCGAACTTGCGCGTATCTCGATCCTGACCCTCGCGGCCCCGATGGACCCCGCCGCAACCACAGTGACCGTCAACTGGCCCGATGGTGGCGGTGCGATGGTGCTGCGCCAGCAGGGTGTCGACGCACCTTACACCGGATATCTGGCGGGCGGCGAGAGCAGTATCGCGGTAAATCTGGCCGGCGGCGACGCACAGGATGCCAGCGGCGCGTTTCTCAGCTATATCCCGGTCGGCTTTGATCACATACTGCCCAAAGGTCTCGATCACATCCTCTTTGTGCTGGGCCTCTTTTTCCTCAGTACCCGCTGGCGCCCGCTTCTTTTTCAGGTGACTGCCTTTACGCTCGCCCACACAGTGACACTGGCGCTCGGCGCGCTCGGCCTTGTGAATATTCCCGGCAGTATTGTCGAGCCGCTGATCGCTGCCTCGATTGTGTATGTCGCGATGGAGAATGTCTTTCACAAAGGACTGAGCCGGTGGCGACCTGCGGTGATTTTTGGCTTTGGTCTGCTGCACGGGCTTGGTTTCGCATCCGTGCTCGCGGAATTCGGCCTGCCGGAGGATCAGTTCATCCCGGCACTCATCGGCTTTAATGTGGGCGTGGAACTGGGACAACTGACCGTAATTGCGCTGGCGGCGCTGTTGCTGTTCATCTCCGTGCGGCTGGCCCGCCGGATGGATCTTGATCCGGCAGAAGCCGCCGCCACGACCTATCCGGTGATGTTCCGGTCTGTATCGGTGCCGGCGTCGCTGATGATTGCGGCCATCGGCGCCTGGTGGACAATAGAGCGGGTCTTTTTCTGAGCCAGCGCGTCAGCCCATGGCCCCGATCAGCGCACCGAGTGCTGCATCAGGGTCATCGGTTCTCCAGATCTCTTCACCGATGCCGAAAAAATCCGAATAGGGCGCAAGCCGTGCGACCGTGGTTTCATCAAGTGCGCCTTCGGCCACGACAGGGACCTCGATCACTTCGGACCACCACTCAAAAAGCTCAGGGTCAACGAAACTGCCATCCCCCAGCGCACTTGCCTGCACCGGACCGAAGCTGATGTAATCGGCCCCGGCCTCGCCTGCGGCCATGCCGTCGTGCCGCGACTGCCCGCAGTAAGCACCGACGATGGCATCATCACCAAGCGCTTTGCGCGTGTCGCGCACCGAGCGCGCCGCATCGGTCAGATGCACACCGTCAAGGCCCAGACGGTCTGCCAGCATGGTATGCTCCGCCATCACCAGAGCGATGTCGCGGGCATGGGTTACCTCGCGCAGCACATCGGCGGCGCGGGACAGACGGTCTTCGTCGCGTGAGGCGAGATCAAGGCGCACACAGGCCACTTTATGGGTGTCGAGGATGCGCGCGAGAAGATCGGGAAAGGTGCTCAGCTCAAATTCCGGCGGGGTGATCAGATAAATCTGCGGTGTCTCGGGCGTATCCATGGGGCAGTCCTTCGCGTCTTCCGGGCTGATCAGTAGCCGCAAGGCGCACAAAAGGAAAATCATTATGCGCCACGGGCCGTGAATTTTCTGCGAAAAGAGCCGCCGGACATTGCAGCGCAGCCGCCGGCGGCATATGAGGCGCGCATGTCTGAACAGCCTGATCGTGACCTTTCCGCCACCCCTGCCTTTGTGCTGGTGCGCCCGCAGATGGGCGAGAACATCGGTGCCGCCGCGCGCGCGATGCTGAACTTCGGCCTGGAGCATATGCGCGTCGTGGCCCCGCGCGATGGCTGGCCCAGCCAGCCTGCGGTGGCAATGGCCAGTGGTGCGGGCAGGGTGCTCGACAACGCGCTTCTTGGCGATGATCTGGCGGAAAGCATCGGCGACTGCTCTTATGTTTTCGCCACCACGGCGCGCACGCGCGATCTGACCAAACCGGTTTTCAGCCCCGAAGCCGCGATGGCGCTGGCCGCAGAGAAAATCGCAGCGGGCGGCCGTGTCGCCGTGCTTTTCGGGCCGGAACGTGCAGGGCTTGAAAATGATGATATCGCGCGGGCCAACGCGATCATTTCGGTGCCCGTCAATCCGGATTTTCCATCGCTTAATCTGGCGCAATGCGTGCTGCTGACGGGATATGAATGGATGCGCGCCTCGGGCAGCGTCGCTCATGAGCAGGCTGGTCTGGCCGGTACATCCCCCGCCCCGGTCATCGAAATTGAACGTCTGGCCGGTCATTATGAAGAGCGTCTTGATGCCGCCGGCTTTTTCTTTCCCGAGCACAAATCGCGCTCGATGCGGGTCAATCTGCGCAACATGTGGAGCCGGATGCCGCTGACCCGCGCTGATGTCCAGATGCTGCACGGCGTGCTGCGACAGCTGCTGCGCGACCGCACGCGCGACGGATAGACGCGCTGGACCTCACCGGCAGGTCGGCATAGGTATCGGGCAACGCATTTTCAGGACGGCGAGAGATGAGCAAAAAGCGCAGCATCTTTGAGGAAGTGGGCACGGGCGACGCGGCCCGACCGCAGGCGCAGCCGGGGTTGATTGATCGCGGCCAGCGCGGCGGACGGTCAGCCATCCGCGCCTGGCTGATGGTGCTCTTTGCGCTGGTGATCGTGATGATCGCCGTGGGCGGTCTGACACGGCTCACCGACAGCGGGCTTAGCATCACCGAATGGAGGCCCCTGACCGGCGCGCTGCCGCCCCTGAGCCAGTCCGACTGGGAAAGCGAGTTTGCCAGATATCAGGAGATCGATGAATTCCGCATCCAGAACCAGTGGATGGAACTGGCCGATTTCAAAGTCATCTACTGGTGGGAATGGGGTCACCGTCAGCTCGGGCGGGTGATCGGTCTGGTCTGGGCCGCGGGATTTGCCTGGTTTGCCGTTCGCCGGCAAATCCCGCCGGGCTGGACACCAAAACTTTTTTTACTCGGTGCACTTGGCGGCGCGCAGGGCGCGATCGGCTGGTGGATGGTTGCCTCCGGCGTCACCCAGGGCGAGGGCATGGTGGATGTCGCCAGTTACCGGCTGGCCACGCACCTCGGTCTGGCCTTTGTCATCCTCGGGGTTATCACATGGTACGTGCTGCAGCTTGGCCGCAAGCCAGGCGATCTTTTGCAGGCGCGACGCGCACGTGAGGCAAAGCAATGGGGCCTGTCGACGGGGCTTTTACATTTCACCTTTCTGCAGATCCTCATCGGCGCGCTGGTCGCAGGCATTGACGCAGGCCGCAGCTATACCGACTGGCCCCTGATGGGCGGTCAGGTCTTTCCTGCCAGCGCCTTTGCGTTGGAGCCTCTATGGCGCAATTTTTTCGAAAGCCCCGGTCTGGTACAGTTCATCCACCGGGTCACCGGGTATCTTCTGGCAGCCTTTGCCGTCGTCGTCTGGCTGCGCGGGCGTCGCTCGTCGCACGCGGATACACGCTTTGCGTTCAACGCGGTGATGGCCGCGATGAGCCTGCAGGTCGTCCTGGGCATCGTGACCGTTCTTTACGGCGCGCCGGCGGGCATCGCAATTTTTCACCAGCTGCTGGCAGTGCTCGTCTGGGTGCTGATCCTGCGCGCCCGCTTCCTGAGCGGTTATCCTGTTGCAACATCTCTGCGAGGCAAAACCGCATGACCGCTGAATATGACGCGCTGATGGATTTCGTCCGCGAGACCGAAGCCCTGGCCGCGATTTCCGGGCGTCTGGAATGGGACCAGGAAACGATGATGCCGCGCGGAGCCGCACCACAACGGGGCGCGGAAATGGCAGCACTCGAAGGCGGTATTGCCGCCCGCCGCACGGATCCGCGCATGGGTGACTGGCTCGCGGCTTCCGAGCAGAG
>CBDUCB010000075.1:0-14225 GCA_965365545.1 uncultured Roseobacter sp. | reverse complement strand
CGGCACCGCGCCCGCCAAGAGCCTCCTGCGCAAGTCGCCAGGGTTTCGGAGCGGTCGCCAGATCGCCGTGGGTTGCGCCGAAATCGCGGGCCATGGCGAGCTTTTCCTCGCTCATATCCACCGCCACCATGCGACGGGCGCCGGACATACGCGCGCCCTGGATGGCATTGAGCCCGACGCCGCCTGCGCCGATCACAACCACATCCTGACCCGCTCGCAGCCCTGCCGCATTGACCACGGCGCCGACACCGGTGATCACGCCGCAGGCAATCAGGCTGGCTGCGTCTTTGGGGATGTCCGCGCTGATGCGCACGACCTGGTTCTGATCCACGACGACTTTCTCGGCAAAGCCGCCCGTCGCCATCGCCTGGTGCAGCTTGCCACCGTCGGCGGTGGTGATGGGCCCGTGGTCGCCGTCATAGGGGGTCTCGCAGAGCGTGGGGCGCCCTGAGGCGCAGTTGCCGCAGCACCCGCAGGCACGGATCAGCGTGACGACCACGCTGTCGCCTTCGGTGACACTGCCGACGCCCGGTCCGGTGGCCGTCACGACGCCTGCGGCCTCATGACCATAGACGGCGGGCAACGATCCGCCCCAGGCCCCTTCGGCAAAAGAAATGTCGGAATGGCAGATCGCGACGGCCTCGAGGGTCACCTCGACCTCTCCTGTACCTGGTGCGCGCAACAGGATATCTTCTATGCTTAACGGGTCACCGAATTTGTGACAAACGGCCGCTTTGATGGTCTGCATGGGGGACGGGTCTTTCCTGATCGGGTGGGTCCGGGTTGAATTCCGACCAGCCTGACGGCGCACCGCGCCCGGTGCAAGCCCGAAGACGACAGCCAGTGTCGCGTTACCGGTTTTGCGTCTGCACCTTTGGCCCGGAGAGAAACACGCCAAGCCCTGCGACCATCAGCAGAGCAGATAACACAAAGGGTGCACCGGGCATCCACAGCGGGGCGTCAGCATTGGTGAACCAGGCGAACGTACCGGTCATAACCATTGGCGACAGGATCATTGCAAGTGCCGACAAAGAGGTCAGCGCGCCCTGCAACTCGCCCTGGGCATCCGCGCTGACCGCCCGCGACATGATTCCCTGCAGCGCCGGCGTGATCACTGCCGCGAGGGCTGCCAGCGGTGTCAGGATCAGCGCCAGCGTGCTGCTGGTGACAAATGCCAGCGCCAGAAAGGCCGCGATGTCAAACACATGGCCATAAACCACTGTGCCGCGCTCGCCCAGCAGGCGCAGTACCGGGCGGATGAGACCGCCCTGAACCACCGCCATCATGATCCCGAAAAGCGCAAGGCTGAGCCCGATCATCGCCGGATCCCACCCGAAACGCGCTTTGCCGAAAAAGGACCAGATCGCCGGATAAACCATGAAGGCCACCTGGTAGATAAAAAAGACCATCAGCAGCCGACCCAGACCCGGTAGCTGGCGCAGCTGTCGCAGACTGCCCATCGGATTGGCGCGCGCCCTGCTGAAGGGGCGGCGGATCGCATCTGTGACGGTCTCTTTCAACACGAAATAGCCGAAGACACCGTTGAGAGCGGCAAGTGCTGCTGCCGCGTAGAACGGCGCACGGGTGCCAAAGCCCGCCAGCAGGCCGCCCATGAGCGGGCCAAGGACAAACCCCAGACCAAAGGCCGCGCCCACCAGTCCGAAGTTGGCAGCGCGCTTTTCAGGTGCGGAGATATCGGCCATATAGGCATTTGCAGTTGACTGGGTAGCGGCGGTAATGCCGCCGACAACGCGGCCGGCAAGCAGCAGCCATATACTGCCGGCGACTGCCATCACGAGATAATCGAGCGCCATGACAGCCAGCGAAATCAGCAGAACGGGGCGGCGCCCGAAACGGTCCGAGAGCCCGCCGATCACCGGCCCGAACAGGAACTGCATCACGGCAAAGGTGGTGGAGAGCACGCCGCCCCAGAGTGCTGCACTCGCCAGATTGCTGCCCTGCACCTCCTGGATCAGGTCGGGCATGACCGGTATGATCAGCCCGATGCCCATCGCGTCGATCATCACCGTGATCAGGATGAAAACGACAGAAGGCTGCATCCGTTCAGAGCGCCCGCACCCTGGCAACAAAAGCACGTGCGGCATCCGGTGCCTCGCCCATGCGGGCCTCTGCGTCAAAGAGCCCGCGAGGCAGGTCGGGATGGGCGGCGCGCGCAACCGCGCTGAGGCTGCTGCCGGAGTGCAGCGCGTCCTGTACCAGCTTTTTCGTGGCGGCCTGGGCCTCCGGTCGCGGCATATCGCGGGCCAGCGCAAAGCTCAGTGCCTCGGCAAAGACCATGTCCCCCCCGGCGGAAATGCTCTCGCGCATGGCTTGTTCATCGGGTGAGAGGGTGCCGAGCAACTGTTTCGCAATCTGCAGACCGGCAGCAGTGCTCAGCGCAATCTGAGGCAGGACCGCCCATTCGGTAAACCAGGCGGCACCATCGCGCTGGTGCTGGTGTTGCGCCGATGCATGCAGTGCTGCCTGCAGGCCCGAAACCTGATGCGCGAGGGCAGCCAGAGCAGAAGGGGCCACCGGGTTCTGTTTCTGCGGCATGGTCGAGGAAGCGCCGGCGCCCTGCAGCCGCACTTCGCCGATGCCGGACGCGGCAAGGGCCGTGAGCGTCTGCCCCATCCCGCCCAGTGTCGCTATGACCTCTGCCATCCAGGACGCGATGCGCAGCACCGGCCCGCGATCTGTGTGCCAGGTCCGGCCCGGGTCGTGGAGCCCGAGCCCCTCTGCCAGTGCCGCTCGAAGGGCCGGCACGTCAGGTCCTAGCTCAGAGGCTGTGCCCGCAGCCCCCGAGAGCGAGACCCACAGGCTGCGGTCCCGCAGGCCCGCCAGCGCCTGCAGCGCATCCGCGAGCGGCATGCCCCAGCCCGCGAGGACAGCACCCCAGCTTGTCGGTGTCGCCTGCTGACCCCAGGTGCGTGCTGCCATCGGTGTCTGCGCATGTGCCTCCGCCTGACCGGCAAGCAGGATGAGCACGGTGCGCAGATCATCTTCGGCCAGCAGCAGCACCTGGCGCAGCCGCAGCATCAGACCTGTGTCCATGATATCCTGTGAAGTGGCCCCCCGGTGCACAAACTGAGCGTGTTCAGGCGCGTTCATTTCGCTGCGAAACGCTGCGACCAGCCCGGGTACGGGGACGCCGTTGATTCCTGCTGCAGCGGCCAGCGCACCGGGATCAATCTGGATCTCCAGCGATGCGCGATGAATGGCAGCCGCACTGATTTCCGGGATGATCCCGGCTTTGCCCTGCGCTTTGGCCAGCGCCCCTTCGACCAGCAGCATGGCACGCAAAGCCGCACTGTCCGAAAAGAGCCGGCCGGCCTCGCCGGTCGGGAAAAGCTGCGCATGGAGCGGGCTGTCGAAAACGCTGGCTGCCATCGGTTCAGATATGTCCTGTGTCGCGCAGGAAACCGGTGAGCACGCGGGCGTATTCTTCGGGCTGTTCAACGCAGGGCAGGTGCCCTGCCTTGCGGATCAGATGGAATTTACTGCCGGGGATCAGCCCGATGGTTTCACGGACCAGATCCGGCGGTGTAGAGCCGTCTTCGTCTCCGGCTATACCGAGCGCAGGCAGGCGCAGGCTGGCCGTTGTGGTGTAAAAATCGGTGCCCGAAATGGCGGCAGAACACCCGGCATAGCCCGCATCCTCCTGCCGGGTCAGCATGTTGCGCCAGAGCTCGAGTTCGGGCGTGGCGCGGAACGCCTTCGAAAACCAGCGTTCCATAACAGCATCCGCGAGGCTTTCTATCCCGCCTGCGCGCACGGCAGCAATCCGGTCATCCCACAGCGCCTGGGTGCCGATGCGCGCGCCGGTATTGGAAAGCACCACACCGCGCACCAGATCCAGCCGTTTCACCGCCAGCCCCTGAGCGATCATGCCGCCGATTGAGAGGCCGACAAAAATGCAGTCTTTCACTCCGAGATGATCCAGCAGCTTCTCTGCATCGGTCACGAGAGCGCCCATGGAATAGGGCGCTGCAGGGCATCCCGACAGCCCGTGGCCGCGTTTGTCATAGCGGATCACGCGCAACCCGGCGGGCAGCAGCGGCAGCACCGGATCCCAGAGCCGCATATCGGTGCCCAGCGAATTGGCAAAGACCACCGGCGGGCCGTCCGCGGGCCCGTCAGTACGGTAGTGAAGGCGGATATCTCCGAAATCAGCAATCTGCATGGGCACTCTCCGGGATCAGACTGTGTAGCGGTTCAGGGCTTTAACAAAAACGTCCGGATCCACATTGCCGCCCGAGATCGTGACGATGACATCCTCGCCCCTGATCTCATCGGCGTGAAAGAGTGCTGCGGCCACGGCCACGGCACCTCCGGGTTCGGCCACCAGCTTCAGCCGGCTGAAAAGATGTGCGACCGCGTGCAGTGCTTCGGCATCGGTTACGACAATGCCCGGGCCGGCGAGACGTTGCAGTATCGGAAAGGTGATCTGTCCGGGCTCGGGCGAGATGATGGCGTCACATATGCTGCCTGTGAGGGTCGCATTGCGCCGGATCTCACCGGCGGCAAGTGACCGGATCATATCGTCAAAGTTTTCGGGCTCTACCGGGCGCATGCGCAGACCGGGCGCTTCAGCTTCCAGCGCAAGAGCGATCCCGGAGGCAAAGCCGCCGCCACCGCAACACACCAGAACGTCGGCCTTTTTTATCCCCGCATCGGCAGCCTGACGGGCAATCTCGAGCCCGGCTGTGCCCTGTCCCGCGATCACTTCAGGCTCGTCAAACGGCCGGATGAGCGTCAGACCGCGTGCTGTCGCGATCTCCGATCCGATCGCATCGCGGTCTTCGGTGGAGCGGTCATAGAGCACCACTTCACCACCCAGGGCGCGGGTATTGTCAATTTTCATCTTTGGTGCGTCAGACGGCATGACGATCACCGCAGGCGCGCCGAATTCAGACGCCGCGAGAGCCACGCCCTGCGCGTGATTGCCGCTGGAATATGCGATGACACCGCGCTTGCGGGTCTCGTCAGACAGGGCAGAGACAGCAGCCCGTCCGCCACGATACTTAAAGCTGCCGGTGTGTTGCAGACACTCAGGTTTGATCCAGACCCGCCGTCCGGCAACCCCGTCCAGAAAAGCCGAACGCAAAAGCGGTGTTTCCACCACCTGGCCGCGGATCCGCTCATCAGCGGCACGGATCATTTCGATATTCATTTCAGAGCCTCTGTCCAGGTCTGCAGGGCGGCGATGGCCTCAGGTTCATCCAGAAACGGGATATGCCCGCGTCCGACTACCGTCGCCGAGATCATATCCGGTCTGCGTCGCTGCATTTCAGCCAGCGTTTCAGGCGTAAGAAGATCGGAGTTCTCACCGCGGATACAGGCCAGCGGCAGGCCCTCCATGGCATCAAAGAAGGGCCAAAGATCCGGAGCAGCCTGCGCGCCCTGGCTTTCAACCGCGTCGCGCAACTTCGGGTCATACGTGATCGTAAGCCCGTCGCCGGACATTCTGAAATGTTTCAGCGCCTCTTCCATCCAGCGTGAAAAAGGCACGTCTTTAAAGCCGGTCATCGTGCGTTCAAGCGCCTGCGCGGCATCCATGTGGTTTTTAGCGCCCGGGTTTCGCCCGAGGTATCCCATGATGAATTCCAGACCCTTCGGATCAATTTCAGGCCCGATATCGTTCAGCGCAACGCCACACAGCCGGTCCTTGTGCCCCATCGCCAGCCCCATCGCGTTGAGGCCGCCGCGCGAGGTGCCGAGCACTGCGACCTTGTCGAGACCGAGATGATCGAGCAGTTCAACCACGTCTCTGCACTCTACCGGCAGCGTGTAATTCTGCCAGTGGCGGTCCCATGAAGATCTGCCCCGGCCCCGGTAATCGAGCCGGATCATCCGGCATCCCCGCAGATATGGTGCGACATAATCGAAATCAGCGGTGGTACGCGTCAGACCGGCAAGGCACAACAGCGGCAGCCCGGCACCTTCATCTGTATAATACAGCGTCAGACCATCAGAGGTGAGAAATTCGCTCATCAGAGCCCCGCAAGCGCCGGAATACCCGTCAGATCGGGCATGGTGTGTGCCGGCGTCCAGGGCAGCCGGTCCACCGGTTCGCCGGCGCGGTTCACCCAGGCCGTGGTAAATCCGTAACCGGTGGCACAGGCTGCGTCCCAGCCATTGGACGAGACAAAAAGTACCTCGTCATGCGCACAGTCAAATCGTTTCCCGACAAGGTCATAGACCCGTGCATCGGGCTTGAAAACACCAACGGATTCCACCGACAAGACATCATCCAGCAGATCGCCGATGCCGGCCGAGTTAACGGCCCCCGAAAGCATATCCGGCGAGCCGTTGGAGAGGATCGCGGTGTTCATTCCGCCTGCTTTGAGCGCCGCAAGCATGGCCGGCACCTCCGGGTAGGCCTGCAGTTCCCAGTAAAGCGCCAGAAGCCGTTCGCGCAGTTCCGGGTCGCCTGCCACGCCGTTGCGCTCCAGTGCCCAGTCGAGCCCCTGCCGGGTGACCTGCCAGAAATCCTCATGCGCGCCGGCCACAGCCCGCAGCCAGGTGTATTGCAACTGTTTCAGCCGCCAGTGCTCGGCCAGCACCTGCCAGGTGTCGCTGATCTGGCTGAAAGCGGGCTCTGAGGCCGCCTGACGGGCGGCTGCGGCGACGTCAAAAAGCGTGCCGTAGGCGTCAAACACACAGGTGGTGACAGGCATAAACAAAGGATCTCCCGGAAGGTCAGAGACAGAGTGTCACGCCTGCGTCCGCGCGAAAAGGGAGAAAACACGGGATTTTCGGGTTTACTCGCGCGGAGAGGACAGGCAGGTTGCTGCCATATCCGGAGAACCCGCGCAGATACGCGGCCTCCCGCATTCTTTCCCATACATAACCGGAGATCCTATGACCGAAGTAAAATCGGGCGATACCGTTGCCATTCACTATACCGGAACGCTGACAGACGGCACCACATTCGACAGCTCTGAGGGCCGTGACCCGCTGGAGTTCGTTGTCGGCTCCGGACAGATCATTCCCGGCCTCGACACCGCAATGCCGGGCATGAAAGAGGGGGAGAAAAAGACCGTCGAGATCCCCAGCGAGCAGGCCTATGGCCCGGTCAATCCGGAAATGCGTCAGGCGGTGCCGCGCGAAGGCATCCCGGATGAGATCCCGCTCGAGATCGGCACGCAATTGCAAATGCAGACACCGGATGGCCAGGCGATGCCTGTGATGGTTGTCGAGGTGGACGAAGCAACCGTGACACTCGACGCAAATCACCCGCTGGCCGGCAAGGACCTGCGGTTTGACATCGAACTGACGAAAATCGGCTGAAGGCCGGTGGCCGGGCGGCTCAGTTGGTCGCCTGGTCCGGTTCGGGCCGGTTCACGGGAAGCTGTGAGCCTGGCAGGCCGGCCAGTTCCGGGGAGGACTGCCCGGCTGCCGCCTGCGGTTGCGGGCGGCCTGCGGCCAGAATTTCATCGACAGATCCACCGTCCAGAGCGGTTTCGACCATCGGTTTGAAATCGTCCAGTTTCTGCTGCAGCTGCGGCTGGATGACCGGGTCAGACCACAGCGCAGTCGAGAACACGATCGCTGTGATCGGCATCAGAACCTTTGCATAAAAACGCGCACTTGCAGCACGCTGCAGGCAGGCGATCTGGCGACGGTCTTTTTTGTTCAGTCCTGGTGTCATGCGCTCATCTGTAAAAACAGATTAGGGCGCGAGTGCGGCGAAAACGTGGATTGATACCGGCAAGGGGTGTGGCCGTGCGAGGTGTCAGAGGTTCTCGCTCTGTGGCATGCCCAGCACATGAAACCCGCCATCGACCCGGACTATTTCACCCGTGGTGCAGGCGCCGGCATCGGAGGCAAGCCAGACGGCAGTGCCGCCCACGGCCTCAAGTGTGGCATTCGAGCGCAAAGGCGCGTTCTGATCGGTATGTTTATAGGTGCGCCGCGCTCCGCCGATAGCGGCCCCGGCCAGGGTTTTCATCGGCCCCGGAGAGATCGCATTGACGCGGATGCCCTCGGGCCCGAGATCATTTGCAAGATACCGCGTGGCGCTCTCGAGTGCTGCCTTGGCAACGCCCATCACATTGTAGCTCGGCGTGACCCGGTTCGACCCCATATACGTCAGGGTCAGCAGGGTTCCGCCCTGGTCTTTCATCAACGGATGCGCACGACGCGCGATCTCGATGAAGGAATAGGCGCTGATATCAAGTGAATTCCGGAAGTTGGCACGCGATGTGTTCAGAAAACGCCCCGTAAGCTCGGATTTATCTGAAAAAGCAATGGCATGAACGACAAAATCAATTGTTGGCCAGCGATTGCCCAATGCTTCAAACGCCGCATCCAGCGAGGCATCATCGGTCACATCCACATCGACCATGAAATCCGAGCCCACGGAGTCTGCCAGTGGTTTCAGACGCGAGCCAAAGGCCTCTCCCTGATACGTAAAAGCCAGTTCAGCACCGGCTTCCGCCATCGCTTTTGCAATCCCCCAGGCGATCGAGCGCTCGTTCGCCACGCCCATGATAAGACCGCGTTTCCCTGCAAGAAGACCTGACATATGCGTGTTCCTCAGCCGTTGTACTTCGACAAAATCATCGAGCCGTTGGTGCCGCCGAACCCGAAGGAGTTCGTCATCACGGAATCGAGCCCTGCGTTTTCCACAGATTTCAGGGCTACCTCGCCGGGTTGAATGGCCGGGTCGAGTTCCCGCACATTGATGGACTTCGCAATGAAGTCATTTTCCAGCATCAGCAGGCTGAAGATGGCTTCCAGCGCACCGGCGGCCCCCTGGGCGTGACCGGTCATTGATTTTGTGGAACTGACCGGCGGGGTGCTGCCCTCGCCGAACACACGGCGCACCGCTTCGATCTCGCCCACATCGCCCACCGGTGTCGAGGTGCCGTGAGCGTTGATATAGCCCACTTTGCGGCCCTCGGGCAGGGTGCTCAGTGCCAGACGCATCGCGCGCTCGCCGCCTTCGCCCGAAGGCGCGACCATGTCATGCCCGTCGGATGTCGCGGCATAGCCGGTAACCTCGGCATAAATCTTTGCCCCTCGCGACAGCGCGTGATCGAGATCTTCCAGCACCACGATGCCGCCACCGCCCGAGATCACAAATCCGTCGCGGTTAGCATCAAAGGCGCGGCTCGCCTCTTTCGGAGTGTCGTTGTACTTGCTGCTCATTGCCCCCATGGCGTCGAAAAGACATGACAGCGTCCAGTCCAGCTCCTCGCCGCCGCCCGCGAACATCACATCCTGTTTGCCCAGCATGATCTGTTCGGCGGCATTGCCGATACAGTGCAGCGATGTCGAGCAGGCGGAGGTGATCGAATAGTTGATGCCCTTGATCTTATAGGCCGTGCTGAGATTGGCGCTGACGGTGGAGGACATGCATTTTGGCACGGCAAAGGGGCCGATGCGCTTGGTGGCGCCGGTCTCACGCACCACATTATGCGCGGTCAGCATGGCAGAGGTCGACGGCCCGCCGGAGCCTGCAACAAGCCCGGTGCGCGGGTTGGAGATGATGCTTTCATCAAGCCCTGCATCCGCGATCGCCTGACCCATCGCAATATGGGCATAGGCCGCACCCGGGCCCATGAAGCGCAGCGCGCGTTTATCAATATGCTCAGAGACGTCGATTTTCAGCGTGCCGGCGACCTGGCTGCGAAATCCGTGCTCCGCCATTTCCGGACTGGCTTCGATGCCGCTGGTGCCGGCCTTCAGAGACGCCAGAACTTCCTCAGCATTATTTCCGATGGATGAGACGATGCCCAGTCCTGTCACAACGACGCGGCGCATGGCGCTCTCCTTATTGTTCGTATCCGGTGGCGTCAGATCAGTTTTCTGACAGCGCAACCTTCATATCGGTGACCTGATAGATGGTCTCGCCATCTGCTTCCACACGGCCATTGGCCACGCCCATTGTCAAGCGCCGGGTCTGGATAGCCTTGGTGAAATCTACGTAATAGGTCAGCATCTTGCGGTCCGGGCGCACCATGCCGGTGAGCTTGACCTCGCCCACGCCAAGCGCATAACCGCGCCCCTGCCAGCCGCGCCAGCCGAGGTTGAACCCGGTGAGCTGCCAGAGCCCGTCGAGGCCCAGACAGCCGGGCATGATCGGGTTTCCGGGAAAGTGGCACCCGAAAAACCACAGATCGGGCGTGATATCAAACTCCGCTACCACGTGACCTTTGCCGTGCTCGCCGCCATCGCCGGAGATATCTGTGATCCGGTCCATCATCAGCATCGGCGGTTCAGGCAGTTGTGCGTTGCCCGGACCGAAAAGCTCTCCGCGCGCGCATTTCAGCAGGTCTTCTTTTGCGAAACTGTTGGGATACTGGCTCATTTTTCCGGTGCCTCCTGCGCGGCCGTTTTTTTATGCTCTGACCCGTCTAGCACCGCGTTTGCCTGTCCTGCAAGGGTGCGCCATGCGGGCTGACCGGTTGCAACAGCCCTGCAACAGTCGGATCTGCCGCACCCGAAAAGCGACGAATGGAATTGAAAACCCCGGACTTAAGCCCTTATATTACCCGCAGGAACCGGATGAGGCCGCAATGACACTGCAGCAAAATGACATCGGAGCGACCTGGCTTGCCAAAGCGGGCCTGCGACCGACGCGCCAGCGGGTGACGCTGGCGGGCCTTCTGATCGGCGACGGTCAGCACCGGCATGTGACTGCCGAAAGCCTGTTCGATGCGGCCAAAGCACAGGGGGAGGCCGTTTCACTGGCGACGGTCTACAACACGCTGCGCGCCTTTTGTGACGTGGGGCTGATGCAGGAAGTCACCGTCGACGGCTCCAAAAGTTATTTTGACACCAATACCCACGATCATCCGCATTTTTACTGGGAAGACGAGGCGCGTCTGACCGATGCCCCCTCTGACCAGCTGGTGATTTCGCGCGTGCCGGATGCCCCCGAGGGTGCCGAAATCGCCTCCGTGGATGTCGTCATCCGGTTACGTCGCAAAAAATGACGCAAACGAACCCGCTTTGACGGGTCGGGCGAATAGAGTCTCCTCAGGGTCATCAGGGAGACAGATATGGCGCAACCATTGATTACCGGTCAGGACATCACCTCTTATCAGCGTGACGGAGTTGTGCTGGTCCCCGGGCTTTTCGCGCAGCATGTGGAAACCCTGCGTGCAGGCGTGGAGCGGAACATGGCACAGCCAGGACCCTTTGCGTCAGAGAACCAGCGCGGCGGTGAGACGGGCCGCTTCTTTGACGATTACTGCAACTGGCAGCGCATCCCCGAGTTCGGGCAGGTCGCCAGAGACCCCGCAATCGCATCCGCCGCCGCCGCTCTGATGGGCTCTGAGCGGGTACAGCTTTTCCATGATCATGTGCTGGTAAAAGAACCGGGCACCTCGATGGCCACGCCCTGGCATCAGGATGCACCTTACTATTTTGTCGAAGGACAGCACACCGTGAGTTTCTGGGTGCCGCTTGATCCGGTCCGCGAGGCAAGTCTGCGTTGTGTGGCAGGCTCGCATCGGTGGGAAAAAGACGTGCTGCCCACCCGCTGGGCCAAAGGCGATGCCTTCTTTGATCCCGAACCCTATATGCCTGTTCCCGACCCCGACGCCGAAGGCATGCCGGTCGTTGAATACCAGATGCAGCCGGGAGATGCCGTGGCGTTTCATTTCCGGACCCTGCATGGCGCGCGGGGTAACAGCTCGGAGAGCCGCCGAAGGGCTTTCTCCTTGCGTCTTGTGGGGGATGACGCGCGCTATGTCGCACGGCCCGGACCGACCTCTCCGCCCTTTCCGGGCCACGATATGGCACCGGGGCAGGTGCTGCGCGAGGACTGGTTTCCCGTCCTGCAGTAGCCGGGCTCAGGCACGGATGCGCCGCCGCGTCCTGAGGCGTGCGGGGAGGGCCAGGGGCAGCGGCCGGATCAGGCGGTGAACCGTGCCCGGGTACGGTTGGCAAAGGCCACCAGCGTCAGCATCACCGGCACCTCGACAAGCACGCCGACGACTGTTGCAAGGGCCGCACCCGAATTCAGGCCAAAGAGGCTGATTGCCACCGCTACCGCCAGCTCAAAGAAGTTCGAGGTTCCGATCAGCGCGCAGGGGGCGGCGATGCGGTGCGGCACTTTCATCGCAAAAGCCGCCGCATAGGCGACGGCGAATATCCCGTAGCTTTGCAGGATAATCGGCACTGCGATCAGCAGGATAACGAGCGGTTTCGCGACAATTGTCTGGCCCTGCAGTCCGAAAAGGATGACCACAGTGGCGATGAGGCCGACGATGGAATAAGGCTTTATCCTCGCCTGAAACGCTTCGATCCGCTCAGGACTGGCAAGATGCCGGCGCGTCAGCAAACCGGCCGCAAGCGGCAGCGCCACAAAGAGCAGCACCGACAGCACAAGCGTGCTCCAGGGCACAACAATATCTGTCACGCCCAGCAGGAACGCCACGATCGGCGCGAAGGCCACAACCATGATCAGGTCGTTTGCAGAGACCTGCAAAAGCGTGTAACCGGCATCGCCACGGGTCAGCTGGGACCAGACAAACACCATAGCCGTGCAGGGGGCCGCCCCCAGAAGAATGAGCCCCGCGATATACTGCGATGCATCTTCGGGCGCTATCCACGGCGCGAACACATACTCAAAAAACACCACCGCAAGAGCGGCCATGGTAAAAGGTTTGATCAGCCAGTTGACGACCAGCGTGATCATAAGACCGGCAGGCTGGCGCGCCACATCCCGCAACGATCCCGGATCGACGCCCACCATCATCGGATAAACCATCGCCCAGATCAGAACGGCAACCACCAGATTGACACGGGCGATTTCGGCTGCCGCAACGCCTGCAACAAGCCCCGGGGCCAGATTGCCGGTTATAATGCCTGCAATCATCGCCAGCGCGATCCAGACCGACAGGTACTTTTCAAATACGCCCATGGGGGTCTCTCTTTGCGCCCTGGTGACTGCGACCCGTGCGGTCATTTTCCCTGCCCTGATTAATGCGGGATCAACAGTGCTTTGTACACCGCAGGAGTAATTTGCCGGCTGACCCGGATCAGGTTGTGTATGAAGTGGTGCACAAGCCCGGAAACTGCATGGTCAGGTCCGGTCCGGTGTCACGGCAGATGTCCCGCAACAAGACTGCAAACGCTGATCTTCAGAACCACTGCCCCGGCTCCATCAGCCCCAGATCCAGAAGCTGACGGGAATGCCATTCAAAACGCTCTGAGTTATGCCAGGTGAAATCTTCAATGTCATACCGGCTGCCGGGGTTCGTTTTCAGCGCTTTGGCCGTCCGGAATGAACAGATCGCCGCCGTAATGTTGTGATGCCAGGGGCAGGCAAAGGTATTGTACTCTTCGTCTGAAAACGTGTGATCTGATCGCAGTTTAAGGTCAGGCCTGGCCCGGAAAATGCCGATCCGGTCGATTTTGCGCCGCTCACCGGGCACGTGCTCTTCAAACCGCCAGCGCAGCCCGCCAAAGAAATCCAGTTGCCGCTCTTTGGGATGGTCGTGGCTGGCCGGGTCCTTGCGGGCAAGCGCGTAGTATCCTGACCGGTCGAGATGCGCGTTCTCCAGCGACACCGCATCGGGAAAAGCGCCAAGATCATGCGCGTAAAGATCGACCACATAAGTCAGCATCGCATCACGCCGCTCTTCGGTGTGGAACGCCAGCATTTCCCCGACGGTCCGCGTCTCGCAGAACGGAAAGAAAAGATATTCAGCATTAAAGCAGTAGTACATCCACACGCCGGGCGTCGAAGCCGCACAGATGCTGTTGACCGCGTGTTCCATGGCGCCCTCAGCGGTGGCGTCATAATCAATCCGGTGCACAACCGTCTGCAGATCGCGTGGCAGATCAAAGCCGGCCGGCATAAGCGCGATGACAGTCCTGAACCCTGACTGGTGATGATGACGCAGCGTGGTATCCACTTCCACATCATCCTCGACCAGCACGATCGCAACCGGCCCTGTTTTCAGCGCATGTTTCCCTGTTTCGAGAAACTCAGGCAGGGTTTCGTACCGCATGTTGTGCTCCGCCGCATCTGCGCGGGCAGACTCAGGGATTTCACACTGCATTGCAAGCCCCGCCGCAGGCTGGTACTCAGCGCCCCAACCTCCCTCAGACCGGACCGATGCGATGACCGCGCCAAAAAAGCTCTTTATCAGGACCTACGGCTGTCAGATGAACGTCTATGACAGCGAGCGCATGGCCGAATCCCTCGGCGGTCAGGGCTATGTGGAAACGCAGCAGGCCGAAGAGGCGGATATGATCCTGCT
>CBDUCB010000074.1:0-14421 GCA_965365545.1 uncultured Roseobacter sp. | reverse complement strand
AAGACGCTGAAATTGTCACAATGCTGTCGCCGGTTGGTGGTGCAAATGCGTCTTACGCCCTTTCCGGCTGGGCTGCCGGATCGGGCGTCGATCCCGCCGCGGTTCCCGGGCCGAACACACTCTGGGACCTTTCCGGTGGCGATACACTCTCTGTCGGAGCACCCGTTACCCTCACATGGGCAACCGGCGAGGGCATGAAATTAACGCGCACTGTCGAGATTGATGAAGACTACATGTTTACCATCACACAGGCCGTCGCAAATACCGGCGACAGCCCGGTCAACATGGCCCCTTATGGCATTCTGGCCCGCCACGGAGAACCCGCAGACCTGATGAACTTCTTCATTCTGCACGAAGGTGCGGTCGCCATGGCCGATGGAGAACTGTCAGAAATTGACTGGTCCGATATGCCGGATTTTGAGTACTCTGAACGCGAGGGCGCCCGTGCTGAAATCGTTCAGGTTCAGCAGAACGGATGGATCGGTTTCACCGATCATTTCTGGATGTCCACCCTCATTCCGGCTCCTGGCAGCGCGTTCAAATCGGTTGCAAAATACGATGAGCGTCGTGACATCTATCAAACCGAAGTTGTCCTGCCCGTGCAAACTGTCGCACCAGGTACTACGGTTTCCTCGACCAGCGAGCTTTTTGCAGGTGCCAAGGAATGGGAAACGATACGTAACTATCAGACGGCGGGCGTTGACCGTTTCATCGACAGTATCGACTGGGGCTGGTTCTTCTTTCTGACAAAACCGATCTTCTGGCTTCTGCACTATCTCAACCAGATAATTGGCAACATGGGCTGGGCGATTATCGGCCTGACGCTGATCATTAAGGCGGTTCTGTTCCCGCTCGCGTATAAGTCATACGTTTCCATGGCCAAGATGAAAGAGCTTCAGCCGCAGATGGAAAAGCTCAAAGAAGAGGCCGGCGACGACCGCCAGAAAATGCAGCAGGGCATGATGGAGCTCTACAAGAAGGAAAAGGTGAACCCCGCCGCCGGGTGTCTGCCGATCCTTTTGCAGATTCCGATCTTTTTCTCGCTCTACAAGGTGATTTTTGTCACCATTGAACTCCGCCATGCGCCGTTTTTCGGGCCGTTCCAGGATCTGAGCGCACCGGACCCGACATCGCTGCTGAACCTGTTCGGACTGTTGCCTATCGAGGGACCCGAGACAGGCTCGATAATGGCGCTCGTCTTTATTGGAATCCTGCCGCTTCTGCTCGGCATCTCGATGTGGATGCAACAGAAACTGAACCCCGCGCCCACTGATCCCACGCAACAGATGATTTTTGCATGGATGCCATGGGTCTTCATGTTCATGCTTGGCGGATTTGCCAGCGGACTGGTCGTGTACTGGATTGCCAACAACACGATTACCTTCACTCAGCAGTATATCATTATGCGCAGCCAGGGGTATAAGCCGGATGTTTTTGGCAACATCAAGACCAGCTTCCAGCGGAAGTCCAAGTCGGACGCCGAATGACCGCGATGACGGGTCTGAAATGCTGCTCCGCCAGAGCGTCCGGGCACGATAAGTTCGCGCCCGGAAGTCTGGTCGGGTGACGTGATGGCCCTCCCCTTTCCCATCGCCGAAGAGCCCGATCCACAAACCGCGGAGAGCGGCCGGCTGCTCTTTGCCGGCGACACCGAGTTCGTCAAGGGCGTGGTCGCGATGTCCGGCCTGCCCGTCCCGGACCGGCTTGAGGTTTGCTTCGCCGGGCGCTCGAACGTTGGCAAGTCCTCTCTGATAAATGCGCTGACGGGCCGCAAGGGTCTCGCGAGAGCCTCCAATACCCCGGGGCGCACGCAGGAGATCAATTTTTTTACTGCCGGAGAGGCGCACTATCTGGTGGATCTGCCGGGGTATGGCTTTGCCAATGCGCCTGTTGCGGTCGTCGAAAAATGGCAGCGTCTGTTGCGCCAGTATCTCTCCGGGCGCCAGACCCTGCGCCGCGCTTTCGTGCTGATTGATGCCCGCCACGGGGTTAAAAAGGTCGATGATGAAATTCTCAGCCTGCTCGACAGTGCTGCGGTCACCTTTCAGGTGGTGCTGACCAAGGCGGACAAGGTCAAAGAAAAAGAGCGTGCGAAGATCCTCGATCAGGTACGCACAGCGCTGGCAAAACACCCTGCCGCGTTTCCGGAAATTGTCGTGACGTCGAGCGAAAAAGGCTGGGGCATCACCACATTGCGCGCCATAATTGCAACGCTGGAGTAGCCCGGACTTGCACAGCGGCCGGGCCGGCTTCATAACCACCAGACAGACGGGCCAGAAATGAAGACGCAAGACATGAACCGCGACTGGATTGCCACCGCCAGCACCCTCAACAAGGCCCTGCCCTATCTGCAGCGTTATTCTGATGCCACGGTGGTGATTAAACTCGGCGGTCACGCTATGGGCAGCGACGACGCGATGGACGAGTTTGCCCGCGATGTCGTGCTGATGCGTCAGGTCGGTGTAAACCCGGTCGTGGTGCATGGCGGCGGGCCGATGATCAATGCGATGCTCGACAAACTTCAGATCCGGTCGGAGTTTGTGAACGGCAAGCGGGTTACGGATGCGGCCACAATGGATGTGGTCGAGATGGTCCTGAGCGGGCTCGTGAACAAGCGCATCGTTCAGGCGATTAATGGCCAGGGCGGTCGCGCTGTGGGACTGTCCGGCAAAGACGGCAAACTGATCACCTGCAGTCAGACGGACCCTGATCTGGGGTTCGTTGGCACGCCGGATCAGATCAACCCACGCCTGCTGCGCGACCTGACTGAAAAAGAGTACATTCCCGTGATTGCACCGCTGGGCGCAGGCAGGAATGGTGAAACTTTCAACATCAACGGAGACACGGCCGCTGGCGCAATCGCTGCGGCGCTCAAAGCCGACCGCCTGCTGCTGCTCACCGATGTTGCGGGTGTAAAGAACGCCGAAGGCCAGGTCGTGACCGAACTCAGCGCGACACAGATACGCGACATGACTACCGAAGGCATCATCGCCGGCGGGATGATCCCCAAGACCGAAACTGCGCTCGATGCGCTGGAAGGCGGTGTGCGCGCTGCGGTCATCCTTGACGGTCGTGCTCCCAATGCCTGCCTCCTGGAGTTGTTCACCGAACACGGCGCAGGCTCTATCATTCGGGCGGACTGACACTTCCTGATCCCGTAAAACCGGGTGTGCCGGCTTGTGCTGCGCGCGCCGGTGGCTAGGGTAACATGATGCGAAATGCGGTTTTCATCTGTCCTCAGTCGTCCTCAGGACGTATCTCGCTTCGCACCCTTACGCAGCGGAACATGTGCCCGGCGAACCCATGTGACCGGACCAGGCAACTCTTGCACCTGCCGCTGATGTTACCTTTAGCTGAATGACATACGACGATCTCTGCCAAGCCGCGGAAGCGCGGCATCTGACAGTGCTGGGCGGCTTTCACCCGGACCAAAGTGACGGCGCTCCGGAAGCCTGTAAAACGCTTTTGCTTCTGGGTCCCTCAGCCCCCGGCTTCTGGCCCGCCTTCAGAGGCTCCGCCGAGGCGCAGGACGGTGCGCCCGACCCGATGGACCGGTGGTCGATGCGGGTAATCGGTGACTGGGCTGCACAGGCCGGTGCGACAGCCCTTTACCCGTTTGGTGGCCCGCCCTGGCAGCCGTTTTTCTCATGGGCTTTGCGCACCGGGCGCATACATGCCTCCCCCGTCATGTTGCTGGTGCACGATACCGCCGGTCTGCTGGTGTCCTTTCGCGGGGCTTTGGCACTGCCACAGCATGTCGACCTGCCCCTACCACCGCCGGCTCCATGCGAAAGCTGCCCGGACCGGCCCTGCCGGACCGCCTGTCCGGTAAATGCCTTTGACGGCACCGGGTATAATGTGGAAGCCTGCAAAGGCTTTCTGAATGAAGCACCCGGGGCTGCGTGTATGTCCGGTGGCTGTCTCGTACGCCGGGCCTGCCCTGTGTCGGCGCGATATCCACGGGCGGCGGAGCATTCCGCGTATCACATGACCGTATTCCGGGGGTAATCCATGCGCCGTCTGATCCTGATGCGACACGCAAAATCCGATTGGAATCACTCCGGTCTTGGTGATCACGACCGGCCGCTGAACCGGCGCGGGACAGTTGCGGCCAAAGCTCTGGGCGACTGGTTACGAAACAGCGGATATATCCCCGATGAGGTTTTGTGCTCATCCGCTGAGCGCACCGGTCAGACGTACCTCGGGCTCGCGCTGGATGCGGACACACCGGTGAATTTTTCGCGCGACCTCTATCTGGCTGAGGCAGGTGATATGCTGAACGTGCTGCGGCAGGCCACGGGAAGTGTTGTGCTGATGATCGGCCATAACCCGGGTATCTGCGAGCTGGCCCACCGGCTCGTTGGGGATCCCCCCGACCATATCCGTTTTGAGGATTACCCGACCGGTGCCACCCTCGTGGTTGATTTCAACACAGACTGGCCGGATATCACCACCGGAACCGTCACCGCTTTTGTAATCCCGCGCGAACTTGACGGTGGTGCGGCTTAAACCTCTTTAAAATGACAAATGTCCCACCTGCAGCTGCATCCGGCAGCTCGTGCGACGCGCTTTAAGCATCTGACCCGTACCAGGCCTCCACCGCGGCTACATCCCGGTAGCGGAAGGCACCCGTGAACGTGTGATCTCCCGTGCCCCTCAGCGGTCTGGCAATCTTCGCGCGAAAAAGTGGCGCAACGCAATGAGAAATGATTGCGGGCACCGCCTGTTCGGATAAGCCGTCATCTTCTTCATATCGCGGATGGTAGTCAGGGTCGTCAGTGTCGCGCTCTTATTCTGCCTGTCCACGTAAAAAGGCGCCACCGGTGAGGGTGACGCCTTTCAGATTTACGCCTTCTCAGTGGCCGAGGATCTGGCTCAGGAAGAGCTGCGTCCGCGGGCTTTGCGGATTGTTAAAGAACGCCTCTGGCTCGTTCTGCTCTACGATCTGGCCTGCATCCATGAAGATCACGCGGTTGGCGACCTGGCGGGCAAAGCCCATCTCATGGGTCACGCAGAGCATGGTCATACCTTCTTCGGCCAGTTCGATCATGGTATCGAGCACCTCTTTGATCATCTCCGGGTCAAGTGCCGATGTTGGCTCGTCAAAGAGCATGATCCGCGGCTTCATGCAAAGCGATCGTGCGATGGCAACGCGCTGCTGCTGACCACCGGAAAGCTGGCCCGGATACTTGTTGGCCTGATCGGGGATTTTCACCTTCTCCAGGAAGTGCATCGCGGTCTGTTCGGCCTCTTTCTTGGGTGTTTTGCGGACCCAGATCGGCGCGAGGGTACAGTTTTCCAGAATCGTCAGATGCGGAAAGAGGTTAAAGTGCTGAAAGCACATGCCGACCTCGGAGCGGATCTTATCGATGTTTTTGAGATCCGAAGACAGCAGCGTTCCATCTACCTCGATTGTCCCTTGCTGGTGCTCTTCAAGCGCGTTGATACACCGGATCAACGTCGATTTTCCCGAGCCCGATGGCCCGCAGATAACGATCCGCTCGCCCCGGTGCACTGTCAGGTCGATGTCACGCAGCACGTGGAACGCACCGTACCACTTGTTCATCTTGTTGATGGTGATCGCGATCTCGTCGGAGACCTTCATCTGTGTCGCTTCAGCCATTTTTCCGGCCTCCTTTTAATGATGGTCAGTCGCGAGGCGACGTTCGAGCCATTGTGAGTATTGCGAGATGCCGTAGCAGACGACAAAGAAGAGCAGAGCGGCAAAGCCCAGCAGTTCCCAGTAAACGCCGTTCCACTCGGTGGACGCGAGGATCGGACCCCGGATCATGCCGACAAGATCGAACATCGAAATGACCGAAACGAGCGTGGTATCTTTGAAAAGACCCACGGCCACGTTCACGATGCCCGGAATGGAAATTTTCAGCGCCTGTGGCAGGATGATCAGCCGCGTGGCCTGCGCATAGTCCAGCCCGAGGCTGTCGGCGCCCTCATACTGACCTTTGGGCAGAGCGGCGAGGCCACCCCGGATTACCTCGGCGATATAGGCTGCCGAGAACATCGTGATCATGATCACCACCCGCAGGAAGAGATCGACGGTGGATTCAGGCGGAAAGAAGTAGCTCAGCATCACCGAGGCCACAAAGAGCAGTGTGATCAGCGGAACACCCCGGATGAATTCGATAAAGATCACGCAGACCCACTTGATCAGAGGCATGCTCGACTGCCGCCCGAGGGCCAGTGCGATCCCGATGGGGATCGACAGCGACACACAGGTCACGCCCAGCATCATGTTGAGCATAAAGCCCCCCAGATCGCGACTTGGCACGGAACCCAGCATTGCGTTTTCAGACGCCCCTTCCGGGATCAGAAAACCGCCGAGGATCCAGACAACAAAGGCCGCAAAAATGCCCCCGAAGAAACCCGCAGCAAAGCTTTGGGTCACAAAACGCTGATAAACAAGCACACCCGCAGCCACGCCGGCAAACGCGAGGATCGGTGTGAAGACCGTGCCCCCCCAGATCAGCCAGAAGGCAATAAAAGGATATACTGCCGTAAAGCCGAGGAGCTTGCGCGGCAGGTCAAAAAAGAGGACCGGTGCGGCCGCGAAAAAGAGCAGAACAAGCGCAAGCGTGGGACGCCAGTAGTATTCCGAAGGATACTTGAAGCCGAAAATCAGCTGATTCCAGCGCTCGGTCAGCACTGAAAAACAGGCGCCGACCGTACCGTCGAGCACTTCACGACATTCCGTAAGGCTCGAGGTCGTCCAGATCCCGTTGAGGATCCAGGGCATGGTCGAAGACAACAGCAACCAGATAAAATAGAGCGCAACCAGCGTCAGCGCACCGTTCGCAGGTGTGGCAAAAAGGTTCTCGCGCATCCATTTTACCGGGCCCGATGCCGCATAGGGCGGCGGTGCCGGAGGGATTTGAGTATCACGAACGAAGGCGACGGTCTGAGCATGTGTATCTGACATAGGTCTCAGCGCTCCTTCAGCTTAACGGTATTGTTGTAGACGTTCATGATCGCCGAGATCGACAGGGAGATCGTGAGGTAGAAAAGCATCAGCAGCAGAACGCATTCGATCGCGCGTCCGGTCTGGTTCAGAGTGATCCCGCCCAGCGTACCGGTGATGTCCATATAGCCCACCGCAATCGCAAGCGACGAGTTCTTGGTGATGTTGAGGTACTGAGAAATCAGCGGCGGAATAATCACGCGGAGCGCCTGGGGCAGAACGACAAGGTTCATGATCCTGCCGGGCCGCAGACCAAGTGCGCCGGCAGCTTCCGTCTGGCCTTTGCTGACCGCCAGAATACCCGCTCGCACGTTTTCCGCGATGAAGGCACCGGTGTATATCGACAGCGCGAACCACAAGGCGATCAGTGGTGCGCCCACCTTGATACCACCCTGGAAATTGAAGCCTTTGAGCGCGGGTACATCGAGACTGACCGGCTGGCCCATAATGAGAAACATCAGGATCGTCGGCACAAAGAAAATCGCAAGGCTCGGCCATCCCATCGGCAGCAGCCGCCCCGTTGAATAGAGCAGATTTGTTGCATACCGCCGGTACGCAATCACGCCGATAACCGATGCGATAAAGGTTGCGACGACTATGCCGGACCCCGGTCCCCAGACCGGCGCCGGCAGATAAATCCCGCGGTTGGTAAAGGCAAAGAGATCAAACAGCATTGAGCTGGTCGGGGTGTCCCCCCGGAATGCATTCGGTGGCGGCAGCACGGCCGTCATCACCGTGTAAATAATGATGATCCAGATCAGAACGGGGATGTTCCGGAAAATCTCCACGTAGACCGACATCAGCTTCGAGACCAGCCAGTTGTTCGACAACCGCAGAACACCAGCAAGCACCCCGAATACGGTTGCGGTGATACAGCCAAGAACAGCAACAAGAAGCGTGTTCAGAATACCGATGATCGCGGCACGACCGTGCGTGTCCTGATTTTCGTATTCTATGAGCCTCTGATCGATATCATATCCCGCCGGCGTGCCGAGAAAATCATAAGAGATATTCAGGCCCGCTGCTCTGAGGTTATTCAGCAGGTTATTTCCCAGATAAGCGAATGCCACGATCAGGACAGCCAGAGCGATGGCCTGAAAGGTATAGGAACGATAACGCGTGTCGTTCAGCAGCATCGACAAGCGGAACGAACCCGCTGGTGGGTCGGTCAATGACGTCATTTAAAGTGTTCCCCGTGGTTCCGGCCTGTGGTTTTATCCGAGCGCTTGGTGCGCTTCTGTGTGGCCGGGTTATAATCTGGTCCCTGGAAGTGCGAAGGGCGCAGGTGTTAACCTGCGCCCTTGCTTTTTCGGTATCAGCGGAAGGGAGGCG
Organism: uncultured Roseobacter sp.; assembly: GCA_965365545.1. Lineage (GTDB taxonomy): Bacteria > Pseudomonadota > Alphaproteobacteria > Rhodobacterales > Rhodobacteraceae > Roseobacter. The sequence goes on along the minus strand of CBDUCB010000074.1, from coordinate 6,113 downwards.
AGTAGATCAGGCCGCCGTTCGTCCACTGTGCGTTCAGTCCGCGCGCAAGGCCGATCGGTGTTTCCTCACCGATGTTCTTGGCGAAGATCTCACCATAGTTGCCCTGGGTCGCGATCGCACGCATTGCCCAGTCTGCGTCAAGGCCAATCATCTCGCCCAGAGTACCCTCGGTACCGAGCAGACGCGCCACTTCGGGGTTGCCCGAACCGGAGGCCATTTCGCTGACGTTTGCCGATGTCACACCCAGCTCTTCAGCTGTGATCAGTGCGTTCAGGGTCCAGCGGACCACATCGCCCCATTCGTCGTCGCCATGGCGAACAAGCGGGCCGAGCGGCTCTTTGGAGATGATCTCGGGCAGCAGCGCGTGATCGCCGGGCGCTTCAAATGTCGCACGCGTTGCAGCAAGACCGGAGGCGTCCGTGGTGTACACGTCACAGGCACCGGCAAGGTACTGCTGCTGGCCTTCGGCGTTTGTTTCGATCGGAACCGGCTCGTAGCTGATGTTGTTGGCACGGAAATAATCCGCCAGGTTCAGCTCTGTTGTGGTCCCTGTCTGAACGCAAACGGTGGCACCATCGAGCTCTTTGGCCGAAGACACGCCCAGCGCTTTGGGGACAAGAAAGCCCTGACCGTCATAGTAGTTCACACCAACGAAAGTGAACTTCAGGTCCACATCGCGGCTGAAGGTCCATGTGGTGTTCCGTGCCAGCAGGTCGATTTCACCCGACGCAAGCGCTGTGAAACGCGTTTTACCGGTTGTCGGTACGAATTCGACCGCGGTCGGATCACCCAGCACAGCTGCGGCAACAGCGCGACAGACGGCGACGTCAAAGCCGTTCCACTCGCCGTTTGCATCGGGGGCCGCGAAGCCGACGAGACCTGTGGTCACACCACAGTTCAGCGTGCCGCGTGCCTTTACATCATCCAGTGTCCCTGCAGCAGCAGCACCTGCCGCCAGGCCGGCGACCGTGAGTGCGCCGAGAAATACAGATTTTTTCATTTTTACCTCTTCCTGATTGTCCACCCGGTTGCACAGGGTGGTTCGACCGGCTTTTTCGCCGGTGGCGATACTGAAGGCTCTCCCCTTCAAGTGGCGACCATTCTGGGCGGATTCCGCTTATAAGGTCAAGGGCAGGCCGCCTAAAAAGCCGCCGCCGAAAACCACAAATGCGTCATTCCTGAGCAATTTTCCCGGTCAGATCACCGAGACAGATCAAACACACTTTTTGCATGAAGAAACGCCGCTTTCTTCACCCCGGCGGCTGCCTCTGCGTCATCGTCCCGGCCCCACTCCTCGGCCTGCCAGATCTCGTCGAGACGCGAGATGTCCCAGATCTGCGCCGCAGGCTTCACGTCATGTGTCGCCGCAAACCCGAGAATCAGCGATCCTGAGAGGCTGACGAGGTCGTGAAATGCTGCCAGTTCGAAATTCCCAAGCGCATGAACCCGCGCAGACAAAGCGGCCAGAGCCGCCGGATCCTGTGCCACGTGCATGACACCGGTACGCGGCCTCAGACGGGCGCCAAGCGCGGTCTCCGCCCAGTCCAGCATCGGGTCCCATTGCGCGGACTGGCGGGCAATCAGGCTGTCCGGCCGGTCGGCACGGTAGCACAGCAGATCGGCGTCCCCGTAGGCCGCGAGCATGTCCGCGACCTCCCGGTGCTGCACCGCCACTTTATCGAGCGCTGCATTGGCCGTTCGGGTATAGGGCATCTTTAAGGGGTCGATTTTGTCTTCCTGAGCGTCCCATTCTGCGGCAATGGCGTCAGCAAACCCTTTTGTGGGCGCAACAAGAGCCCGTTTTGCCGGTGTTTTCACGGGCCTTTCATCAAGACGGATGCCAAAGCCCGCGTCTTCGGGCACCACATGCACCTCTTTCCAGAAGCGTTTTACTTTCCACTCACTCACGATGCGCGCTCCCACATCCCCGCAAGGGCGCCCGGCAGAGCGGCAAAGTCATCGAGTATCCCGTGCGCGGCCCGCAGATGCGCTACCGGATGATACCCCCAGCTGACACCCAGTGCGCCGACACCGGCCGCCCGGGCCATCTCCATGTCAAAGCTGGTATCTCCGATCATCACCGTCTCCGACGGCGCGGTGCCCGCCTCCGCCATTGCCTGATAAATCATCGACGGGTGTGGCTTGGACGGGTGAAAATCTGCGACCTGACGCGTCACAAAAAACTGTTCCAGATCATGCGCTTCCACGAGTTTATCCAGCCCGCGTTTCGACTTACCCGTCGCAATGCCCAGCAACAGTCCGGGCATCGCATGCAGCTCCCGCAGCGCCTCCAGCGCACCGGGATAAAGCGGCGAGGATTGTGCTGCACCCGTGCGCGCGCGCAACTCCATATAGGCGTCTTTGTACCCCTGAACGAGTGCCGCCACCCCCTGGGCATCCGCCTCCGGCGCAAGCCGGCCCATCGCGACATCCAGTGAAAGGCCAACAATCCCAAGAATCTCGCTTCGCGCCGGTACGGGCAGATTCTGTGCCGTGAAACTGTGGGCCATGGCACCAAGGATATCGCCCTGGCTGTCCACCAGTGTGCCGTCCACGTCAAAGATCACCAGTCTTGTCCGTCCGGTCATCAAAGCGCCTCGAACGGATCTTCGGCGGCCAGATCTTCCGTCCAGCCAAAGGTGTCCCAGCTCAGCGCCATATGCTCGGGCATCGGGGCCGTCACTGTGATATCCTTGCGTGTTTCCGGATGCTCAAAGCGCATCATCCGCGCATGCAGGTGCAGCTTTTTAGAGATGATACCGCCCAGTTGCGCACCCCATCCATCGCCCAGGTTTTCCTGACCGGATCCGCCGTATTTTCCATCTCCGACAATGGGATGCCCGATCTCGGCCATATGCGCGCGCAGCTGGTGGGTCCGGCCAGTCACCGGCTCCATCGCCACCCATGCCGCGCGCGAACCAACCCGGTAGAGCGTTGCATAAAGTGTATGGGCGCGTTTGGCGCCTGGCGTGTCGTCCATGTCGCGGGGATGCACGGCGATCATCTTTTCGCCCTCGCCGCTGCGGCCCCGGCCAGCCGCTTTGACCAGACCGAACCTGATCTCACCAAGATACGGCGTGGGCACGCCGGCCACCAGCGCCCAGTAAATCTTGCGCGTTTCCTTGTGCCGCATTGCTGCGGTCAGTGCTTTGGCCGCCTGCCGCGTCCGCGCGAGCAGCAACACCCCTGAGGTGTCTTTGTCCAGACGGTGCACGAGCCGCGGTTTATCCTCATAGCCGAACTTCAGCGCTTCAGAGAGGCCGTCCACATGGCGCGTCTGACCTGAGCCGCCCTGGGTCGGCAATCCGGCGGGTTTGTTGATCGCAATGACATGGTCGTCTTTCCAGATCACGCAATCGCGGATCATTTTTGCATCCGCGTCCGAGACACGTGTGCGGGCGTCGGGCGGCGGTGCTGCGCTGTCGGGCAGCGGCGGAATGCGCACTTCCTGCCCGGCTTCCAGGCGCGTGGCACCCTTCACCCGGCCGCCATCCACGCGGATTTCGCCTTTTCGGCACATCTTTTCGATGCGGCCCTGCGGAATATGCGGGAAATGCTGACGAAACCAGCGATCCAGCCGCTGATCCGCATCGTCTTCTTTCACCACACGTGTCTGAACCCGGCTCACAGCATAATCCCCCGCATCAACCAGAGCCCGGCCATCAGCCCCGCCACCGACAAAATGACCGACGCCATCACGTAAAGCCCCGCCTGCCCCACTTCGCCGCGTTCAATCAGCGTCACAGTCTCGAGCGAGAACGCCGAAAAGGTCGTGAACCCACCCAGCAACCCGGTCATCACGAAGGGGCTCAGATGCGTCAGCCCGCGCTGTGCGGCCAGCACCACAAAGACTCCCATCAGAAACGACCCGACGATATTGGCACCGATGATTGCCACCGGAAAATCCGTCGGTCCACCCGTCACCCGGTACACCCAGACGCCCCAGAGCCATCGCAGCGAAGCCCCCAGCGCACCACCGGCCGCAACAAAGATCAGTGTTTTCATCATCCGCGGTCTCTCACGTGTCGCAGCCCGGATGTCAAGTTTCACGCTTGTCGCGCAGGCGTGTAAAGTAATCGAGGCGCTTTTTCAGATCCCGTTCAAAGCCGCGCTCCACGGGCTGGTAAAGCTGCGGACGCTCCATCCCGTCCGGGAAATAGTTCTGTCCGGAAAACCCGTCTTCGGCATCATGATCATAGGCATACCCGGCCCCGTAGCCCTGATCTTTCATCATCGACGTGGGCGCATTCAGAATGTGTTTGGGAGGCGGCTCGGAGCCCGTTTCTTTCGCTGCCCTGCGCGCGCCCTTGTAGGCGACGTAAGCTGCGTTCGATTTCGGCGCCAGCGCCAGATAGGCCACCGCCTGAGCCAGAGCCAGTTCACCTTCCGGACTGCCCAGGCGCTCGTATGTCTGCCAGCTCTGCAGACAGACGGCCTGAGCCTGCGGGTCCGCCAGCCCGATATCTTCAACTGCCATCCGTGTGATGCGCCGCGCGAGATAGCGCGGGTCCTCGCCCCCTTCCAGCATGCGCGCAAACCAGTAAAGGGCCGCGTCCGGATCAGAACCGCGCACCGATTTATGAAGCGCGGAGATGAGGTTATAGTGACTGTCGCCGCCTTTGTCGTACTGCGCGGCCCGCTTCATCAGCCGTTTCGTTAGCGCACCGGTATCGAGTGTGGCATCGGTCTTCCACGCCGCCACCTGCTCAATGAGGTTAAGAAGCGCGCGCCCGTCCCCGTCGGCCATCTGCAACAGCGCTGCGCGAGCATCGGCATCAAGCGGCAACGCCCGGTCCAGCTCCGCTTCGGCCCGTTGGGCCAGTCGTTCCAGATCCTCTGACCCCAGCCGCTCCAGCACCAGAACCTGCGCACGGCTCAGCACCGCGGCATTAAGCTCAAACGACGGGTTTTCGGTCGTGGCCCCGACCAGCAGAATCGTACCATCCTCCATATGCGGCAGAAACCCGTCCTGCTGGGCCTTGTTGAACCGGTGGATTTCATCAACGAACAGCAGTGTCCCCTGCCCGTTCTGCCGCCGGATCTTTGCTGCTTCAAAGACTTTGCGCAGATCTGGCACACCGGTGAAAATCGCGCTGATCTGGACAAAATGCAGATCGGTCTCATGGGCCAGCAGCCGCGCTATGGTGGTTTTGCCTACGCCGGGCGGTCCCCAGAAAATCAGTGAGCTGAGTGCCCCTGACGCCAGCATCACCGTCAGCGGTGCATCAGGCCCCAGAACCTGGCGCTGGCCGATGACTTCCGCGAGCGCCCGCGGCCGCAGCCGGTCCGCCAGCGGGCGGTACCCGGCGGGCACGTCAGCACCTGGTCCGGTATCAAAAAGATCAACCACCACTCAGGTCCTGAACCGCACGTTGATGCGCCGTCCATCGCGCAGGACGATCAGATCATAGCGACCTGCACGCCTTGCGAAAAGCGTGGCAACCTCACCCGGACGTGTGACCACGACATCGCCCATCGCCATAATGACATCGCCACGGCGCAGCCCGACACGCCGGCCAAGCGGCCCGGGATCCGACACGAGGACGCCTGCGGCCTCCAGCGGCAGGTTAAACTCGGCAATCACCGCCGGGTTCACCCGCGACAGCTCCATACCCTCCAGCAACTCACGCGCATTCAGACGCCGTTCCTCTCGCGGCGGCACTTCCGGTGCTGCGACAAGGGCCACCTCAACCGTCGCCTCCATACCGTCGCGCACCCGGCTGATCTGCGCCGCCCGCCCCGGTCCGGTCACGCTCATCCGGTATACCATCTCCGAGGGTGTATTCACCGGCTGACCGTTGACCGCAGTGATGACGTCGCCCACTGCGACATCCACATCGCCAAAGGGGCTGGCCGGGTGCAGCCCCGAAACGACGATCCCGCCAGGCCGGTCGAACCCCAGTGCCCGGGCGATACCGGCATCCACGGCCTGCCCGTTGATACCCGCCCAGGGACGTTCAAATTCTGTTCGCCCGGCTTTTGCCTGGCGCACGAATGCCGCCACCAGATCGGCCGGGATGGCAAAACCGATCCCGTTTGAACCGCCCGACCGCGTCAGGATCGAGGTATTGATGCCAATCAGCCGCCCCGCCATATCGACAAGCGCGCCGCCC
>CBDUCB010000073.1:0-14488 GCA_965365545.1 uncultured Roseobacter sp. | reverse complement strand
CGATCCAGCGGTTTTCCAGCGCAAACGGCCTGTCATCGGCCAGGTGCAGTGCACTGATGTGCAGCAGTGCGTCGTCCGGCGTCAACCGCATTGCAGCGCTTTCAGCAACCGGCGGGACTTCCGTGCTGCGCGACAAAAGCTGATAGCCGTATTTGCGCCCGCCCCCCTCGATCTCTTCGCGCATCACCGGGATGCTCAGGGTCGCACGGGCAACGGGGTTTGACGCCACCCGTGTGCCCGCTTTGCGCCGGCGGTCCAGCAGACCGCTTTGCGCGATATCGCGCAGCGCCCGGTTCACGGTACTGCGGGCACAGCCGAACTCAGAAGCAAGATCTGCCTCATTAGGGATCAGATCACCGGGCTTCCAGTCGCGGGCGTGAATGCGCCGCAGAACCTCCGCGCGCACACTCTGCCAGTCGCGCAGAACCGGCCCGGTCACAGGATATCCCTCAGGTCTGTCATCGTTTTCAGATATGCTGCGGTGATCCGGTCTTTGTGGATGTGGCGGCCCTCGCGGACCATATGGCGGCCCGCAGACCAAAGATCAGTAACCAGCGCATCACTGCCCGCAAAAATCCAGGCATCGGTGATCTGATCGCCGGACCGTTCCCACAGGTGCACCGATGAGGCATCCAGCGCCAGCAGATCGGCCTGATGCCCTTGTGCAATGGCGCCGCTCTTTCGCCCGATGGCCCGGGCGCCACCGGCACAGACCGCATCAAAGATGCGCCGTCCGGCGGAATGTTCACGCGTGGCCAGCGCCGCCCTGCTCCCGTCACGCAATCTTTGAGAGTACTCCAGCGTTCGTAATTCTTCGGCAAGCGAGATGCGGATGTTACTGTCGGAACCCACAGCAAAAGCCCCCCCGGCCCCGGCCCAGCGAACACCGTCAAAGATGCCGTCGCCGAGGTTGCTTTCGGTGATCGGGCACAGACCGGCCACAGCGCCGCTGGCGGCAAGTGCGGTCGTTTCTTCGGGTGTCATCTGTGTGCAGTGGATCAGACACCAGCGCGGATCAGGCGGCATATTATCCAGCATCCAGGCCACCGGACGCGCCCCGAGTTCCGCTTCAACTTCTGCCACCTCGGCCCGCTGTTCGGCCAGATGCATATGGATTGGCCCCTCCGGGAACAGATCGGCACAGGCCTGCAGACCGGACGGTCGCACCGCGCGCAGCGAATGCGGCGCCACCCCGACGGTCGCGTCCTGGGGCAGATGCCCGATGGCCCGGCGTGCATCCTCGCAGAGCCGTGAGAAAGCATCGAATTCATTGCCGAAGCGGCGCTGACCTCCGTCCAGAGGCCGCCCGTCACAGCCGCCTGTCGTGTAGAGCACCGGCAGCAGACACAATCCGATACCACTCTCTTGTGCTGCTGCCACGATCCGTTCTGACATCTCGGCCGGTGCGTCATAGGGCACCCCGCCCGGCCCGTGATGCAGATAGTGGAATTCCGCACTGGCGGCATAACCTGCTTCCTGCATCTCCATCTGAACAAAGGCTGCAAGTGTTTCGACCTGATCAGGGTTGAGGTGGTCCAGAAACCGGTACATCAGCTGCCGCCAGGTCCAGAAGCTGTCACCCGCCTGCGGCCCGCGCCGCTCAGTGAGCCCCGCCATCGCCCGCTGAAAAGCGTGTGAGTGCACATTCACCGGTGCCGGCAGCAGAATGCCGGTCCTGTGCCCGCGCGGCCCGGCCCCGGTCGCGACGCGCAAAATAAGACCCTGCGCGTCGGTTTCCACCAGCACCGCTTCGGCCCATCCCTGTGGCAACAGCGCCTTCTCCGCCCAGATTTCCTGCATCAGCCTTCCACTTGACAGAATTATTATGTGCATACATAAAATCATCAAGCTCGCACAAAAACAAGTGAGTCTTATGCTCATTACCAATGCCACACTTGCCACGCTGCGCGATGACAGCGGTTTTGGTCTCATTCCGGATGGCGCTGTCGCCGCACGCGATGGCAGCATCATCTGGGCCGGGCCCGCGGCGGAGATGCCGGACGATCTGCGCAAAACGGACGGGTATGACGCAGGTGGACGTCTGCTGACCCCTGCACTCATTGACTGCCATACGCATGTCGTTTTTGGCGGTAACCGTGCGGAGGAATTCGAGCAGCGGCTGAACGGGGCCGGATACGCCGAGATCGCCCGGGCCGGGGGTGGGATTGTCTCGACCGTGCGCGCCACCCGTGCGGCCACTGAGGCGGCACTGCTTGAGGATGCGCTGCGCCGGGTGGATGCGCTGATCGCCGAAGGCGTGACACTCATCGAGATCAAATCCGGCTATGGCCTTGATGCGGAGACCGAGCTGAAAATGCTGCGCACGGCCCGGGCGATTGCCGGCGCGCGCGACATCGGGGTGCGCACCAGCTTTCTCGGCGCACATGCCCTGCCCCCGGAGTATGCCGGCCGCGCAGATGCTTATATTGACGAGGTGTGCATCCCGACACTGCGCGCGGCTCATGCAGAAGGCCTTGTGGACGCCGTGGACGGTTTTTGCGAAGGCATCGCCTTTTCACCCGCGCAGATCGCCCGGGTTTTCGATGTCGCCCGTGCGCTCGGTCTGCCGGTCAGACTGCATGCAGAGCAGCTTTCGCATCTGGGTGGTGCGTCACTGGCGGCCGGTTACGGTGCCCTCTCAGCCGATCACCTCGAATACGCGCAGGCCGCCGATGCGGAGGCAATGGCCGCCTCGGGCACTGTGGCGGTTATGCTGCCCGGTGCCTTTTACACGCTGCGCGAAACGCAGATGCCCCCCATACAGGCGTTCCGCGATTACGGGGTTCCGATGGCGGTGGCCACAGACTGCAACCCCGGATCGTCGCCTCTGACATCGCCGCTGCTGGCGATGAACATGGCCTGCACCCTTTTTCGCATGACCCCTGTTGAGGCGCTGCTGGGCATGACCGCCCATGCCGCCCGGGCGCTCGGCGCGTCTGACCGCGGGCGCATCATCAAAGGAGCGCGGGCCGATTTGTGTCTCTGGGACCTGTTCCATCCTGCAGAGCTTGCGTATCGCATCGGGTATAACCCGCTGCACAAACGCATTTCCGGAGGCCGCCTGTGACCGTTACTCTGATGCCGGGAGAAACCTCGCTCGCCAAGCTGCGCGACATATGGGCCGGTGCGAAGCCTGTGACGCTTGATGTATCATCGCATTCCGGGATCGAAGCCGCCGCGCATCTGGTGGCGGAGGCTGCTGCAGGATCTGAGGCCGTCTATGGCGTCAACACGGGCTTTGGCAAACTGGCAAGCGTCAGAATTCCCCGCGAGGATACAGCAAGGCTGCAGCGCAATCTGATCCTGTCGCACTGCTGCGGCGTGGGCGCAGCACTCGATGAGGCAACCACACGGCTGATGATGGTGCTGAAACTGCTGTCACTGGGGCGCGGGGCGTCAGGCGTCAGGATGCAGACCGTGCGGCTCATTGAAGACATGCTGGCGCGGGGCGTTATCCCGGTCGTGCCCGCGCAGGGCTCGGTGGGGGCCTCAGGCGATCTTGCGCCGCTGGCCCATATGGCCGCTGTGATGACAGGTCACGGCGAAGCGATGCACGACGGGCAGCGCATGAACGGTGCCGCGGCGCTGAAAGCGGCAGGGCTTGACCCGCTTCTTCCAGGGCCGAAAGAGGGCCTTGCGCTGATCAACGGCACGCAGTTCTCCACCGCCTGCGCGCTCACGGGATACTGGGGTGCCTGGGACAATGCCGCCGCGGCGGTGGTGACCTGCTCTCTTTCCAATGACGCTATCATGGGCTCCACCGCGCCGCTGGAGGATGCGATACATACGCTGCGCGGTCACGTGGGCCAGATCGCGGTGGCCCGGGCACAGCGCGCGCTGATGCAGGGCTCGGAAATCCGCGAAAGCCACCAGACCGGTGATACCCGCGTGCAGGACCCCTACTGCATCCGCTGTCAGCCGCAGGTGACGGGGGCTGCCATGGATCTGCTTTCCTTTGCCGGGCGCACTCTGGAGATCGAAGCCAACGCAGTCACGGACAATCCGCTGGTACTGACACAAACAGGGCAGATCGTCTCCGGCGGGAATTTCCATGCGGAACCGGTGGGCTTTGCCGCCGACCAGATTGCCATGGCGATCTCGGAGATCGGCGCGATTGCCCAGCGGCGTGTGGCGCTGATGGTGGATCCGACGCTGTCCTTCGACCTGCCACCGTTTCTGACACCTGATCCGGGGCTGAATTCCGGGCTGATGATTGCCGAAGTGACCACGGCGGCGCTGATGAGCGAGAACAAACATCTGGCAAATCCCTGCACAACTGACAGCACGCCGACCTCAGCCAATCAGGAGGATCATGTGAGTATGGCCGCCCATGCCGCGCGGCGCCTGCAGCCCATGAACGCCAATCTGAACGTGATCCTCGGCGTCGAGGCGATCTGTGCCGCCCAGGGCATCGGCTTTCGCGCACCGCTGCGCACCAGCCCGGCGCTTCAGGCGGTGATCGACACCCTCAGAACGGAAGTGGCCGGGATGGGCGAAGACCGTTATCTCGCCCCCGACCTCGAAGCTGCCGCGGCGATGATCGCACGCGGTGCTCTGACCGGGGCCTGCGATCTGCCGGCATCTGTCAGGGGTGCCCCGGGATGACGCCCGACGCAATGTCCCCTGCCCTCGTCAAGGAAGGAAACCCGGCATGAAAAGTTCCAGACATAATCTGCGCGACATCTATCCGCCCACCGGCCCGGAGATTACTGCGAAAAGCTGGCTTACAGAGGCGCCGATGCGGATGCTGATGAACAACCTGCACCCGGATGTTGCCGAAAACCCGCATGAACTGGTCGTTTACGGCGGCATCGGCCGCGCAGCGCGCACCTGGGAGGATTTCGACACAATCGTGGCCAGCCTGAAAGAGCTTGAAGAAGATGAGACGCTGCTGGTGCAGTCGGGCAAACCCGTCGGGGTTTTTCGCACCCACAAAGACGCGCCCCGGGTGCTGATTGCAAACTCCAACCTTGTGCCGCACTGGGCCACATGGGACCATTTCAACGAGCTCGATAAACGCGGGCTGGCGATGTACGGCCAGATGACTGCCGGATCCTGGATTTATATCGGCACGCAGGGCATCGTGCAGGGTACTTACGAGACCTTCATGGAGGCCGGGCGCCAGCATTACGACGGCAACCTCACAGGCCGCTGGATCCTGACCGGTGGGCTTGGGGGCATGGGCGGCGCACAGCCGCTGGCGGCCGTAATGGCGGGGGCCTGCTGTCTGGCCGTGGAATGCGATGAGACACGCGCTGATTTCCGGCTGCGCACGGGTTATGTCGATGAAAAGACACAGGACCCTGATGAAGCGCTTGCCATGATCGACGCATGGACAAAAGCCGGCGAGGCGAAATCGGTGGCGCTTATCGGTAATGCTGCGGATGTTTTTCCGGATTTTTTTGCCCGCGGCATCCGGCCCGACATCGTAACTGACCAGACCAGCGCGCATGACCCGGTGCACGGGTATCTTCCACGCGGCTGGAGCGTGGCTGACTGGCGCGCAAAACAGGAAACCGATCCGGGGGCCGTTGAAAAAGCCGCGCGCGCCTCAATGAAAGAACAGGTCGCGGCGATGGTCGCTTTCTGGAACGCCGGCGTGCCGACACTGGATTACGGCAACAATATCCGCCAGGTGGCACAGGAAGAGGGGCTTGAAAACGCTTTTGCCTTTCCGGGGTTTGTGCCGGCCTATATCCGCCCGCTTTTCTGTCGCGGGATCGGGCCTTTTCGATGGTGTGCGCTCTCGGGCGACCCGGAGGACATCTATAAAACGGACGCAAAGGTCAAAGAACTGATCGACGATCCGCATCTGCATAACTGGCTCGATATGGCGCGCGAGCGGATTTCCTTTCAGGGGTTGCCGGCGCGGATCTGCTGGGTGGGCCTGGGGCTGCGCGACAAGCTGGGGCTTGCGTTCAACGAAATGGTGCGCACCGGCGAGCTTTCGGCACCGGTAGTGATCGGTCGCGACCATCTCGACAGCGGGTCTGTGGCCTCGCCCAACCGCGAAACAGAGGCGATGAAAGACGGATCAGACGCCGTGAGTGACTGGCCGCTGCTCAATGCAATGCTGAATGTGGCCGGCGGAGCCACCTGGGTCTCGCTGCATCATGGCGGCGGTGTCGGCATGGGCTTTTCGCAACATTCCGGCATGGTGATCTGCTGTGACGGGACTGAAGACGCGGACCGCCGCATCGCCAGTGTCCTCTGGAATGACCCGGCCACAGGGGTCATGCGTCACGCAGATGCGGGATATGATGCGGCACTTGACTGCGCCCGCGACAAGGGGCTCAACCTGCCCGGTATCCTGCGCTGACGGACGGTGCCCGCAATCAGGCGGGCGCATCGTCCTCCTCGGCATTGCGCTTGAGGATGCGCTGCAGCGTCCGGCGATGCATATTCAGCAGCCGTGCGGCTTTGGAAACATTCCGGTCGGCGGCATCAAACACGCTTTCGATATGCGCAATGCGTGCGGCATCCGGGCTGATCGGGTCTTCAGGTGGCGCAGGCTGCGCGTTGCGCGGGGCCATCAGGGCCGCGACGATCTCGTCAGCCCCCTCGGGTTTTGCGAGGTAGTCTACCGCACCGGCTTTTACTGCGGCGACCACGGTAGGCGTGTTGCCGTATCCCGTGAGCACAAGCGCCCGTGCCCGCGGCTGTTCGCGCCGCAGCTGGTCAATAATTTCAAGCCCGTTGCCATCCTCAAGCCGCAGATCGACAACAGCATAATCAACAGCGCTGCCGGCGATGATCTGTTGCGCCTCTGCGACAGATGCGGCGCCGACGGTATCGAAGCCGCGCCGGGTCATCGCCTGTTCAAGACGAGTACGAAAGGCCTCGTCGTCGTCGAGGATCAGAAAAGTTCCTGTGTGTGTCGTTCTGCGCATGTCCGTTTTTGCTCTCCTTGGTAAGGATACGGAGGCTGCCGGAGGGCGGATCAGAGAAGCGTCAATCTGTCGCGCGCAGCCGCGCTGTAATCGCGTCGAGATCAACGCGCGCCCGCAGGCGGCTCGCCAGCAGGAACACACCGCCGATCTTGCGCTGTACAAAAAGCGTGTCGGCCGGCGGAATGACCCAGAAATCGCGACCGGCGGCGAATTCCATGCCCTTCCGGCGCAAACGGTCCGCAAGATCACTGCCGGCAAAATCATACACACCACCGGCACGCAGCGGACCCATCGCAATACTGAACATCTCCGCGATGGCCTCACGGTGATGCGGTGCGGTGTCTTCTTTGATGAAACCGATGTCGGTCATCGCCCTCAGGGCCGCTTCTGTCTCGCCGGACATGCCTGCCTCGAAAAGCGCGCGGTATTTCCCCGCAAGACCGTCCGGCAGCCGCCGCGTCGCACCAAAATCAAGCAGAACGACACGGTTCTGGTCAGCGTCATAGCTGTAATTGGCGAAATTCGGGTCGGTTTGCATCAGGCCGAACTCAAAGAGCTCACGCAGCATCAGATCAATAAGCCATCCCGCCACCTCGTCACGGGTGTCCTGATCCGCCTCAGCCAGCCGATCTACAGGAATGCCGGGGGCGAAACTCATGCCCAGAATATCGGGCGTGCTCAGATCCTGCTGCAATTTCGGCACATGCAGATGCGGCTCATCAGCCAGAAGCTGGCCGAATTCAGCGAGCATCTGCCCTTCACGCATATAATCGGCCTCTTCGTGCAGTTGCCGGCGCGCTTCGTCGAGCAGCGGATCAAGGTCGAGCTCACGCGGCAGCAGGCCCGACATGCGCATCAGCATCGCGACATTCGACACATCGCTGTCGATACTGCGCCGCACGCCGGGGTATTGCACCTTGATCGCCACATCGCGCCCGTCTTTTGTCTGCGCACGGTGTACCTGGCCGATTGAAGCCGCCGCGACCGGGCGCACGTCAAAGCGGGCAAAGCGCTTCATGAACTGCGGACCCCAGTTACGGATCAGCACCTCTTTGAGCTGTCGGGGCGGCATGAAATGTGCGTCATTTCGCAGATGACCGAGAATTTCCGCAAGTTCCGGAGACAGCACCTCACCGCCTTCCATCGATAAAAGCTGGCCCATCTTCATTGCAGCCCCCCGCATCCGGGCAAGCTCTTTTGTGATCCGTGTGACGTTGGAGGGCGTCAGCAGCAAACGGTCAATGCCGGGCCGCGCACCGCCAAGCCACTGGCGACCACCATTGACCGCAACATTGCCAGCCACGCCAAGCGCCATTCCGCTCAGCCGCGACAGCCGCGTAATCCGGCCATCGGGCACGCGGATACCTCTGGGTTTATGCCGGTCGTGCTCCATATACGTCCGCTTTCCTGTGTTGACGCAGAACTAGCGCCCCGCGGCGCGCTGCCAACCGCACATGACGGCAATCCCGCGCGGCCGACAAAAGGATTGGCTTTCCGGGCAAGGAGCGCGACACTGCGGCAGGGCCGGCATCTGCGGGCACAGATCAGGGAGTCACAGATGCCGCAGGTCCTGAAAAATAAATGGCGGGACGGCGCGACGCTGTCACCGGCGCTGCGCGGGGATGTTATGCCTTCCACAGATGTGGAGGCGGTCACAAAGCTGTTGTCGCTTTGTCCGGCGCACACCCCCACCCCGCTGACCGATGCGCCGCAGATCGCGGAACGTGCCGGGGTGGCGCGGGTGCTTGTTAAAAACGAAAGCGGTCGCATGGGTCTGGGCAGTTTCAAGGCGCTCGGTGCCGCCTGCGCGATTGCCATGGACGCGCAGAACAGCGGGCGGCAGCCCTGGGAGACCGCTCTGAAGGATGCCTGTTATGTCACTGCGAGTGCCGGCAATCACGGATTGTCAGTCGCCGCGGGGGCTGCACTTTTCGGTGCCCGTGCCGTTATATACCTCGCTGATACCGTGCCGGAAGCCTTTGCCGCGCGGCTGCGGGCAAAAGGGGCGCAGGTCGTGCGCGCCGGCGCTGTTTATGAGGAAAGCATGCAGGCTGCCGAAGCCGCTGCCGGGAAAAACGGCTGGACCCTTCTGTCAGACAGTTCATGGCCCGGGTACACCCGCCTGCCAGGCCATGTCATGCAGGGCTATCTGCAGATGGCAGCCGAGGCCGTCGGGGCGATGGATGCCGCACCCACGCATATTGTCGTTCAGGCCGGGGTTGGCGGTATGGCCGCAGCCGTCGCAGCTTATGCCCGCCGGGTCTGGCAGGACGCGCCTTGTATCATCGTTGTCGAACCCGATGCCGCTCCTGCGCTTATCGAAAGCATCCGGTCGGGGACGCTTGCAGAAACCACCGGCCCGGTTTCCGCCATGGGGCGGCTCGACTGCAAAACACCTTCGATGATCGCGCTGCACGGCCTCGCCCAAGACGCCGATTATTTTGTTACAATCAGTGAAGACGAAGCGGCCTCCGGTGTGGAGGTGCTGGCGGCATGCGGGCTGATGACCACCCCCTCGGGTGGTGCGGGTCTTGCAGCTTTGCTGGCCGGCCTGCCGGGCTGCGACAGCACGTCAACCGTGCTCACAATCCTCAGCGAGGGGCCCGAAGATGTCTGAGGCCCGCCATGCCTTTGCCGTGCCCGAACACCAGCGGCGCTGCTCTGCTCTTCAGATGTCGATGCAAAGTGCCGGCATGGATGCGCTTTTGCTCACCGGCCCCGCAGATATCTTCTATGTAACCGGCTTTCTGACACGGTTCTGGGAAAGCCCGGCGCGGCCCTGGTTTGTGCTGGTGCCGGCCAGCGGCGCGCCCGTGGCGGTGATCCCCTCAATCGGCGCCAGGCTGATGGGCACAACCTGGATCAGCGATATCCGTACCTGGGATGCCCCGGACCCGCGCGATGACGGCATCAGCCTGCTGGCTGACACGCTTTGTGAAATGGTCCCGCAAAAAGGCCGGCTGGGCATCCCGATGGGGCCGGAAACGCACCTGCGCATGCCGCTGGCGGACTTTCTTCATCTGTCTGATCTGCTTGCCCCGCGCGACATCTCGGACGCCACAAGAGTTGTTCAGCAGGTGCGCGAGATCAAATCCGAGGTCGAGATCGACCGGATCCGGGCCAGTTGTCGCATCGCCGGAACAGCGTTTGAGCGGGTGCCGGATATCGCCGGTTATGGCATTCCGCTTGATCATATCTTCCGCGATTTTCAGGTGGCACTGCTGGCGGCCGGCGCGGACTGGGTCAGCTATCTAGCAGGAGGGGCGGGCCCTGGCGGATATGACGATGTGATCTCGCCCGCGGGCGCTGATCCGCTGCGCGCAGGCGATGTGCTGATGCTTGACACCGGCGCTGTGCATCAAGGGTATTTTTGCGATTTTGACCGTAATTTTGCCATCCGGCAGGCAGATGATCCGAGCCGCCGGGCCTATGATGCGCTCTGGGGCGCGACGCAGACCGTGCTGAGTGACCTTCGCCCGGGGATGCGCGCCTCGGATGTTCACAGCATGCTGAACGGCAGCCTTCAGGCCTCCGGTGTCACACCGGGCGGCGGCAGGCTGGGCCATGGTCTGGGTGTCACGCTGACCGAATGGCCCTCGTTCACGCCACTTGATCACAGCGAATTGCGGGCCGGTATGGTACTGACAATCGAACCCGGCGCTCTGACATCCGGCGGGCGGATGATGGTGCATGAGGAAAACATCGTTTTGCGCGACACGGGTCCGGAACTGCTGACAGCCCGCGCACCTGCCACGCTTCCGGTGCTGGACTAGCCATGCAAACCCATCCCTTTTCGCTGACAGACCCGATCGGAACAGCGGCCACGCTTGGTCTTATTGCGCTCCGGACCGATGAAACCATCGAGCAGGATTTTCGCCGGATTTTCGCAGGCCCTGACATCGCGATCTACACCACGCGGGTGCCGAGTGATCCCGATGTGACCCCGGACACTCTGCGCCGGATGGAGACCAGCCTGCCCAAAGCCGCCGGATTGTTGCCGCCGGCAGCCCGTTTTGATGTGGTGGGGTACGGATGCACCTCGGGCACCACAATGATCGGCGCGGACCGGGTCGCGGAAATGGTGCGGCGCGGTGTAAGCACGCCGCATGTCACCGATCCGCTGACGGCGGCAATCGCTGCATTAAGCACACTGGGGATGCGCCGCGTTGCAATCGTCTCTCCTTATATTGCGGCGGTGGCCACACCCGTGAGCGATGCCTTTGCGCGCGCCGGCTTTGAAATATCAGGCGCTGTGAGTTTCGGCGAAGAGGTCGAGGAACGTGTGGCGCGTATTGACCCCGCCTCCATCTGCGCCGCGGCACAGTCCGCCGCCCGAAGCACACGCCCGGATGCGGTGTTCCTGTCATGCACCAATCTGCGCACGCTCGACATCATCGGTCCGGCCGAAGAGGCCCTGGGCATCCCGGTGCTGAGCAGCAATCTGGCGCTGGCCTGGCATATGCACCAGCTTGCCGGCGGACGGGCTGAGGTGGCAGGCCCGGGGCGGCTCTTTACTCAGACAAGCCCGGAGAGCGCGCGCTGAAACCCCGCGTCCGCCCAGGATTCGAATATCTGATCCGACCTCAGGTGCGGCAGCGGATGATTGAGATACCCGCCTGAAAACAAGCGAAAAGGAACCGATGCATTCTGCGCTGTCCGGTAGTCCACGGCGCTGTCACCCACATAAAGCGTGCGCGACGGATCTCCGTCCAGCGCGCGGATTGTCTGCAGCAATGGCGCAGGATCGGGTTTGCGCGCCAGATCAGGTCGCGCGCCGCAAATTTCGTCAAAGAAACCGCTCAGTCCGAGGGCTGCACAGATTTCACGGGCGGGCGCCTGCGGTTTGTTGGTGCAGACCCCCATAATCACTCCCGCGGCCTGAAGCTCTTCGAGGCACCTGATCACACCGGCGTAGGGGGCAGTCAGCGTTGTGGTGTTCTGCTCATAAAACGCCATAAACGCGGCCAGGGTCTCGTCCTGAAGCTCTGCCGTCCAGGGACCGGTGGCCTTCAGCGCGCGCTCCACCAGCATGCCCACGCCGTTGCCGATGAAGCTGACCACCTGCGCCAGTGAGATCTGCTCGCGCCCGGCAGCTTGCAGCGCCACGTTTGCGGCAGCGTGCAGATCCGGCGCGCTGTGAATGAGCGTGCCGTCCAGATCGAATACAATAACCTGCCGGGGCATCGCCGCCACCGCTCAGGTCATGCCGAGGGCTTCTTTGTACATCTCCAGCACCGCTTCCTCTTCGGCGATATCATCGGCATCTCGCTTGCGCAGCGCGATTACCTTGCGCAGAACCTTCGTGTCATATCCGCGCGCCTTTGCCTCGGCCATCACCTCTTTCTGTTGCTCGGCGATGTCCTTTTTCTCCGCATCCAGACGCTCGATGCGCTCTACAAACTGGCGCAGTTCGCCCGATGTGGCGCGGTAGCTGGCGTCGCCCTGCGCGTCCGGTGCGGGCGTGTCGGTTGCGGTATCGCTCATGAGTGTCTCCTGAATATGCCTGACTGATCCGGGCCCTGCCTAGCGCCACGCTCCGGGCGCTGCAAGCGGCTTCGTTGTGGTGAATGGCTGATGCACAGCCTGCCCCGCCCCTCACCCTGGCACTTGCCAATCCTGGCAGGCTCGGCTAGCTCGGGCGCATGGATGACACCAGCGGACTGACCGTTTTTGACCTGCTGATCCGGGCCGGCGCCCTGATCTCGCTGCTCGGCCTGGCGGGTCTGGTGTGGTGCATCATTTTCGTGGCCCGTGGCAGGCGCGCGAAACTGCCCGATGAGGAAATGCGCGCCCTGCTGCGTCGCGCAATCCCGTTGAACCTCGCCGCGCTGTTTTTGTCGGTGATCGGGCTGATGCTGGTTATCACCGGGATCTTTTTCAGCTGACGCAGAACTTGCGACCGGAGCCCCGAGTTATTACTATAAGAGCAAAGGAGTAATGCCATGTCCCCGGATGTTAAGGCCTTCTTTGATACGGCCACAAATACTGTCAGCTACGTGGTTCGCGACCCGCAGGGCACCGCCTGTGCGATTGTCGATTCAGTGCTGGATTTTGATCACGCCTCCGGTCGCACCGACACCGCCTCAGCTGATGCGATTGTTAAATGGGTGACCGAAAACGACCTGCAGGTGCAGTGGATTCTGGAAACACACGTTCATGCGGATCACCTCTCCGCCGCCCCTTACCTGCAGGAACGGCTGGGTGGCAAAATCGGGATCGGCGCACAGATCACCACCGTTCAGGATACTTTCGGCAAGGTCTTTAACGAAGGCACTGACTTTCAGCGTGACGGCAGCCAGTTCGACGCGCTTTTTGAGGAAGGTGCTTCGTTTCACATCGGCCAGATGCGCGTGGATGTGCTGCACACCCCCGGCCATACGCCTGCCTGCATGACCTATGTCATCGGCGATGCGGCGTTTGTGGGCGATACGCTGTTCATGCCCGATTTCGGCACCGCTCGTTGCGATTTTCCGGGGGGATCCGCGCATAATCTTTATGCATCCATCCAGAAAATCCTGTCGCTGCCGGACGACACCCGGATTTTCGTCGGGCACGACTACAAAGCACCCGGCCGCGATGAATTTGCCTGGGAGACGACTGTCGGCGCTCAGAAAGCGGCAAACGTGCATATCGGTGCGGGCCGCGACGAAGACAGCTTTGTCGAAATGCGCGAGGCCCGGGATGCGACGCTTGGCATGCCGAAACTGATCCTGCCCTCGCTGCAGGTCAATATGAGGGCCGGTCAGATGCCGGAACCGGATGCCCAGGGCGATGTGATGCTCAAGCTGCCGGTAAACAAACTCTGAGGATACTGCGATGACGGACTGGGCAACAGGTCTCGCCGGCGGACTGCTGATCGGGCTGGCTGCGGCATTTTTTTTGCTGGGTAATGGCAGGATCATGGGCGCAAGCGGGCTGATCGGCGGTCTGGTGGACGGTTCGGCCGGGTCGCGGCGCCTTGAGGGGATCTGCTTTATCGCAGCACTGACCGGCGTGCCGGCCCTGCTGCAGATGCTGAGTGCGGCACCGGTTTCGACCGGGCTGACAGGGAACCTCGGGCTGGTTGTTCTGGCCGGGCTTCTTGTGGGTGCCGGCACGCGGATCGGAAACGGCTGCACGTCGGGCCACGGTGTCTGCGGCATCTCGCGTCTCAGTCTGCGCGGTATTGTGGCAACGCTCTGCTATATCGGTGCGGGCGTCGTGACCGTCGCCCTGCTGCGCCTCTTTGCCGGGGGGCTGTGATGCGCATTCTGATCGCAGTGATTTCCGGCGGGCTCTTCGGGGCCGGTTTGTGGCTTTCCGGTATGACCGACACCGGCAAGGTGCAGGGTTTTCTGGATGTTGCGGGCGCCTGGGACCCGACCCTGATGTTTGTGATGGGAGGTGCGATCATACCGATGGCGGTGGCCTGGCGTCTGACGCGCGGGCGCACCCCTTTGGCGGGGGGAAGTTATCCGCCCTCCCCGCCCCCGGAAATCGACCGCGCGCTGATCACCGGCAGCGTGATGTTCGGCATCGGCTGGGGGCTCGTCGGGCTGTGTCCGGGGCCCGCGATTGCCTCGCTGAGTTACGGCGGCACCGGCGGTCTCGTCTTTCTT
>CBDUCB010000072.1:0-14740 GCA_965365545.1 uncultured Roseobacter sp. | reverse complement strand
ACGGCGAGGAACGCTGCATCGCCTGCAAGCTTTGCGAGGCGATCTGCCCTGCGCAGGCCATCACCATCGATGCCGAGCCGCGTGAAGACGGCAGCCGCCGCACAACGCGCTATGACATCGACATGACCAAATGCATCTACTGCGGTTTCTGCCAGGAAGCCTGCCCGGTGGATGCGATCGTTGAGGGACCGAACTTCGAGTTCTCCACCGAGACCCGCGAAGAGCTCTATTACGACAAGGACAAACTGCTCGCGAACGGCGAGCGCTGGGAAGCCGAGATTGCCCGCAATCTCGAAATGGATGCGCCCTACAGATGACCGATCCGAAGAACCCTTTTGAGGGGGCCAACCCCTTTGCCGCGATGATGGCCCAGGCGCAGGAAATGGCGAAGAGCTTTCCGGCGATGGAAGCCTTCACGCCGAAAGGGTTCGAGAAGATGATGGGCACGATGCCCAAAGACATGATGGAAATGATGTTCGGCAACACGCTGAACGAAGGCGGGCTTGATGCGCGCACGCGGATGCTGCTGACGCTGGCCGGGCTGACGATGCAGGGGGCGCAGAACGATGTGGCCTTTCGCCAGGCGGTGCGTCATGCGCTGGAGGCCGGCGCCACACAGCAGCACATCGTCGAGACGCTGGGGCAGATGTCAATGTTTGCCGGGCTGCCCGCGATGACCCGCGCGCTGGAACTGGCGCAGCAGGTTCTGGACGACGAAAAGGACGAAGAATGACAGTTTTTGCCTTTTACCTCTTTGCCATCAGCGTGATTGCCGGCGGGCTGTTTACAGTCATCAGCCGCAATCCGGTGCATTCGGTGCTCTGGCTGATCCTCGCGTTTCTCAGCTCGGCAGGGCTCTTTGTGCTTCTGGGTGCCGAATTCGTGGCGATGCTGCTGGTGATCGTCTATGTCGGTGCGGTGGCCGTGCTCTTTCTCTTTGTCGTTATGATGCTCGACGTGGATTTTGCCGAGCTCAAAGCTGAGATGGCTAAATACATGCCGCTGGCGCTGCTCATCGGTCTGGTAATCCTGATGCAGTTTGTCATGGCATTCGGTGCCTGGGAGCGCAACGCCGCAGCCGACGGTCTGCGCGCGCAGCTGACGCCGGTTGACCGGCACAATACCGAAGCGCTGGGGCTGATCATTTACGACCAGTATTTCCTGCTCTTTCAGCTTTCCGGTCTGATCCTGCTGGTTGCCATGATCGGTGCGATTGTGCTGACCCTGCGCCACCGTGGCGATGTGAAGCGTCAGGATGTGGTTGCGCAGATGATGCGCGACCCGGCCAAAGCGATGGAGCTGAAAGACGTGAAACCGGGGCAGGGGCTGTGATGCCTGCAAGAGAGGAAATCTGACATGTCCAGAACTACAATAATCGTTCTTATCGTCGTACTGATTGTGGCCTTTGGCGGTTTCAGCTTTCTGGGCTGAACACGCTGATCTGAAAATATAAGCGCCATAACGGGCGCAGGACTGAAAAGAACCGAGGGACCGGATGATCGGACTTGAACATTACCTCACTGTGGCGGCAACGCTCTTTGTCATCGGAATCTTCGGGCTCTTTCTGAACCGCAAGAACGTGATCATTCTGCTGATGAGTATCGAGCTGATGCTGCTTGCGGTGAACATTAACCTCGTGGCCTTCTCCAGCTTTCTGGGGGATCTCGTGGGGCAGGTCTTCACGCTCTTTGTGCTGACGGTGGCGGCTGCGGAGGCTGCGATCGGTCTGGCTATTCTGGTCTGTTTCTTCCGCAACCGCGGCACGATCGCCGTGGAAGATGTCAACGTGATGAAGGGCTGAGATCATGGAAACCATCATCCTCTTTGCCCCGCTGATCGGCGCTCTGATCTGCGGCTTCGGCTGGAAGCTGATCGGCGAGACCGCGGCGATGTGGACCGCCACGTCCTTTCTCTTTCTCTCAGCGCTGCTCAGCTGGATCGTCTTTCTGACGTTTGATCCCTCCGCGCATGCAGGTGGTCATTACACCACCCCGGTTCTGCGATTTATCGAAAGCGGCAGCCTGAGTACCGACTGGGCCATTCGAATGGACCGGCTGACGGCGATCATGCTCATCGTGATCACCACCGTCTCCAGCCTCGTGCATCTGTATTCTTTTGGCTATATGGACCACGATCCGCAGTGGAACGAGAGTGAGACATACAAACCCCGTTTCTTTGCCTATCTGTCGTTTTTCACCTTTGCGATGCTCTCGCTGGTCACCGCCGATAACCTCGTTCAGATGTTTTTTGGCTGGGAGGGCGTGGGCGTCGCCTCGTACCTTCTGATCGGATTTTATTATCGCAAACCCTCGGCAAATGCCGCCGCGATCAAGGCCTTTGTGGTAAACCGTGTGGGCGATTTTGGCTTTGCGCTTGGCATTTTCGCGCTGTTTTTCCTCACTGACAGCATCAACTTTTCGGACGTTTTTGCAGCGGCGCCTGACCTTGCTGAGACACAGCTGACCTTCCTTTGGTCGGAATGGAATGCGGCTAATCTGGTGGCCTTCCTGCTCTTTATCGGCGCGATGGGGAAATCGGCACAGCTCTTTCTGCACACCTGGCTGCCCGATGCGATGGAAGGCCCGACGCCGGTGTCGGCGCTCATCCATGCGGCAACCATGGTGACGGCGGGTGTGTTTCTCGTCTGCCGCATGTCTCCGATCATGGAATTCGCGCCCGAAGCGATGACGTTCGTCACCGTTCTGGGCGCCACTACCGCGTTCTTTGCCGCAACCGTGGGGCTTGTGCAGACTGATATCAAACGCGTGATCGCCTATTCGACCTGTTCGCAGCTGGGTTATATGTTCGTGGCCGCGGGCGTCGGCATGTACTCGGCGGCGATGTTCCACCTCTTCACGCACGCCTTCTTCAAAGCGATGCTGTTTCTTGGCGCGGGCTCGGTCATTCATGCGATGCACCACGAGCAGGACATGATGAACTATGGCGGGCTGCGCAAAAAGATCCCCTATACCTTCTGGGCAATGATGATCGGTACGCTGGCCATCACCGGTGTTGGTATTCCGCTGAGCTATGACATGTTCGGCCTGCCCATCGGTTTCGCGGGCTTCGTCTCAAAGGACGCGATCATTGAAAGCGCCTATGCCGGTGGGTCGGGCTATGGCTTCTGGCTGCTGGTGGCGGCGGCTGCAATGACATCGTTTTACAGCTGGCGGCTGATGTTCCTGACGTTCTACGGCACGCCGCGTGGCGACAAGCATACGCACGAGCACGCCCACGAAAGCCCGAAGACCATGCTCATCCCTCTGGGCGTTCTGGCTGTGGGCTCGGTTCTGGCGGGGATGGTCTGGTTCAACAGCTTCTTTGGCCATACCGATAAGGTCGCAAAATTCTACGGCATTCCCTACGCCGAAGCGGGCGCACATGGCGAGGATCACAGCGACGAGACACATGCCGGAGGCAGTGACGCGTCACACAGTGAGACCACTGCCGAAGCCGGCCACAGCGAAGAGAAAGACAAAGGCGAACACCATTACGCCTTTGCCGGCGCTCCGGGTGAGGGTGCGCTTTACATCGGTCCGGAGAACACCGTGCTTGATGACGCGCATAAGGTGCCGAAATGGGTCAAGCTGTCGCCTTTCGTGGCTATGCTGGGCGGTTTCCTGATGGCCATGTGGTTTTATATCTGGAACCCGTCCCTGCCGGGCAAACTGGCCGAAAACCAGCGTCCACTGTACCTCTTCCTCAAAAATAAGTGGTATTTCGACGAGCTCTACAATGTCATCTTCGTCGGCCCGGCCAAATGGATCGGCAGTTTCCTGTGGAAGCGCGGCGACGGCAATGTGATCGATGGCGGGCTCAACGGCGTGGCGATGGGGATCATCCCGTTCTTTACCCGTCTCGCGGGCCGCGCGCAGTCGGGCTACATCTTTACCTATGCCTTTGCCATGGTGATCGGCATAGCGGTTCTGGTGACCTGGATGACGCTCAGCGGAGGAGGTGAGTGATGGATAACCTTCTGTCGATTGTTACCTTCATCCCGGCGATTGCGGCGCTGATCCTCGCTGTATTCCTGCGCGGCGATGATGCAGCGGCGAACCGCAACGCCAAATGGGTCGCGATGTTCGCCACTGTGGCGACCTTCCTTGTATCGCTCTTTATCCTCGCGGGGTTTGACGCGCAGAACACCGGCTTTCAGTTCGTGGAAGAACGCGAATGGCTGCTCGGGCTGCAATACAAGATGGGCGTAGACGGGATCTCGGTTCTGTTCGTGATGCTGACCACCTTTATGATGCCGCTGGTGATCGCGGCCTCCTGGAATGTGGAAAAGCGGATCAAGGAATACATGATCGCCTTCCTGTTGCTTGAGACGCTGATGCTCGGGGTCTTCATGGCACTCGATCTTGTGCTCTTCTATCTCTTCTTCGAGGCCGGTCTCATCCCGATGTTCCTGATCATCGGCATCTGGGGCGGTGCGAACCGCATCTATGCGAGCTTCAAATTCTTTCTTTATACTTTCCTCGGCTCGGTGCTGATGCTGGTGGCGATGGTTGGTATGTTCGCGGATGCAGGCACCACTGATATCGAGGTTCTGCTGAACCACGAGTTTGCTTTCGAGAATTTCTCACTGCTGGGCATCCAGATCGTCGGCGGGCTGCAGACGCTGCTCTTTCTCGCGTTCTTTGCCAGCTTTGCGGTCAAGATGCCGATGTGGCCGGTGCACACCTGGCTGCCGGATGCCCACGTGCAGGCGCCAACAGCAGGCTCTGTCGTGCTGGCTGCGATCCTGCTCAAAATGGGCGGATATGGTTTCCTGCGCTTTTCCATTCCGATGTTCCCGGTGGGCGCTGAGGTGCTGACGCCGCTGGTGTTGTGGATGAGCGCCATCGCGATTGTCTATACCTCGCTGGTGGCGCTCGTGCAGGAAGACATGAAAAAGCTCATCGCTTATTCTTCTGTCGCACACATGGGCTTTGTCACTATGGGCATATTTGCCGCCAACCAGCAGGGGCTGGATGGTGCGATTTTCCAGATGATCAGCCACGGCTTCATTTCGGGCGCGCTCTTTCTCTGCGTTGGCGTGATCTACGACCGGATGCATACCCGCGAGATCGACGCCTATGGCGGACTGGTGAATAAGATGCCGGCCTTTGCGCTTATCTTCATGCTGTTTACCATGGCCAATGTCGGTCTGCCGGGGACTTCCGGCTTTGTCGGCGAATTTCTGACGCTGATGGCGGTCTTTCAGGTGAACACATGGGTCGCCGCCGTTGCGACCACGGGCGTGATTTTCTCGGCCGCTTATGCGCTCTGGCTCTACCGGCGCGTGGTGATGGGGGATCTCATCAAAGAAAGCCTGCGGTCGATCACCGACATGACCCCGCGCGAGCGCTGGATCTTTGCTCCGCTGGTGGTGATGACGCTGTTGCTGGGTGTTTACCCCGCGCTGGTGCTCGATATCACCGGGCCGGCTGTGGCCAACCTGGTCTCCAATTACGATACGGCGCTGGCCGCGGCAGAGGCCGCATCACAGCTGGCGTCGAACTGAAGGACATGAACCATGATACCCGCTGATCTGACACTTGTCCTGCCCGAGATCCTGCTCTCCGTCTATGCGATGGTGATGCTGCTGGTCGCGGTCTACACTTCCAAAGACGGGCTGGCATCAACGCTCGTCTGGATGACTGCCGGTGTGATGATCGCGCTTGCCGCCTGGATAGGCACGACGGGCGAGGGGACGCAGACCGCCTTCAACGGGATGCTGATCCTTGATGGCTTCTCGCGCTTTGCCAAGATCACCATCCTGCTCTCGGCGGGTGCTGTACTGATCATGTCCGAAGGCTACATGAAATCGCGCAACCTGCTGCGCTTTGAATACCCGCTGCTGGTAGCGCTGAGCGCTGTCGGTATGATGGTCATGGTCTCTGCGGGTGATCTCATGGCGCTCTATATGGGGCTGGAACTGCAGTCGCTGGCACTTTATGTGGTCGCGTCCCTGCGTCGTGAGAGCGTGAAATCCACCGAGGCCGGTCTGAAGTATTTCGTACTGGGCGCGCTCTCTTCGGGGCTGCTGCTCTACGGGGCCTCGCTTGTATACGGATACGCCGGAACGACGCTCTTTTCGGGCATCATCCAGACCACACAGTCGGGCGATGTTTCGGTCGGTCTGCTGCTCGGCCTGGTTTTCCTGATCGCCGGTCTCGCCTTCAAGGTCTCCGCTGTGCCGTTCCATATGTGGACGCCCGACGTCTATGAAGGCTCACCCACACCCGTCACGGCATTTTTCGCAACAGCGCCCAAGGTTGCCGCGATGGGGCTTTTCGCGCGCGTTCTGCACGACGCTTTCGGCAATGCGGTCAGCGACTGGAGCCAGATCATCGCGCTGCTCTCTTTGCTGTCGATGTTCCTCGGGGCTGTCGCGGCGATCGGACAGACCAATATCAAACGGCTGATGGCGTTTTCTTCGATTGCCCATATGGGCTATGCGCTGATGGGGCTGGCGGCCGGCACGGTGCTGGGCGTACAGGCGATGCTGGTTTATATGGCCATCTATGTGACCATGAACGTCGGCACCTTTGCGTTTATCCTGATGATGGAAAAAGACGGCCAGCCGGTCACGGAGATCGCGGCGCTGAACATGTACTCAAAACGGGAGCCGGGTAAGGCACTGGCCATGCTGGTGCTGCTGTTCAGCCTTGCCGGTGTGCCGCCGATGCTCGGGTTTTTCGGCAAGTTCTACGTGTTGCGTGCGGCCTATGAGGGCGGTCTCGCCTGGCTTGCGGTGGCCGGTGTCGTGGCCTCGGTGATTGGTGCGTTCTATTATCTGCGGATTGTCTTTTACATGTACTTCGGGGATGAAAGCGAAGAAGGGCTCGATACCGGTGGCTCGACCGTGCTCTGGGGCTTTCTGATGGCCTCGGCCGTGATCATGGTGCTTGGGATCGTGAATATGTTCGGTGTCGAGACCGCGGCCGCGGCGGCCGCTGCGACGCTGGTCAACTGATCGCGTGATGCCTGTTCCACGCCGGGCCTTCAGGGGGCGGATGTCCGGCCGGAAAACACCATGACAGACTGGCCTGGGGCATATGGTCGTTATGTAAAAGACGCGGTTGGCTCGACCCTTGATGAGGGGATGCGCATGGCCGCATCGCATCCCGCCCCGTTCTGGTTGATGGCGCACCGGCAAACGGCGGCGCGCGGGCGCCGGGGGCGGCCCTGGTCGATGCCTGAGGGCAATTTCGCGGCGACCCTGATGCTGCGCCCGGAAGGGGCGCCGGGGCATGTAGCATTGCGATCGTTCGTTATGTCACTTGCGCTTCATCAGGCTTTTATTGCGGTGACCGGAAAGCCGGAGCTTTTCGCACTGAAGTGGCCAAATGACGTCTTGCTGAATGGTGGAAAGGTCGCGGGCATCCTGCTGGAAAGTGCCGGACGGGGCGGGCAGGCGGATTTGCTGGCAATTGGTGTGGGCGTAAATATTGCGTCAGCGCCCGGGCGCAATGAGGTCGAAGAGGGGGCGGTGCTGCCCGTCTCCCTGGCTGCAGAAACGGGCGTCAGCATCGCGCCGGAAGATTTCCTTCAGCATCTGGCGGCGGCCTACGCCGTGTTTGAAGAGCAGTTCACGCACTTTGGTTTTGCACCGGTGCGCACCGCGTGGCTGGCTCATGCCGCGCGTCTGGGCGAGGTGATCACCGCGCGCACCGGACAAGACGAAAGAACGGGCACGTTTGAGGACGTGGACAAGGATGGTAACCTGATGCTGCGCACCGCAACCGGCGTGACCCGGATTGCCGCAGCGGATGTATTTTTCTGAGACGGACAGGGGGGACCGGTCATGCTGCTGGCTGTGGATTGTGGTAACACCAATACGGTATTTGCGATCTGGGACGGGGAGCAGTTTCTGGCCTCCTGGCGCACATCGACCGAATGGCAGCGTACTGCGGATCAGTACTTCGTCTGGCTGAGCACGCTGATGAAGCTGCAGAACCTTGAGGTGCAGATCACCGATATGATCATCTCCTCGACGGTGCCGCGCGTGGTCTTTAATCTGCGCGTTCTGGCGGACCGCTATTTCAGCACCCGTCCCCTTGTGGTTGGCAAGCCTGACTGTTTGCTGCCTGTCGATGTGCGCGTCGATGCCGGCACCCAGGTGGGGCCCGACCGGCTGGTAAACACAGTGGCCGGCCATGATCTTTATGGCGGCGATCTCATTATGGTCGATTTCGGCACGGCGACGACCTTTGATGTGGTGGATACGGACGGTGCTTATATCGGCGGGGTGATCTCTCCCGGCGTGAACCTCAGCCTCGAAGCGCTGCACCAGGCGGCGGCCGCTTTGCCGCATGTCGATATCTCGAAACCCCCGACCGTGATCGGCACCAATACGGTGGCCTGCATGCAATCGGGAGTTTTCTGGGGTTACATCGGACTTGTGCGTGAGATATGTGCCCGGATTAAGGCGGAACGCGCCCGCGATATGCGCGTAATTTCAACGGGTGGGCTGGCACCCCTTTTCCAGCAGAGCGAAGCGCTTTTTGACGCGTTTCAGGATGATCTGACGATCCACGGCCTGACCGTGATCCACAAGTATAACAAGGATAATACGTAACTTTATGAGTAATGAACGACTGATCTACCTGCCTCTCGGAGGGGCGGGTGAAATAGGCATGAACGCCTATGTGTACGGTTATGGGCGGCCCGGCAAAGAGCGGCTTATTGTGGTCGACATGGGTGTGGCCTTTCCGGATATGGATGGCAGCCCGGGCGTCGATCTGATCCTGCCAGACATTTCGTGGCTGGTGGAACGCCGCCATCAGATTGAAGCGGTATTCATCACCCATGCGCATGAAGACCATGTCGGCGCCGTCGCACATACCTATGAGGCGTTGAAGGCACCGGTTTACGCCCGTGCCTTTACGTCGAATATCGCCCGGCGCAAAATGCAGGAACACGGGTATCCCGAAAACGCGATACGCACCGTCGACGCATGGCCGGGGGTGACCACAGCCGGTCCTTTCACAGTGGGCTTTCTGCCGATGTCGCATTCGATTCCGGAAAGTTCTTCGCTGATCATCGACAGCCCCGAAGGCCGGGTGATCCACACCGGTGATTTCAAGCTCGATGAAACGCCACTGGTAGGTGAACCCTTCGATCCCGACCTCTGGGCCGAGGTCAGCAAGGACGGTGTCAAAGCACTGATCTGTGACAGCACAAACGTCTTTTCGCCTGATCCCGGACGCTCGGAAGCCAGCGTAGGCCCTGAGATCACCAAACTGGTGAAAAGCGCGAAAGGCATGGTTGTCGCAACCACATTCGCCTCCAATGTCGCCCGGGTGAAAACGCTGGCCGAGGCCGGTGAGGCCGCCGGTCGGTCGATTGTTCTGATGGGTCGGGCGATGAAACGCATGGTTGAAGCCGCAGTCGAAACCGGCGTTCTGACCGACTTCCCGCCCGTGGTCAGCCCGGAAGCGGCACAGGATATTCAGCGCGAAAACCTTATGCTGCTGGTGACCGGCAGCCAGGGCGAACGGCGCGCGGCGTCTGCTCAGCTTGCACGCGGCAAATACCAGGGCATGCAGCTGAAAGAGGGCGACCTTTTTCTGTTTTCCTCTAAAACCATCCCCGGCAATGAAAAGGGCGTGATCCGGATCATCAACCAGTTTTCCGAGCTTGGGGTGGATGTCGTTGACGACAGCACCGGCAGGTATCACGTCTCCGGGCACGCAAACCGGCCTGATATTGAGCGTTTGACAGCCATCGTAAAGCCGCAGGTCGTGATCCCCATGCACGGCGAGCACCGGCATCTGCGCGAGCATGTGAAACTTGCGGATGCCAACGGAATGACCGGCGTGCTGGCGGTAAACGGGATGATGATCGACCTGTCAGGCAATCAGCCCAAGGTGGCGGAATACGTAGAAACCGGGCGGACCTATCTGGACGGAACAGTGCAGATCGGCGCGCTTGACGGCGTGGTGCGCGACCGCATCCGTATGGCGCTGAACGGGCACGTCCTGGTGACCCTGATAATGGATGATGAAGACCAGCCGCTGGGTGACCCCTGGTGCGAGGTCATGGGGCTTGCCGAAACAGGGCGCAGCCGTGCACCGTTGGTGGATGTCCTTGAAGAAGATCTCAGCCAGTGGGTGAACCGTGCGGGCAAAAAGATCTGGCGCGATGACGACAAGCTGAACGAAGGGCTGCGCCGGGCTGTGCGTCAGACAGCGCAGGATGAGACCGGTAAAAAACCCGAAGTTACCGTGGTGGTCAGCCGTCTGAGCTGATCATCCGCGGGCGCGCATGGCGCGGGCATCTTCGCTTGTCATCGCCGTGCCCGCGTACCCCCAGCTGCCGCCCGGAATTTCGTGTACCCGTACAGATGTCGCATCCGCGAGGGTCTTGCCTGAAACTTTGCCAAAACCTTCGGTTACCCGCGCGATAATCTGCGCTTTTTCGTCAGCGCTGAACACGCCTTCCATCACCTGAACGTCGATCAGTGGCATTTCGCTCTCCCGTTTTCAAATGCACAACAGTGTGCACACCGCGGGGCGGCGAATCAATATCCGGCAGCGAGGGCTTTTTGCGCAAAAACGCGTCAGCTGCGGTCTTTAAAGCTCAGCCCGATGAATTCCGGCGTGTGATCTCCGAGCCCGACAACCTTATTGCCGCCCCGGTCGTTTCGATCGTTCCCGTTATTGCGGTCATTGTCGTTGCGGCGTCCACGACCCCGTCCGCCACGGCTGCGCTTCTGATCATCCCCGGCATTTTCATCAGACACCCGGGGCTCTTCGGCAGGCTTCTCCGCAGGCTTTGGGGCAACGGTATCTTGTTGCGGCGTGCCGGTCTCTGCTGTCTGGGTCCCGGCATTCTCGCTGTCAGGGCTTTCTTTGCGCCGGGAGCGTGACCGGCTGCGTTTTGGTTTCTCATCGTTGCCGGTGTCCGGTGCCTTCGTCTGCTCCTCAGGTGCAGGCGCGTCACCGCCCAGCGGATTGGCCAGACGGGGGATTTCCCGCTGAACCAGCCGCTCGATGTCGGCGAGGTTCTTTTCATCGCGTGGCACGCAGATCATGATTGCCTTGCCGTCACGCCCTGCACGTCCTGTGCGGCCGATGCGGTGCACGTAGTCCTCTGCATGTCCCGGCACGTCAAAGTTAAACACATGGCTCACCGCAGGCACGTCGAGCCCGCGGGCGGCCACGTCGGAGGCCACCAGAAAGCGCAGTGAGCCGTCCCGGAACCCGTCAAGTGTACGCGTCCGCTGGCTCTGATCAAGATCGCCGTGGATTGGTGCCGCGTCATATTTGTATTTCTTCAGAGACTTAGCAACAATATCCACATCTGTCTTGCGGTTACAGAAGATGATCGCGTTGGTGCATTTTTCGCCTTCGGCATCAATCAGTTCGCGCAGGATACGGCGCTTTTCCGTCGCTTCACGGTCGCGGCGCGAGCCTTTGAACATCAGAACACCCTGTTCGATATTCTCGCCCGTGGTCGCCTGGCGGGCCACCTCGATCCGTTCCGGTGCAGACAGGAAAGTATTGGTAATCCGTTCGATCTCAGGCGCCATTGTGGCCGAGAAGAACAGCGTTTGGCGGGTAAACGGCGTCAGGCTGAAAATGCGTTCGATGTCAGGGATAAAGCCCATATCGAGCATCCGGTCGGCCTCATCCACCACCATGATCTGCACGCCCGTGAGCAGCAGTTTGCCCCGCTCAAAGTGGTCCAGCAGGCGGCCGGGCGTTGCGATCAGAACGTCGACGCCCTTGTCGATCAGCCGGTCCTGTTCCTTGAAGGAAACGCCGCCGATCAACAGCGCTTTGGTCAGCTTGAGGTGTTTGGTGTAGGTATCAAAGTTCTCAGCCACCTGGGCTGCCAGCTCGCGGGTGGGGCAGAGTACAAGGCTGCGCGGCATCCGCGCACGCGCGCGGCCCCGCGCGAGCATCGTGATCATCGGTAACACGAAACTGGCGGTCTTGCCGGTTCCGGTCTGCGCGATGCCAAGGACGTCTTTACCTTCCAGTGCGGGTGGAATCGCACCGGCCTGAATGGGGGTGGGCGTTTCATAGCCCGCCTCGTCGATTGCTTTGAGTACTTTAGGATTCAGGTTCAGGTCAGAAAATTTTGTCATATGTGTCCGATGTTTGCGGACACTGTTCTGGCCCGCGGCAGCAATCATGTCGGCCCGAACGGCCCGCGAGGCGGCCCCTTGCCGCGACATGCTGCGGCTGCTTAGCAACAAGTTCAGCCCTGGTCAAACGGGATACTAAATTCAGGCGCTAAAACCGGGGAAATGAAGGTTTTTTGCCGCTTCTGTCTCCAGATCATGCAGGCGCAGCAGGCCCCGGGCCTGTAATCTGTCGCGAAGTGCCGGTGTATCGGCGCAAACTTCGTCGAAAAAGGTGCGCAGTCCTGCTTCTCCCTGCGTCTCAAGCAGAAAACCGAAAAGATCGTGCAGCGTCATGCCGCCCTGTTCTGCGGGTGTCGCCGGTGCCAGATCCGCACGGTAGGAGCCGCGGTCATGCCGGAACCGGAACATCCTTAACCAGTGATCCCAGCTTGTGGTGTGCAGATGTGCCAGATGCACCTCATCAAGGCTGTGCTCGGGGCTGAACACCGTGCCGTTGCAAAAGCTGTTATGTATTCTCAGCGCGACATCCGGGAAGCCGGTCCGGGTGAACACCTTGCCGGCGGCGTGGCTCACAAATCCCCCTTTGAGATAGGGGCCGAAGGTCGGGTAAATCTGCCCCACGGTACCACGTCTGTCCGGGCCGTTCGGGATGAAGGCTTTGAAAGCAACAGGCGTGCCGCCAGTGGACGGACAGAGCGCTTCATCCGGGCGGATGCGGGCCGTGCCGGTGCCGGGCGGAATGCGTGAGAGCAGCTCGCCCACGGGCTGCGGGCTGATGATAAATTCGTCCACATCTATGTGAATGATCCAGTCGAGGTCGCTCGCGCGGGCATAGGCATGGCTGGCATTGCGTGACTGGCGCACCTGATGCCTGACCGGTGGTTTTCCGGTCTGATCCGCCCACCAGGCGTCGTCGCAGACAACCACATCGCACTTCGGATGGGCTGCCAGCGCACGTCGGGCGTCTTCGTTTTCGTCGTCCAGATAGATGAAAACCCTGTCTGCGCCGGCGTCGATATGCCAGGCAGCAAAGGAAACCACGTCGCGGGCAGGTGCCTTTATCGTTGCGACAAGGCCCCAGCGCGTCATCGGTTGCTCCGGCGTTGTGTCAGACCATCATCTCCTTGGTCGCCGTCAGAGTAATGTCCGGATAATCGCGATCCACACGGTCTATGTCCCACTGCAGCCGGGTCAGATAGACCACATCTCCGTCATGGTCGTGGGCGATGTGCTGTTTATTGGCTTCTGCAAATTTATCAATGGCCTGCTTGTCACCTTTCACCCAGCGGGCAGAGGTGAACTGTGACGCTTCAAAGCGCACAGGTAACCCGTATTCAAGCTCGATCCGGCTTGCGAGTACTTCGAACTGAAGCTGCCCGACGACGCCCACAACAAAGCCTGACCCGATGGACGGTTTGAAAACCTTGGCGGCACCTTCTTCAGCGAACTGCATCAGCGCTTTTTCCAGATGCTTGGCCTTCATCGGATCGCCCGCGCGCACGCCCTGCAAAAGTTCAGGGGCAAAGGAGGGGATGCCTGTGACGCGAATGGCCTCGCCTTCGGTCAGCGTGTCGCCGATGCGCAGCTGCCCGTGGTTCGGGATGCCAATGATATCGCCGGCCCAGGCCTCTTCGGCGAGTTCGCGGTCAGAGGCCAGAAACATCACCGGATTAGTAATCGCCATGGGTTTTTTACTGCGCACATGGGTAAGCTTCATGCCCCGGGTAAAGTGACCCGAAGCAAGACGCAGGAAAGCCACCCGGTCGCGGTGCTTGGGATCCATATTCGCCTGAACTTTGAAGACAAAGCCTGAAACCTTTGGTTCTTCAGGCAAAATCTGCCTTGGCTCTGCCGACTGTATCTGCGGTTCAGGCCCGTAGTTCGCGATGCCGTCCATCAGTTCTTTTACGCCGAAGGAGTTGATGGCGGAGCCGAACCAGATCGGCGTAAGCGATCCTTCATGCATCGCCGCCATATCCAGCGGCGGCAACAGCTCGCGCGCCATTTCAAGATCTTCCCGGAGCTTTTCGAGCAGCTGCACGGGCACATGTTCTGCAAGCTTCGGATCGTCCAGACCATTAATCTCGACCGATTCCGCCACCCGGTTCCGGTCGGCGCGGTCCATCAGTTCCAGGCGGTCACGCAGAATGTCGTAGCACCCCAGAAAATCCCGGCCGACGCCGATGGGCCAGCTCGCAGGAGTTACGTCGATCGCCAGATTCTCCTGAATTTCGTCTATGATTTCAAAGACGTCCCTGCTTTCGCGATCCATTTTGTTACAAAAGGTCAGAATCGGCAGATCGCGCATGCGGCAGACTTCAAAGAGTTTCTGCGTCTGGCTCTCGACGCCCTTGGCGCCATCGATCACCATTACGGCGGCATCCACCGCTGTGAGCGTCCGGTACGTGTCTTCCGAGAAATCGGAGTGGCCGGGTGTGTCGACCAGATTGAACCGGAATTCTTTGAAGTCAAATGACATGGCCGAAGCCGAAACAGAGATCCCGCGGTCTTTTTCCATCGCCATGAAATCAGACCGGGTGCGGCGGGCTTCGCCTTTCGCGCGCACTTGGTCCGCCAGCTGGATGGCGCCGCCAAAGAGCAGAAATTGCTCCGTCAGCGGGGTTTTGCCGGCATCCGGATGCGAGATGATCGCAAAGG
>CBDUCB010000071.1:0-14832 GCA_965365545.1 uncultured Roseobacter sp. | reverse complement strand
CGAGGTCACGGTCGAAACCGTAGAGACGGCGGTGGAAAACGTTGAATTCAAAGTCCCCCGCGTGCTGCGGGAGCCGGCATGAGCGACCAGGTAATTACCCGGGCCGGCAACATAACCGGCACTGTCAAAGCGTTGCAGCAACATCAGGCAGCGCAGATCAGGTCTGGAATACCCGCCGATGTGGCCCTTGCATTGCGAATAGTCGGTCGCACGTCGCGCGTCGGCGCCATGACACCGGAACGCGGGCACACATCGCCCGTCTGCGCGCGCAGAGCCGGACGTCCTGAAATCTGCCGGATCCGCGCCAACGACCTGGTGGTCGCCCTGTGAGCCGTATTCCACCGGCACCGCTGATCCTGGGCCTAGCGGGGCTTATTCCCTTTGTCTGGGGGGCTGCCACTTATCTGAATGACCCGCTGGCGCAATGGGGTGCCACCTATCTCGGTCCGCGCTTTATCGGGCCTTACGTGCAGCTCTTTTACGGCTCGGTGATCCTCTCTTTTATGTCCGGCGTGCTCTGGGGTTTTGCAACCCGCGCCGAAGGGGCGCAGGCCGCGACCGGATACACGCTCTCAGTGATCCCGGCGCTCTGGGCTTTTTTCATGACCGGTGGCGGGCCTGTTGCTGCGGGTACAAACCTGATTTTCGGATTTACCGGGCTGCTGATCCTTGATTTCGCCTTCTGGCGCTGGGGTCTGACGCCGCGCTGGTGGATGTCGCTGCGGGTTCTTCTGACAGTGGTTGTCGTGGCGTCGCTCTGCACCGGCGTTTTCCTGTGAGCGACAAAGAAACACTGTCGGTCTATGCCGCCCGGGCTGATGAGTATGCTGCACTTGCAGATGCCGATACGCAAAGCAATCCGGCACTTGCCGCATTTACCCGCGCCCTGCCAGAAGAGGCAGAGGTGCTCGATCTGGGCAGTGGCCCCGGGGCCGCCGCGGCGGCAATGGCGCGCGCGGGTCTGCGGGCAACGGCCTGGGATCCGGTTCCAGAAATGGTCACGCTCGCCGCCCGCAACGAGGGTGTTGCGGCTCACCAGAAAAGCTTTGACGATCTGACATGCACCGCCTGTTATGACGGCATCTGGGCAAGTTTTTCACTTTTGCACGCCCCGCGCGGGGATTTTCCGCGGTATCTGGCTGCTGTCGCCCGCGCGCTCAGACCGGGCGGGGTGTTTCACATCGGCATGAAAACAGGCACCGGCAGCAAACGCGATAAAATCGGCAGGCTTTACACCTATTACACCACGAGCGAGCTGAGCGGCCTTCTTGAAACGGCGGGATTCACTGTGTCAGAGGTCACGACCGGAGAAGATGCCGGTCTTGATGGTGTGATCGCCCCCTGGGTCAGGATCATCGCCCGTGCCTGAGCTTTACGCCTATACCGACGGTGCCTGTTCAGGTAATCCGGGACCGGGCGGCTGGGGTGCGCTGCTGCGCGCGATGGAGGGTGACACGGTTGTCAAAGAACGCGAGCTTAAGGGCGGCGAGGCGCAGACCACCAATAACCGTATGGAACTGCTCGCGGCCATTAACGCACTTGAATCGCTCAGCCGCGCCAGCGAGATCACTATCGTCACGGACAGCAATTATGTGAAAAACGGCATCACGTCCTGGATCCACGGCTGGAAAAAGAACGGCTGGAAAAATGCGGCGAAAAAGCCGGTCGCAAATGCTGAGCTCTGGCAGCGGCTCGATGAGGCCAACAGCCGTCACCGCGTGACCTGGGAATGGGTAAAGGGCCACGCAGGCCACCCCGAAAACGAACGCGCCGACGAACTGGCACGTGCCGGGATGGCACCGTTCAAAAAGTGACCTTCGCACTTTGGCGCGACATCGCGTATTTAGGCAGCATGGCAACTTATCCGTAAAGCAATGGGCCGCGGATGCGCCGGGAACGCAGGTCAGTCCTGTTCAACAGAGCTGACCCAGCTGCGCAGGAACGTGTCGCGCCGCATCCGGTCCAGAAACACCAGCAGTCCCGGACCGAGCCGGATCGGTCGCACAACCGCTGCATTCGCATCGCTTTCGTCAAGATCGACAGGCGGCAGGCCGGATTGTGCTGCGAGCTCAGGCCGGGACCGCATCCCCGCCAGGAAATCAATCATCCGGCCAGCCTCTTCCGTGGCGACCGCGGTTTGCGGGATCAGTGCGGTGCGCAGCATCACGGAAACGAAATCCTCCATTTCGATGATCCGGATACCCGGTGTCTCAGCAAGGCGTGCTCGCGCATAAGAGCCCAGAACGTTATAGGCCAGCGCAAGCTCACCCCGCGCGACAGCGGCAATCATATCGCCCGAACAGCAATAAAGCCGCGTGTTCAGGCGCCCCATAATCTCGGTGAGCTGCCAGTAACTTTCGGTATTGCGCGAGTCCTGCGTGGCAAAAAGATAGCCCAGTCCGGAGATGCGCACGTCATAGGTGCCGATGCGCCCGTCAAAGATATCGGGATTGCCGCGCAGCAGGGCAATCAGACCCTCGCGGTTACGCGGCAGTTCCAGCCCGGCGAGAGCGGCTTCGTTGATCACAAGCACTGCCGGCTCCTGGGTGAATGCAAATACGCGGTCACGCCAGCGCGCCCACCCCGGCAGCCGCGCGGTGGCCTCGGACCGGTACGCGAGTGCCAGCCCGTCATTGGCCAGTTTGGTCTGCAGATCCATCGCCGAGGAAATCGCCAGATCATAGGCGGCGCCCTCGCGGTAAAGGGCGGTCATCACCTCGGCCGAAGAGGCCACATCATACGTGATGCTGAGACCCGGGTTCTCGCTCTGAAAGGCGCGGATGATCGGGTCAAACACCTCGCTGTCCGCTGTCGAGAGAATGCGCAGTTCAGTGTCGCCACCGGGATAGTGGTGGCTCTCCTCAATTTCAAACGCGCCGGCGGCGGTCATCCGGACGATCAGCAGGAGGGCAAGACAAGCGTGACGCATGCGCCGGCTCCTTTCGGATTATCAGCGATCTCAAGCGAGCCGCCGTGGGCGCGCGCCACATCGGCCACAATGGTCAGTCCCAGACCGGAGCCGACCACATCGCTCACGTTGGATCCGCGTGAAAAACGGTCCGGCAGCCGTGTGATGTCTGCAGCAGCAAACCCGCGACCCTGATCGCAAAAGACCAGACGACAGGGGTTGCCGGCTTCCAGCCGAACGGTGATATCAGTTTCTGCCGCAGAGTATTTGATCGCATTGTCGAGGATATTGCGCACAGCATTCTGCAACAGGATCGGATCGCCCATGACCCGGGTCTGTTCCGGTGGCAGTTCCAGACGGATGGTGATGTCTTTCAGCTCCGCGGTCGGCCCCAGCCGCCCGACGACGTCGCGCAAAAGCTCGCCGGGATCGGTCTCTTCTGTCTCCAGCTGATCAGATCGCAGCGTCACCATTGCATGATCCAGAAGCTGCCCGGCCGAGCGCGAACTTTCATCCACCGCCCGGATCATCTGGCGCAATGCGGCACGGTTCGCAGGCTTCTCCACCTGCAGATGCATGACCTCTGCCTGCGTGCGCACGGTGGCCAGCGGCGTGCGCACCCGGTGCGCGGCCTCAACGATCAGATCCTCTGACCGGGTCAGGGCGGCTCCGAGCCGCTGCATGAAACTGTTCAGCCCAGCGACCAGAGGCGCCAGCTCTTCGGGGGTCTCGTCGGTCACCGGGCGCAGGTCTTTGGGGCCGCGCCGCGCCATCGTTTCCGCCAGACGGTTAAGCGGTTGCAGAGCGTTCCGCGCGGCAAGCGCACTGAGGGCTGTCGCTACCAGAAAAAACGCAACGGCGATGGCGGTGGCCGTGCCGGTAATCCGCGCTGAGATCACCTCCAGTCCAAGCCGGGTCTGCGCCACGACAACCTGGACCCGGCGCGGCCGGCTCGCGCCCGATAATGCCCGGCTGATCACCACCGAACGCAGGCTGTCGCCCCGATAGGTATAGGTATCAAAGAGCGGTGCACGCGGGCCGGCACGCCCGGAAGGTACCGGCAGATCATCATATCCGGTAAGCGTTTCGCCATCGACGATAACCCGGTAAAACACTCTGTCCTCAGAAACCGTGCCCAGCATCGACAGCGCGGAATAGGGCAACTCAACCCGCACCGCCCCGTCATCGGAATAAACCGCATCGGCGATCGATGCCGCTGATGCCGCAAGGATACTGTCCTGCGTCTGTTCTGTTGCATTGCCGGCCACCCCCCGCACGGTCAGAAAGAACGCAACCGACAGCAGAGCCGCAACCAGCGCCAGCTGCACCACAAGGCGCCGCCGGATCGACGGAAGCTGTGCGTTCATTCGCGGCGCACCATCCGGTACCCCAGCCCCCGCACGGTCTCGATGGTCGCCTCTGAGGACGCAAGCTTCCGGCGCAGCCTGCCGACATAGACCTCAATAGCATTTTCAGAGACCTCGTCGGAGAAAGAAAACAACCTGTCCATCAGATGCGATTTTGAAAAGACCTGGCCCGGGGCTGCAAAGAACACCTCCAGCAAACGGGTTTCGCGGTTGCGCAGCTGTTCCGAGCTTCCGGCGGCAGAAATCATCCCGGTCGTCGAATCAAATGACAGTCCGGCAAACTCGCGTGTATTGGCCGCCGCCCCGCCCAGACGGCGCAAAACGGCCCTCACGCGGGCCTCAAGTTCGGTATAATCAAAGGGTTTGGTGATGTAGTCATCCGCGCCCAGATCCAGCAGCCCCACCCTGTCCGACACCTCGGACCGCGCCGTGAGCACGATAACAGGCGTGGGGTTATCAGCCGCCCGGTGACGTTTAAGAAAGCTGCGTCCGTCGCCATCAGGCAGCATAATATCAAGCAAAATCAAATCGTAATCTGTTGTTCTGGTGGCCAGCTCCGCGTCATTCAGACAATCCGCGTGATCAACCACATGCCCGGCCAGCGCAAACCGGCCCGTAAGCGCTGCGGCCAGATCGGCGTTGTCTTCTACCAGCAGGTATCTCATGGGCGCGGTGTTCTTCCGACGTGACAGGTTGGTGTCAGGTTCTTACAGTCTGATGACCACACAAGCGGGTGGAGACCCGCGTGTCAAATGGGAGGAACCAATGACAAAACGTCTTTTCAAGGCGCTCGTAACGAGTGCCGTACTTACTTTGGGTGCCGGCACGGCTGCGACAGCAGCAGAGTGCATTGCCCCTGCGAACCCCGGCGGTGGCTGGGATTTCACCTGCCGCCAGATCGGCAAAATCATGTATGACATCGGCGCTGTCGACCAGCCCGTGCAGGTCACCAACATGGCCGGTGCCGGCGGCGGCCTTGCCTATAATCACGTCGTTGCAGAGCGCAACACCGACGAGGATCTGATCATCGCGGCCTCTACCGCCACCTCCACGCGTCTGGCACAGAACGCCTATGCCGGAATGACCGCGGATCAGGTACGTTTTGTCGGTGCAATCGGCGCCGACCCGGGCGTGATCGTTGTTGCAGCCGACAGCCCCTATCAGTCGCTGAATGATCTGGTTGAAGCGATCAAAGCCGATCCGGGTTCCGTGGCCTTCGCCGGTGGCTCCGCAGTGGGTGGTTTTGACCACATCAAACCGCTGATGATCCTGCAGCGCGCAGGCTTTGACGACATCAAAAAGGTGAAATACATCGGTGTTGACGGTGGCGCGGATGCGATCACTCAGACGGTCGGTGGTTTCACCCAGGCGATGACCGGCGATATGTCCGAGGTCGTGGGCTTTCTGAAGGCCGGTGAGGTTCGCGTCATTGCGGTTCTGACTGACGAGCGGGTACCGGGTTTTGAGGATATCCCGACTGCCAAAGAACAGGGCTATGACGTGGTCGCGGTAAACTGGCGTGGCCTCTACGTGCCCAAAGGCATCTCTGACGAGAAGTTCGAAGAGTGGGCCGGCAAACTGCAGCAGGTCGCCGACAGCGATGAGTGGGCAGCGGCGATGGAAGCGAACGGTCTGGCGCCCTTCACCAAAGTCGGTGGCGATTTCCAG
Source organism: uncultured Roseobacter sp. (assembly GCA_965365545.1). Taxonomy (GTDB): domain Bacteria; phylum Pseudomonadota; class Alphaproteobacteria; order Rhodobacterales; family Rhodobacteraceae; genus Roseobacter. The sequence goes on along the minus strand of CBDUCB010000071.1, from coordinate 8,889 downwards.
TCCTACGTGGACAATCTGGTGCTTGAAATCAACGCCATGTCCAAAGAGCTGGGAGTTATCCAGTAATGGCAAGTGACCGGATTTTCGGTCTGGTCACGCTCTTTGTGGCGCTCGCATATATCGCGAGCGCCACGCAGATCCAGACCAGCTTTCTCACCGACCCCGTTGGCCCCAAAGCCTTTCCGATGCTGATCGGTGCTGTGGCGGCTCTGTGCTCGCTGGTTATGATCATCAAACCTGATCCTGATCCCGACTGGCCGGCCGCGCGCACCTGGGGTGCGCTCGCTGTCGCGGTCGTGGTTCTGATCATCTATGCCTATACGCTGAAACCATTTGGTTTCGTAATCCCGACAATCGCCGCTGCCGGCATTCTGAGCTACCAGATCTCGCCCCGCCCTGTGGCTGCCGCGCTGTCGGGTCTCGGGCTCTCGATCGGCCTCTATATTCTCTTTAAATATGCGCTGGGGCTGAGCCTTGTGGGCTTCCCGAAAGGCTGGTTCTGAGATGGACATCTTTGCAAACCTCGCTCTGGGATTTGGCATCGCGCTCTCCCCTTTCACGCTGGCCCTGGCTGTTGCGGGCTGCTTTCTGGGCACAATCATCGGCGCCTTGCCGGGGCTCGGGCCTTCCAACGGGGTCGCTATTCTGATCCCACTTACCTTTACCATGGGGCTTGATGCGACCTCCGCGCTGGTGCTGATGACATCGGTCTACTACGGCGCGATGTATGGCGGGCGGATCTCCTCGATCCTGCTTAACATCCCCGGCGATGAGCCTGCCCTGATGACAACGCTAGACGGGTATCCGATGGCCAAACAGGGCCGCGCGGGTGATGCGCTGGTGCTCTCCGGTGTGGCGTCCTTTGTCGGGGCTTTCCTGGCAACGGTCGGTCTGATGCTGCTGGCGCCGATGCTGGCGCGTGTGGCGTATCTCTTTGGCCCTGCTGAGTATTTCGCGCTTTACCTGCTGGCCTTCTGCACGCTTGGCGGCATGGCCTCCAACAACCAGGCCAAGGCAGCGCTTGCCTCCTGCATCGGTCTCGGCATCGCCATGATCGGCGTTGACAGCTCCTCCGGTCTGCCGCGTCTCACTGGCGGCAACCTGCATCTTTACGACGGTATCGATTTCCTCGTCGCCATCGTTGGCCTTTTCGCGATTGCCGAAGTCTTCTTCTTCATCGAAAGCCACGGAAAAGGCTCCTCCATCGGTGTCAAACTCGACAAGGTCCGCATCCCCTGGAAAGACATCATGGACACCAAATGGACCATGCTGCGCGCCTCGGGTGTGGGCTTTATTGCCGGCATCCTGCCTGGCGCAGGGGCTTCGCTGGGCTCTTTCCTGGCTTATATGTCGGAAAAATCCATCGCCGGGGAAAAAGGCGGCTTTGGCACAGGTGTGGCCAAAGGCGTCGCCGCACCTGAAGCCGGAAACAACTCGGCAGCCGGCGGCGCCCTGGTGCCGATGCTGACGCTCGGGGTGCCGGGTTCCGGCACCACCGCGGTGCTGCTCGCCCTGCTGATGACGCTTAACATCACACCCGGGCCCACGCTCTTTACCGAGCGGCCCGAAGTGGTCTGGGGCCTCATTGCCTCGCTGCTGATCGCGAATGTGGTATTGCTTCTGATGAACGTGCCGATGGTCAAAATCTTTGTGAAGGTTCTGATGGTGCCCGCATGGGTGCTGCTGCCGGGGGTCACGATGATCTCTTTTGTGGGCATCTACTCGCTCTCGGGCAGCTACTTTGATCTGCTGCTGATGGTCGGATTTGGTGTTCTGGGATACATCCTGCGCAAACTCGATATCCCGACAGTGCCGGTCATCCTCGGCATCCTGCTCGGCGGCAATATGGAGGACGCGCTGCGCCGCGCCATGGTGCTCTCTGACGGGGACGCGATGTTCCTTTTCTCAACGCCCATCGCCATCGGGCTCTGGATCGCGGCTGTTGCAGGCTTCGTGGCGCCGATGTTCCTGCGCGGTGTCCTGAAAAAGCCGCAGGCGATCACAGACTGATGATCCGTGTGCTGGTTCCCTCCGGCGCGCTCGGGCTGAATTATGACGAAACGGCCCTGCAGCGCGGCATCGCTGCAGGGCCGGATATCATCGCCATCGACGGCGGCTCAACCGACAGCGGCCCGGCTTATCTCGGACGGGGTGTGTCGAAATACGCGCGCGCGTCGGTGAAATCGGAATGGGCCGGGCTGATGGCGGCGCGGGCACAGGCCGGTGTGCCACTGGTGATCGGCACCGCCGGCACCTGCGGCGCGGACAGCGCGGTGGACTGGATGCTCGATATCACCCGCGAGATCGCTGCGGAACAGGGCACCCCGGTGAAAATCGCAGTATTGCGCAGCGGTCAGGATCCCGCCGCAACCGCCAGGGCCTGGAAGGACGGGCGCATCACCCCCCTGGGCAACGCACCGGACATCAACGCGGATGTCATCACGGAGTGTTCAAACATCGTAGCGCTTGCCGGAGCCGAGCAGATCACCGCGGCACTGGAAACCGGTGCGGACATCATCATCGCCGGGCGCACGACCGACACCGCGATAATCGCAGCACTGCCGCTGATGCGCGGCTGCCACGCCGGCGGCGCCTGGCACGGAGCCAAGATCGGCGAATGCGGGGCGCTCTGTGCGACCAATCCGCAATCGGGCGTCATCATGATCGATTTCGACGCCACGGGCTTTACGGTGACCCCGCTGGCCGATGGCGCGCATGCCAGCCCGCACACTGTGTCCGCTCATATGCTCTATGAGAATTCCGACCCCTTCATCCTCTATGAGCCGGGCGGGTATCTCGATGTGACACAAGCCAAGTACAGGGCCATCGACGACACTTCGGTGAGGGTCGAAGGCTCCGAATGGGTGCCGTCTGATGACTATACCGTGAAACTCGAAGGCGCGCGTGCCGTGGGTTTCCGAACCGTGGCCATCGCGCTGCTGCGCGATCCGCTTTACGTCGCCAATGCCGCTGCCTGGGCTGATGACATTATCGCCAAGTGCAGCGCAAAGATCGAAGCGCGCATGGGTCTCGCAGCGGAAGATTATACGCTCGATCTGCGCCTTGTGGGGCATTCCGCCAGCTTCGGCACGCTCGAGACCCGCACCGGCGATCCATTTGAGATCGGTGTCATTGCGATCATTACCGCCCCCGATGCCGCCAGGGCCACCGAGATCGGGAAAATGCTGAACCCGTATCTGCTGCACCACCCGCTGACCCGGGAAGAGGAACAGCCGACATTTGCCTTTATGTTCTCCCCGCCCGAGATGCATCACGGCGAGGTTTTCGAGTTCGTTCTCAACCATGTTCTGCACCTGAAAGACCCGATGGACGCCTTTCGCCTCGAGGTAATCGATCTTGCCTGAACTTCGCTCTCTCGTGACAAAGGTCCGAAGCAAAAACGCCGGACCCTTCTGGCTTACCATCGATATCTTCTGTGGTTCGCAGGCGGCCTATGAGCGGGTGCGCGACGGTCTGGCGACAACACGGGTAGCGGAGGTGTTCGGCACGCAGAGTCAGACAATAAAAAGGTTCGATATACCGGATCTGCAGGTCGTCAAGTTCAGCCTGCCCCGGCCTGCAGTGCAGGGATCGCTGCACGACCGGGACATGCACGGTGCTTCATGGGCCGCTTTGCTGGGCGAAACTGTTATCTGAGCAACGACCTGTTGAGGGCCCGAAGCCCGCCGCAGGGTGATTGTCCGACGCCATATGATTTCTGACCTTTCCTGCAAAAACCGCCTGCATACCGTTGGAACGAACGGCCAGTGCGAACCGCACGGAGGTTCAGACCCGCATTCATGACCAGCCGGATATGCAAATTGCCACCACTGGCGGGCCCGGATAAGGTCGCGACATGCAGGACAATGCCACCCCCCGTTTCGCCGCCCGTCTCAACGCCTTTAAAATCGGTGCTGCCGACTACTGGCCGGGCAGGAATATCGTGACCACCAGTGACCTGCTCGCGCGGGCGGCCACGGCCGGTCTGACGGCGGCGGATCTGAATTACCCGGATCATTTTGTCTCTGACACCCCGGCGGATCTGACCCGTGCGCTGGACGACAACGGCATGGTGCTCAACGGCCTCGCCATGCGGTATTACACCGATCCCGGCTATAAACTGGGCGCATTCACACATCCCGATGCCACAGTGCGCCGCGCAGCCATCGACGAGACAAAACGCGGGCTGGATGCTCTGGCGGAGATGGAGGGGCGGCTGATGACGCTCTGGATGGGTCAGGACGGGTTCGATTATTCGTTTCAGATGGATTATGCCCGCGCCTGGGATGACACGATCGCGGCGATGGCCGAAGTGGCCGATCACAACCCGCAGATCGATATCGCGCTGGAGTACAAACCCAACGAGCCCCGCGCCTTTGCGCTGATGCCGGACGCGGCGACGACCTTGCTGGCCCTGCGCGACATCGGACGGACGAATACCGGTGTGACGCTCGACTTTGCCCATGTGCTTTATGCCGATGAAATGCCCGCCTTTGCCGCAGCCCTCGTCGCACGTCACTCCAGAATTCTCGGGGTGCATCTGAACGATGGCTACGGCAAGTGGGACAACGGGCTGATGGTCGGGGCGGTGCATCCTGTGCAGACCGTTGAACTGCTGGTCGAACTGGAACGCGCGGGCTATGACGGCGCGATCTATTTTGACACGTTTCCCGATCACTCGGGCCTCGATCCGGTCGAGGAGGCACGCACCAATATTGAGGTCGTTAACCGGCTGCGCGCAATTGCATCCGGGCTTGTCGGCGATGCTGATCTGCGTGCTGCCATTGCGCGCCAGGACGCGCCTCTGGCGATGCGGCTGGTTCAGGCAGCTTTGTTAAAGTGACGCTGCTGGTTGTCGGATCGCTTCATCTGGATGTGGTGACCCGGGCGCCGCATCTTCCCGGCATCGATGAAACTGTCACCGGGAGCAGCGTCGATTATGTCTTTGGCGGCAAGGGCGGCAACCAGGCCATTGCCGCCGCGCGTATGGGCGGACAGGTGCATTTCGCAGGCCGCGCCGGCAGCGACACATTCGGTCACACGTTGCGGCACACACTGGCAGCCGCGGGCGTAAACACACAACAGCTGCAACCGGATCCGGGACCCAGCGGCATGAGCGTGGCGATCGTGAACGCTGATGGTGAATATGGTGCAGTGATCGTATCGGCCGCCAACCTGAACATCGATGCCGACGCAATCCGAATTCCGGAAGGCACAAAGCTGGTTCTGCTGCAGAACGAAATACCGGATGCGGTAAACGCCGCAGTGGCCCGCAAGGCCCGCGCTTCGGGCGTGCCCGTCTGGCTCAACGCCGCTCCGGCGCGGACACTGTCGTCATCGCTTGTGGCGAGCTGTGACCTTCTGCTCGTCAACCGTGTGGAGGCTGCGTTCTACAAAGAATTGAGTGGCGGACCGGAGATGCTGAAAACACTTGGCGCTGATGGGGTGCGGTTCAGGGGGCGCACATATCCCGCACCTGTGGTCCGCCCCGTTTCCAGCCACGGCGCGGGAGATATGTTTGCCGGTGCGCTGGCCGCGAGCGTTGCCAGGGGCCAGACACCGCAAGAGGCCATCGCATTTGCTCAGGCCGCTGCAGCGCTGCACGTGGCCTCGGACCTCGCAGCCCGCGCCGTGATGACCCGCGATCAGGTCACGGCATTTCTTTATGCTCAGCCGAGCCGGTAAAACCGCGCCGCCGTTCCGCCGAATATCTGCGCCTGACCGGCCGCCGGGAGATGCGCGGTCAGCGCCTGCGCCATATCAAACCAGTCACCGTATTCGCAGCGCAACCGGCACACCGGCCAGTCAGACCCCCACATCACACGCCCGGGTCCGAAACTGTCGAGGACATGGCGGGCAAAGGGACGCAGATCTTCTATGCTGACGTCTTCCGAGGCCTCGGTCACAAGCCCGGAAAGTTTGCAGTACCCACCGGTCTCCTGAGCCAGCGCCGTGATGCCCGCAGCCCAGACCGAAAAGCTGTTCCGACCCTGTTGCGCCTCCGAAATCTGTGGCTTCAGGCAGTGGTCAAAAACCACCCGCAGGTCCGGCCACTTGCTGATCAGCCGGCGAAAATTCGGGATATGTTGCGGAAATCCGAGCGCATCAAAGGTCAGATCCAGATCAGTTAAAGCGCCATAGGCCCATTGCACATCCGCGCGCAGCATCCAGTTGTCATCGGAAATATCCTGGATCATCGGACGCACGCCAAGAAATTTCGGGTGCCGCGCGAAACGCTTCAGATGGCTGAGGTGCGCGGGATCCTCGAAATCGATCCACCCGACCACGCCGCGGATCATCGGTGAGGCATCGGCAAGACCCAGCATATATTCGGTTTCATGCACTGTTGCCGCCGCCTGAACCAGAACCGTCCCGCCGATCTGGTGCGCGGCAAGCGCCGGCGCGAGATCATCCGGCGCATAAGCACGGTTCAGCACCGGCACGTCCCGGGGCATCCAGTCGTAATCGCCGCGCGCCGGCTGCCAGAAGTGCTGGTGCGCGTCGATCCGGGGCAGCGTCACGTGGGCGCGTCCTCGCGCAGCAGACCCTTTGATTTGAGGTCCGCCCAGAGTGCGTCCGGGATCTCCGCCTGTGCCGCCTGCAGATTGCCCTGCATTTCCGCAACACTTTTGCCACCCGGAATGACCGACACATGCGCCGGATGCAGCAGCGGAAACCGGAAGGCTGCATCGACGAGACGCACGTCATGTTCTTTGCAGACCGCTTCAATGGCACTTACCCGGTCCATCACATCCTGCGGCGCCGGGTCATAATTATACATAGCACCCTGCCGCGCGCCGGTGGCGAGAATCCCTGAGTTATAGGGCCCGCCTGTGACGATCCCGATACCGCGGCTCTCACAAAGCGGCAGGAAGCTGTCGAGTGCCTTCTGTTCCAGCAGCGTATAGCGCCCGGCCAGAAGGAAAAGATCGAAATCGCCCCGTTCGGCAAGGGTCTGGCAAACTTCCCACTCGTTAACGCCGCCACCGATGGCCCGGATAAGCCCCTGATCCCGCAGGGACACCATGGCGTCATAGCCCCGCCCGGCAAAGAATTCCTCGATCCGCATATCGGAAACTTCTTTGGACCCGTGCGTGAAAATGCACAGATCATGCACGTAAAGGATATCGATGCGCTCCACACCGAGCCGTGAGAACGAATGCTCAAACGAGCGCATCACACCGTCATAGGTGTAATCGAAATGCTCACGGCGCACCGGTACGTCGAACCATTTGCCAACCCCTGACCGGTGCTCGGGCGCGCAGGCCTGAATGAGGCGGCCCACTTTGGTTGAGAGCACGTAGTCATCACGCGGTTTGTCACGCAGAAACGCATTCAGCCGGGTCTCAGAAAGACCCATGCCGTAAAGCGGTGCCGTATCGAAATAGCGCACACCGCCTTCCCAGCCCGCATCCAGCGTCGCCCGCGCGTCTTCGTCGCTGATCGCGCTGTAAAGATTGGCAATCGGTGCCCCCCCGAAACCAAGCTCCGTGAAGGTGACACCGCCGTTGCCGAGGCGGTCCAGGTGCCGCGTTTTCAAAACCATACTGCTCTCCATTTTTGCTCCTGCGAGCTTACACCGGAATACCGTTGCAAGGCCAGATCAGAGCAGTAAGCTGAGACCCCGGGGAGGACCAGAAATGACAGCAAGGTTCAAAGCGGTTTTCGGCGAGCTAAAGCCCGTCATAGGCATGGTGCATATCGGTGCGCTGCCTGGCAGCCCGCTTTATGATCCGGAGGCTGATCTGCTGGCAGCCGCCCGCGCCGATCTGCTGGCCCTGCAGGCCGCTGGCTTTGACGCGGTGATGTTCGGCAATGAAAACGACCGCCCCTATGAGTTCGAGGTGGACCGGGCATCGACTGCCACGATGGCGATGCTGATCGGACAGTTGCGGTCTGAGATTACCGTGCCTTTCGGCGTGAACGTGCTCTGGGATCCGATGTCCACGATTGCGCTGGGGGCCGCTACCGGCGCGGGGTTTGTGCGTGAGATTTTCACCGGCAGCTATGCCTCTGACATGGGCCCCTGGACCCCGGATGCGGGACGCGCGATGCGGTATCGTGACCGGCTTGGGCGGTCGGATATGGCGATGCTCTATAATGTCTCGGCTGAATTTGCCCATTCGCTGGATCAGCGCCCGCTGCCCGACCGGGCGCGCAGTGCTGTCTTTTCATCGATCCCCGACGCCGTGCTGGTTTCAGGCCAGATCACCGGCGAGGCGGCGGCCCTGTCGGATCTCGAAGCGGTCAAAGCCGTTTTGCCCGACACGCCCGTGATGGCCAATACCGGCGTGAAACACGACACCGTGGCCGACGTGCTGGCCATCGCCGACGGCTGCATCGTCGGCTCCTCCCTGAAAACCGACGGTGATACCTGGAAAGCCGTGGATCCCGACCGCGCGCAGGATTTCATGGACCGTGTCCGGAAGGCCCGCGCATGAAAGACCGCATAAGGCGCGACCTGAAAGACCTGATGCGCATCCCCGGCCTCTCGGGCCATGAGGACCGTGTGCGCCGGGCCCTGCGTGAGCGGCTGAGCGCGACGGGCGTGGAAAGCCGCTCCGACAGGCTGGGAAATCTCGTGGCGCATTTCCCCGGCGAAGGACCGGCGGTGATGCTTTTTACCCATATGGATCAGCTCGGCTTTATCGTGCGCCGGATTGAGGCAAACGGTCTGTTGCGCCTTGAACGGCTCGGCGGTGTGCCGGAGCGCGCGCTGGCTGCTCAGGAAGTACTGGTCTGTGTCGGCGAAGGCCGCGATGTGCCGGGCGTCATCACAAACAAAAGCCACCATGCGACCCGGCCGGATGAAAAATATACGGTGACGCCCTGCGCGGGCCTTTATGTGGATACCGGGTTCGGCTCTGCAAAAGCCGTTGAAGAAGCTGG
>CBDUCB010000070.1:0-14878 GCA_965365545.1 uncultured Roseobacter sp. | reverse complement strand
TCGGTCTCCTCCGTCCCCTGCGGCTCCGGCGCCTCTTCGGCCTCGTCGGCCTCGTCCTCATCGACCTGATCCATCAGCGACGTATCGACCGATACCACGTGGGCCGACGCGACCGGCACGGTGCGTGTTGCGGTCTTGAACTTTTCAAGGCTGAAATCCGGGCTGACCAGCGTCGGATCGCCTTCGATCCGCACCGACAGGCCGTACCGGCCTTCGATCTGCGCGATATGTTCGCGTTTCTGGTTCATCAGGAAGTTCGAAATGCCCACCGGCGCGCGCACCAGAACCTCGCGCGAGCGTTTGCGGGTGCCTTCTTCCTCGATCTGGCGCAGGATCGACAGCGCGAGGTTGTCATCCGAGCGGATGAGACCGGTGCCGTGACAGGCCTGACAGGGCTGTGTGGTGGCCTCGATCATGCCCGGGCGCAGGCGCTGGCGGGACATCTCCATCAGACCAAAGCCCGAAATACGACCCACCTGGATGCGGGCGCGGTCGGTTTTGAGCTTGTCCTTCATGCGCTTTTCAACGGCGGCGTTGTTCTTGCGCTCGTCCATGTCGATAAAGTCGATCACGATCAGGCCGGCCAGGTCGCGCAGACGCAGCTGTCGGGCCACTTCCTCGGCGGCCTCCAGGTTGGTCTTGGTCGCGGTCTGCTCGATGGAGCCTTCTTTGGTGGCGCGGCCGGAGTTCACGTCGATGGCCACCAGCGCCTCTGTCACACCGATCACGATGTAGCCGCCCGACGGCAGTTGCACGGTCGGGTTGAACATCGAGGCCAGATAGCTTTCGACCTGATAGCGTGCGAAAAGCGGCAGGCCTTCGGCGTAGAGTTTTACGTTTTTGGCGTGGGACGGCATGATCATCTTCATGAAGTCCTTGGCGATGCGGTAACCGCGTTCGCCCTCGACAAAGACCTCGTCGATATCGCGGTTATATAAATCGCGGATCGAGCGTTTGATAAGATCGCCTTCTTCATAGATCTTGGCGGGCGCAATGGATTTCAGCGTCAGCTCGCGGATCTGCTCCCAGAGCCGCTGCAGATATTCGTAATCGCGCTTGATCTCGGCCTTCGTGCGCTTGGCACCGGCCGTACGCACAATGAGGCCCGCACCCTGCGGTACTTCAATTTCGTTCGCTATCTCTTTGAGTTTCTTGCGGTCTGCGGCATTGGTGATCTTACGCGAGATGCCACCGCCACGGGCGGTGTTCGGCATCAGCACACAATAGCGGCCGGCAAGGCTGAGATAGGTTGTGAGGGCCGCACCCTTGTTGCCACGCTCTTCTTTGACGACCTGAACGAGCAGGATCTGACGGACCTTGATGACTTCCTGGATCTTGTAGCGGCGCGGGCGCGGTTTGCGCGCGGGACGGATATCTTCCTGGTCATCGTCGTCCGCAACGGACTCGATGGTATCGTCCTTGGCAGAGGCATCCGCTTTACGCGGTGTGTCATCCTCGTCGTCATCATCCTCACCGGCAGGTGCAACATCTTCATCAGTCGCATCGTCACCGGCGGCATCGCTATCGCCATCCGTTGCCGCAGCCGTGGTTTCCTCATCATCAGATGGCTCTTCCACAGGGGTCTCTGCCACACGCTCCATCGGCGAGGAGCCTTCGTCGTCATCAAGATCAATGGTTTCCATCCCATCAATCTGATCGGATTCCACGTCCTTACTGGTCGTCGCATCGTCATTTGCCGCGGTCTCAGCTTTGGAACGCGAGCGGCTGCGAGACCGGCTGCGACGTTTGGGTTTGTCTTCGTCGTCTTCTTTGGCCTTCTGCGCTTCCACAAAGGCACGTTCTTCTTCCATCAGTGCCAGACGGTCCGCGACGGGGATCTGGTAATAATCCGGATGAATTTCCGAGAACGCGAGGAAACCGTGACGGTTGCCGCCATAGTCCACAAAAGCCGCCTGAAGCGACGGCTCGACCCGTGTTACTTTTGCGAGATAGATGTTGCCAGCGAGCTGGCGTTTATTCTCAGATTCAAAATCGAACTCCTCGACCTTGTTTCCGTCCACCACCACAACGCGGGTTTCTTCCGCGTGGGTGGCATCGATAAGCATTTTCTTAGCCATGTTTCCAATTTGCACAGCCACGAAATCGCCTGCCCGGGGGGCGCGGCGAGATGTGGGATATGTCTTGTCAGGGCGATCTGTGACGCAGGCGACATCCGGCCCGGTGGGGCAAGGGAGTGTCTGCTCAGTGCTCTTGCGCGCGTCATCGCGGTTCTTCTCCGACACGGGCTCGCATTTTGCGGCCTCGCATCCGTTTATATACTGTGCGTCCCGGGGCATACGGCCCTGCAACACGTCAGCGGTTCGTCGGCCGTAAAAGGCCCAATCGGTCTGCTTTGTTCATCCAGCGTCAGTGCACAGAGAACGAAGCAGCGAAACTCACAGAAGAGTGGCCCGGTCAGGCGCAACTCCCCGTTTTCCTAGATAATGCGTTCCGCAGGGAAAACACAATGGTCAATCTGAGTGACGCACTTCTACCCTGACGAGAATCTACGCAGATGCCTGGTTTCGTGCGTCAGAGATAATCCGAGCGCTGCAAACCGTATTTCGCCATTTTCTCGTTCAGCGTCCGGCGTGGCAGGCACAGTTCATCCATCACACTGGAGATAGACCCGCGATGGCGCCGCATGGTGTTGTCGATCAGCATACGTTCAAAGGCCTCGACGTATTCTTTCAGCGGTTTGCCTTCGGTGGTCATCACCGGTTGCATCTCATCGTGATCGGTCATCAGCAGCGAGGCAATGGTCCCTGCCCCGCGCCGCGACTGAAGCACCGCGCGTTCCGCCACATTAATCAGCTGGCGCACATTGCCGGGCCAGGGCGCCTGCAAAAGCTGGGCTGCTTCCTGGGCGGAGACCTTGGGCGCGTCGCAACCGTATTCATCCGAGAACTGTTCGCTCAGTCGGGTGAAAAGCGTCAGAATATCCTCGCCCCGCGCGCGCAGCGGCGGCACCGTGATCCGCAGTGCCGCAAGCCGGTAGAAAAGATCGGACCGCAGCGCGTCTTCGGAGGTGCGCCCGGCTTCCTGCAGGTTGGAGATGGCAACGATGCGTGTTTCTGCGGGTGTGCCCTGCTCGTTGATGACGCTCAGCAGACGCGCCTGCATGCTTTCAGACAGGGCTTCGATGTCTTCCAGTACCAGCGTGCCGCCACGCGCTTCTTCAATGGCGGGCAGCTGTGCGTCCTCAGGCTGCATCGGGCCGAAAAGCCGCTTGGAAAGCGCCTCTTCCTCAAAGGCACTGCAGCTCACCAGCACGAACTTTTTACCCGCGCGGCTGCCAACCGCATGCAGCGCATGTGCCACGAGCGTTTTACCTGTCCCGGTCTCACCGTCGATCAGCACATGCCCGTCCGCCTGGCCCAGATCGAGAATATCTTCCCGCAGACGCTCCATCACCGGCGACTGGCCGATGAGCTTTTTCATGATCTGCCCGCCGTCGCTGAGTTCCCGGCGCAGTGCGCGGTTGTCCATCACCAGACGCCGCGCGCCGGTGGCTTTCTTCGCCAGTTCGCTCATCCGGTCGGGGTTGAAGGGCTTTTCCAGAAAATCGTAGGCACCGACACGCATCGCCTCGACCGCCATCGGCACATCGCCGTGGCCGGTGATCATAATCACCGGCAGCGCTGAATCGTTGCCCATCAGTTTTTTGAGAAACTGCATCCCGTCCATACCCGGCATCCGGATGTCCGAAATCACAATGCCCGGATAGTCCGGACCCAGCACCTTGAGCGCATCTTCGGCGCTGCCAAAGGTTTCGGTGTCATATCCCGACAGCGCGAGCCACTGGCTGATGGACTGACGCATGTCCTGCTCATCATCCACAATCGCAATCTTCATCGCCTGAGCCATAGTTTACTCCGCCGCTTGTTTACTTTGGTTGCTGTCCATAATCGGCAGCTGCAATTCAAACACTGCCCCACCCGCCTGTCCGTTCCGCGCAGTGAGCCGTCCGCCGAGGTCGTTAACAATACCCGACGAGATAGCAAGACCCAAGCCGACCCCGTCTCCTGGCAGCTTGGTGGTGTAGAACGGCTCAAAGAGCGCATCCAGATCCTCGATCCCCGGACCATTGTCCCGGACAGTCAGAATTGCAGTCTCCCCGGCCACCAGCATAACCTCCACGCGCGGCTGTCTCTCAGATTTGGTGGCGTCGATGGCATTGCGCAAGAGGTTCACCATCACCTGCTCAATGCGCAGCCTGTCGCCCATCACCATAACCGGAGCATCCGGCACCGCGCGGGTGATCTGCACGTGCCGCTGGCGCAGCTGTGGTTCCATCATCGAGAGGCTCGAGGCCAGCGCAACGCCCATATCTACAGGGGAAAACGCCTCCTGGCCCTTGCGCGCATAAGACTTCAGCTGCCGGGTGATGCCGCCCATCCGTTCGATAAGATCGTCGATCCGGCCAAAGGAGGACAGCGCCTCTTCGGGACGGTTGCGCCGCAACAAAAGCCGCGCACCGGCGAGATAGGTTTTCATCGCCGCCAGCGGTTGGTTAAGCTCATGGCTGACGGCGGCCGACATCTCACCAAGGGCTGCAAGTTTGCTGGACTGCTCAAGCGTCTGTTCTGCCACGGCAAGCGTTTCCTGCACCCTTTTGCGTTCGGCAATTTCCCGCTGCAGCGCAATATTGAGCGCTCTGAGCTCGGCAGATTCCCGCTGAAAGAGAGCCATGCGCAGCGCGGTACGCCGGCTCAGCGCATAGAACGTCAGGGCAAGGAGAATCGCAAAGCCCATGATTTCCAGCGCCAGCACGCCGTTCACCCGCTCGCGCACCGAGGCATAGGTGGTGAATGACGCCATGCGCCAGCCACGGAACGGGATCCGGCTTTCGAGCCGCATCACCGCCTCGCCCTGCAGCCAGGCATCAGGCGGAAGGGCTGTCCAGTCCGCAGTGGCCTGAATCGCGCGCTGGATCGCGTTCTGCGGGGTCTGGCGCGCCAGGGCGACCTCTTCGGTGCGCCCGCGCCAGCGCGGCTCGGTGGTCAGGATAATCGTTCCGGTGCTGTCGGTGACGATCACCGCATCCGAAATCCCCGCCCAAGCGCTCTCGAATTTTTGAAGATCCACCTCCACCATGATCACGCCGATCACATCCGAACCCGACAGCACCCGCCGCGAATAGACGAACACATAGGCTCCGGTGTCACGCTGCGATACGGTAAAGAGGGTGGCGCTGGAGCGGATCGCATCGACAAAATACCCCTCTGCCCGGTGGGTGGAGCCAAGCCGGTTGCGGTCCGTGGCCGCCACCGTGCGCCCGTCGATGTCCAGAAGCATCAGCGACGCGGCTCCGATCTCATCCACAAAAGAGATAAGCCGGCGTGTCGATGCGGTATAATCCTGCGAGTTCAATGCGTTGATCAGCTCAGGATCTCGCGCCAGCAGCTGCGGCACAATCGCGTTCTGGCGCAGTTCGGACAGCAGGTTGCCGCTGTAAAGCGCCAGTCTGAGCTCGGCCCGGTTACGGGTGCTTTCCGTGAACCTGTCAGTGAGCAGTTTGTTGGTGACGGACACAACCGTCACAGCCAGCACGATCAGGATAACCACAATAACCCGGATCCGCCAGGTATTGCTGATGGTTTCGCGATCGGGAGAGGTCTCAGTGTCCATGGGCGCAGACTACGTCAAAGCCCGGTCCGGGCTCAAGTCAGACCTCAGCCAGCGCTGATGTCAGTGCGCGGAAGAGCGCCTGTCCGTCGGTGCCGCCATGCACCGGATCGGCAGCCCGTTCCGGATGCGGCATCATGCCCAGAATACGACGGTTTTCCGACAGGATCCCGGCAATATCCGCCCGCGCCCCGTTGGGGTTGTCTGTATAGGAAAACGCGATGCGGTCTTCGCCCTGCAGCATCGCGATGGTCTCGTCATCGGCAAAGTAATTTCCGTCGTGATGCGCTATCGGGATCTGCACCACGTCACCGGCATTGTACCCGGCGGTAAAAGGCGATGCAGAGGTCTGCACTTTCAGCCCGACGGTCCGGCAGATGTATTTCAGCCCCGCATTCCGCAAAAGCGCGCCCGGCAGAAGACCGGTTTCAGTCAGCACCTGAAACCCGTTGCATATCCCGAGCACATAACCGCCACGGGCGGCATGCGCCGCCACAGACCTGCAGACCGGCGAATTGGCTGCAATCGCGCCACAACGCAGATAATCACCAAAGGAAAATCCGCCCGGGACACCGACGATATCCACGCCGTCGGGCAGGTCCGTGTCTTTGTGCCAGACCATGGATACCTTTGCGCCGGCGGCCTTGAAGGCCACGGCCAGATCGCGGTCACAGTTGGATCCGGGGAACACCACCACCGCCGCGTGCATCAGGCCATCTCCACCGAGTAAGATTCGATCACCGTATTCGCGAGCAGCTTTTCGCACATCGCAGTCACATCGGCCTCTGATGTGCCATCAGCCAGATCAAGCTCGATCACCTTGCCCTGGCGTACGCCCTTTACGCTGTCAAATCCCAGCGCTCCCAAAGCATGCCGCACCGCCTCACCCTGCGGATCGAGCACCCCGTTTTTCAGCATCACATGCACACGCGCTTTCATTGTGATAAAATCCCTTTTCGTTTCTACGGGCTGAAAATACTCAGATCCGATGCCTGCGCTCAGTTGATCAGCGTGGGTTTGGTCACGCCTTGCTGATTGCGCGGCATCACGCCCAGACGCTGCGCCACTTCCGTATAGGCATCCGTAAGGCTGCCCAGATCGCGGCGGAACACGTCCTTATCCAGTTTCTGCCCGGTTTCGATATCCCAGAGACGGCAGCTGTCGGGGCTGATCTCATCGGCCACGATCAGACGCTGGAAATCACCGTCATAAACCCGCCCGACTTCAATCTTGAAATCGACCAGACGGATACCCACGGCCAGCATCACCCCGGAGAGGAAGTCATTAACCCGCAGCGCAAGGCTGAGAATATCGTCCATATCCTGCTGGCTGGCCCAGCCAAAGGCGGCGATGTGTTCTTCGGTGACCAGCGGGTCTCCCAGTTTGTCGTCTTTGTAGCAATATTCGACGATCGGGCGCGGCAGCTGCGTGCCCTCTTCGATCCCGAGACGTTTGGACATCGTGCCGGCAGCATAATTGCGCACGATAATCTCAAGCGGAACAATCTCGACACTGCGCACAAGCTGCTCGCGCATATTGAGACGTTTAATGAAGTGGGTCGGCACGCCGATCTGCCCCAGACCGGTCATGAAAAATTCGGACAAACGGTTGTTCAGAACACCCTTGCCTTCGATCACGGCTTTTTTCTCAGCGTTGAAAGCGGTCGCATCATCTTTGAAGTGCTGCACGATCGTGCCCGGCTCGGGGCCCTCATAAAGAATTTTCGCTTTGCCTTCGTAGATTTTCTTGCGCCGGGCCATGGGCGTCCTTTCAAAAAGAGGCACTGCCAGCCAGTCCCCGCTTGCGCCTCTCTTAGTGCAAGCCCGGGCGTGCTGCAAGACAGCGCCACTTGCACAGCAGCGCGTTAGTCCGCATATCTGTCGCACAAAGACACCAGCCCCAGCAGGAGACATCTGATGAGCACCTTTGATGACCGCGAAAACGCCTTTGAGAACAAATATGCCCACGACGCCGAGATGCAGTTCAAAGCAGAAGCGCGCCGTAACAAGCTTCTCGGGCTCTGGGCTGCTGATCTGATGGGCAAGCACGGCGATGCTGCAACCGAGTACGCCAAAGAAGTCGTGAAAGCAGATTTCGAAGAGGCCGGCGATGAAGACGTCTATCGCAAGGTTTCGGGCGATCTCGGCGACCGGGCAGACGAAAAAACAATCCGCTCGAAAATGATTGAACTGATGGCTGTCGCCAAAGCCCAGATCATGACCGAAGTTTCTTCTTAAGTTTCAACGCTGACCCGGCCTTTGCGTCCGGTCAGCGGCCCCGGCCTGACGGAATGCACTGATATTCATAACAATCGTGAATATTATGCGTTTGCCTCATGCCCCCGGGTCTGCGATGGGGAGGCCTGTGCAATGAACGGGGCACCCGATGTCAAACCTCTTTGAAAAACTTCTGTCTGAGAAGGGCTTTCTGCTTGCAGACGGCGCCACGGGCACCAATCTTTTCAATATGGGGCTGATGTCCGGTGATGCGCCGGAGATGTGGAATACCGACCACCCCGACAAAATCCGAACCCTCTACAAAGACGCGGTGGATGCCGGAAGCGATCTTTTTCTGACCAATTCCTTCGGCGCAAATGCATCACGGCTGAAACTGCATGATGCTGCCAGACGCGCCCATGAACTCAGCCGTGTTGCCGCCGAAATCGGCCGCGAGGTCGCAGATACAGCCGGGCGGCCGGTGATCGTCGCAGGTTCCGTCGGCCCCACCGGCGAGATCATGGAGCCCGTCGGCGCTCTGAGCCATGCGGTGGCCGTCGAGATGTTTCACGAAACCGCCGATGGCCTGAAAGCGGGCGGCGCAGAAATCGGCTGGCTTGAGACAAACAGCGCGCCCGAAGCATCCCGCGACGCAGCCGAAGGGATCAGTCTGGCAGGCCTGCCCTGGTGCGGCACCATGAGCTTTGACACCGCCGGGCGGACGATGATGGGCCTGACAAGCGCGGATATGGTCCGCATGGTCGACGATCTGGGCGATCTGGCGCCCCTGGGCTTTGGCGCCAACTGCGGTACAGGGGCCTCTGATCTCCTGCGGACTGTCCTCGGTTTCAAAGCGCAGGGTGCCGAACGCCCGGTCATCGCAAAAGGCAATGCCGGCATACCCAAATATCACGATGGCCACATTCATTATGACGGCACACCGGAACTGATGGCGGATTATGCTGTGATGGCGCGCGCCTGCGGGGCGCGTGTTATCGGCGGCTGCTGTGGCACACAACCCGAACACCTGAGGCACATGCGCGAAGCGCTGGATACCCGCAGCCTGGACCACCCTCCGGCGCTGGAGGAAATCGTTGACCGGCTGGGCGCCTTTTCGTCCCGTGGCGACGGCACCGGAGAGGACGCCAGAGCCGCTCCGGCCCGCCGCGGGTCTCGCCGGCGCCGCACTGCCGGCTGATCCTGGGCCCGGTGCGCAATGCAGGGTAAATGTCGGGTTCTGCGTCGAAAAACCCCTGAGCGGCGGATTACCGGCCCGTTTTCGGCGGCTGACGTCGCGCAACGCATGATCCGTGTCGCAATTCGCATAGTGGTCACAGGCCGTTCTGGCACAAATGTTCAGCAGCAGGGCGCCCTGCACGGCCCCGAAAGGATAAAGCATGTCTGACCAGGAAGACGAAATCATTCTCTCAGAACTGGATGATGAAGAGCTTGTCCAGCAGATGTTTGACGACCTTTATGACGGTCTCAAAGAAGAGATCGAGGAAGGGGTCAATATCCTGCTCGAACGTGGCTGGGCCCCGTATGACATTCTGACCAAGGCGCTGGTGGGCGGCATGACGATCGTCGGCCACGATTTCCGCGATGGCATCCTGTTTGTGCCCGAGGTGCTGCTGGCCGCCAATGCGATGAAGGGCGGTATGTTTATCCTCAAGCCCCTGCTGGCCGAAACCGGCGCGCCCCGTGTCGGCAAGATGGTGATCGGCACCGTTAAAGGCGACATCCACGACATCGGCAAGAACCTTGTCGGCATGATGATGGAAGGAGCCGGTTTCGAAGTTGTCGATCTGGGCATCAACAACGCGGTCGAGAAGTATATGGAGGCACTGGAAACGGAAAGCCCCGACATCCTCGGCATGTCCGCTCTGCTGACCACCACCATGCCCTACATGAAGGTCGTGATCGACACGATGGTCGAACAGGGCGTGCGCGATGACTATATCGTACTGGTGGGTGGCGCGCCGCTGAATGAAGAGTTTGGTCGTGCCATCGGTGCGGATGCCTATTGCCGGGATGCCGCCGTGGCCGTTGAGACCGCTAAAGAATGGGTCGGCCGGAAGCACAATCAGCAATCCGCCTGACCGCGCGGATAAAGCGGTTTGCGGCCTGCCCCGGAGACACGGCGCGGGCCGTTTTTACATCACGGAGGCCTCATATTGCAGGAGATCAGCGATAAAAGCCTGACCGATGCCGGACTGCCGCTTGCAGCCCGGACAGGAAAGGTGCTGCTGATCGCCTGCGGTGCGCTTGCACGCGAGATCATTGACCTGCGTGCGGCCAATGGCTGGACCCACCTGGAACTGACCTGTCTGCCCGCGAAACTGCACCTTTATCCCGAAAAGATCACTGCTGAGGTGGAACGGCTGGTGGCAAAGCACCGCGCGGACTTTGAGCAGATTTTTGTGGTTTATGCGGATTGCGGCACTGGCGGGCTGTTGCAGCAGTCCTGCGCGCGCATGGGGGTGGACATGATCGCCGGACCGCACTGCTACAGTTTTTTCGAAGGCAACGCGGCATTCGCGGCCCGTGCGGACACCGAGATCACGACCTTTTATCTGACCGATTTTCTGGTGCGACAGTTCGATGCTTTCGTGATCCGCCCGATGGGCCTCGACCGGCACCCGGAACTGCGCGATATGTATTTCGGCAATTACGAAAAACTGGTCTATCAGGCGCAGACCGACGATCCTGATCTGACAGAAAAAGCCCGCGCCTGTGCGCAGCGTCTGGGCCTCGCCTTTGAGCGCCGGTTCACCGGCTACGGCGATCTCCCGACCGCGCTGTCCCGGCTCTGACACCTGCGACCGGGCCAAATTCCGTCAGGAATTTTAAACAATGTCGTGGCACCGTCAGGTGCCTCCGCCGGATCAGGCAGCGCCGGCCGCCACCTCCCGGATCCGCTCGATCATCGCTCGCAGACCGTTTGAGCGCTGTGCCGACAGATGATCATTGAGCCCCAGACGGCCCATTTCCGCCCGCGCATCGACAGCAATCACCTCGCCCGGCGTCAGCCCGTTATAAAGCCTGCGCAGCACCGCGATCAGCCCGTTGACGATCATCGCATCGCTTTCGCCCTCAAACGTCACCCTGCCCCCGTCGGTGACCACATGCAGCCAGACCTGGCTTGCACAGCCATCGACCTTTGTCGCCGGAACCTTCAGCGCATCCGGCAACGGCGTCATCGCCTTACCTTCTTCGATCACCAGCCGGTAACGGTCTTCCCAGTCATCCAGAAATTCAAAATCCCCGACCAGTTCTTCAAATTGATCCTGCGCCATTGTCGCTCCTTTGCCGGCTGCTGCAGACCTAAGTCGCGCACCCGCAAAGGTCCAGTCCCGGCGCAGGCACTTTTCAATGCAGCGCGGACAGGTTACACCATGTGCAGCAGCAAAATACAGCAGGCCTTATGCGCACGATTGTCCCCGTTCTTCTTCTCTCGTCTCTTGTTGTGTCCGGGTGTTCCACACGGGCCAATCCGTTCAACTGGTTCGGCGGTGACGGCGACGGTGCAGCCGCCGTGGCGGTCCCGGTGGAACGGGACAATCCGCTCATCCCGGAGCGCGCGGGGCTGTTCTCAGGTATCGATGAGGTCTACGTTTATCCCGGCTTTCCGGTCGACACGGTAACCGGCGTCGCGGTTGAGCGCGTGCCCGGTGGCGTGATTGTCCGCGCAACAGGCCGGGCAGCGGTTCAGGGCGTTTATGACGTGCGTCTCATCCCCGCAAACGAAGACGAACTGCCGGTTGAAGGCGTTATGACCTATACGCTCGAAGCCGTGCGCAGTCAGTCGAATGTTGCCGGTGCTCCGGCCACGCGGGACCTGATCGTGGCGCGCAAAGTGTCCGATCAGACCCTGGCCGGCACCCGCACAATCCGCGTCGAAGGCCTGCAGAACGCACAGACCGCGAGACGCTGATCAGTCGAGCGGCACAATCCTGACGTCTGCCCCCTCGGCGGCGAGGGCGATCCGGCCATCGCACAGGCGCAGCGCATCTTCGCCGAAAACTTCAAGCCGCCAGCCGCTGAGCGCGGGCACATCCCGTAGCCCCGCCGCAATCGCATCAAGATCAGAGGCCGGGGCGATCAGCCGGGCGGCGACACCCGCACTTTCTGTTTTCGCCTTCAGCAGCACCCGCAGCAGATCTGCAAGCGCGGGATTGACCTGCAGCTTTTCGCGGCTGCGGTCAGGGCGCGGCAGATCATCGGCCGGACAGTTCACACCTGCTGCAACTGCCGCCAGAATACCGTCCGCAATGTCGCCCCGGCGTGCTTCGCGCAGCAGCAGACGGGCGCGGCCGAGCTCTTCGGTGTTTTTCGGCTTGTTTGATGCAAGCTCGACCAGCGCGTCGTCTTTATAGACCCGGTTGCGCGGAATGTTCCGTTCCTGGGCATAAATCTCGCGAAACGCCGCGAGCTCGCGCACAACGGCAAGAAATTTTGGCGAACTGGTGCGCGTTTTGACCCGTCGCCAGGCCTCGCGCGGCTCCACGATATAGGTGGCCGGTGTCGTAAGCACACGCAGTTCTTCATGCACCCACCGGCTTCGCTCTGTTTCCTCCAGGCGGGCGGCCAGAAATTCATAGATCACCCGCAGATGGGTTACATCCGCCAGCGCATAGGTTTTCTGCGCGTCGGTCAGTGGCCGGCGCGACCAGTCGGTAAAGCGCGATGTTTTGTCCAGCGGCTTTTTCGCGATCCGGCGCACAAGTGTTTCGTATCCGACCTGCTCGCCAAAGCCGCATACCATCGCTGCGACCTGGGTGTCGAAAAGCGGTTCCGGAAAAACTTCGGCATCGACAAAAAAGATCTCCAGATCCTGCCGGGCCGCGTGAAATACCTTAACCACCGACGTGTCACGGAAAAGATCGTAGAGCGGCTCAAGAGAGAGCCCCCCGGCCAGCGGATCGACCAGGACCGCCGTCTCATCGGTGTCGCCCGGCATCGCCAGCTGAATCAGACACAGTTTCGAATAATAGGTGCGTTCGCGCAGGAACTCGGTATCGACAGTGACATAGTCATGGTTCGCAGCCTCGGCGCAGAAAGCGGCGAGATCCTCGGTCGTTGTAATCGTTCTCATACGGGCATTTTCTGTTTGTTGGTACGGTCTCAACCGATGACGCTGAACTGTTACACGACCTTCCGGGGATAGACCAGCAGCAGCAGTGCCACCAAAGGCTCAGCTACGCAGATAAACCGGCGTACGATCGCCGGCTGCAAACCGGCGCAGGACCGCAGGGTAAAGCCGGTGCTCCTGTGTCAGCACACGGGCCGCGAGCGTATCGGGGGTATCGTCCGGCAGCACCGGCACCACGGCCTGCCCCAGAACCGGCCCGTCATCCAGCCGTGCCGTCACCTCATGCACAGTGCAGCCGTGTTCGGCATCACCGGCCTCCAGCGCCCGTAAATGCGTATTCAGCCCCTTATATTTCGGCAGGAGTGAGGGATGGATATTGAGCATCTTTCCCGCCCAGGCATCGGTGAAACCGGCCGTCAGCTTGCGCATGAATCCCGCAAGACAGATGATATCGGGCGCGTGCGGCGCGAGAGCGGCACTGATCGCGGCCTCAAAGGCAGAGCGATCCCCGGCAAAGGGCTGATGCGGCAGGGCTTCTGTCGCGACACCAAGATCGCGCGCCCGGGTCAGACCGCCAGCATCCGGGTTATTGGAGAACACCACACAGGGGCGCGCAGGATGATCACCGGTCATACTCTCCAGCAGCTTCACCATATTGGATCCGCCGCCCGAGATGAAAACCGCGACCCGTCTGGTCACAATAGGCTGCCCTTATAGGTCACGCCGGGTGTGTCCGTTACCGCACCGATGCGCGTGACATCCTCACCGGCCTCCACGAGCAGCGCAGTAAGGGCATCGGCCTCTTCAGCATCGACTGCCAGGATCATACCGAGCCCGCAGTTAAAGGTTTTCAGCATCTCAGCCCCGGCAATGTTACCAGTCTTTGCCATCCAGCCAAAAACCGGCGGCGCGGTCCAGGTGTCGAGGTCGATCCCGGCACCGAGCCCTTCGGGCAACACCCGCGGCAGATTTTCCGTCAGCCCGCCACCGGTGATATGGGCGAGCGCGTGCACGCCTCCTGCTTTGACAGCCGCCAGCGCCGGGCGCACATAAAGCCGTGTCGGCGTCAGCAGATCCGCACCGATCGTCTGACCGGACCAGGGACAGTCATCCTGCCACGTCAGACCGGAGACTTCGACCAGTCGCCGCACAAGACTGTAGCCGTTGGAATGAACCCCGTCTGAAGCCAGCCCCAGCAGGACGTCACCCGCGACCACACCCGAGGGAAGGTCCTGTCCACGTTCCATCGCCCCCACGGCAAAGCCCGCAAGATCGAAATCACCGGGCGGATACATGCCCGGCATCTCGGCCGTCTCACCGCCAATGAGCGCGCATCCGGCACCTTCACAGCCGCGTGCGATGCCTTCAATAATGCGCGCGGCCTTTTCGGTATCAAGCGCACCGGTTGCGAAATAATCCAGAAAGAACAAAGGCTCAGCGCCCTGACACACCAGATCGTTGACGCACATGGCCACGAGATCGACACCCACCCCGTCCACGTGACCGGTATCGATCGCAATGCGCAGTTTGGTGCCCACACCGTCAGTTGCAGCCACAAGGACCGGGTCGGTATATCCGGCAGCTTTGAGATCAAACAGTGCGCCAAACCCGCCAAGACCCGACATCACCCCCGGGCGGGTGGTGCGTTTTGCCGCCGGTTTGATGCGGTCCACCAGAGCATTGCCGGCGTCGATATCCACCCCGGCGTCGGCGTATGTCATTCCGTTTTTCGGTGTGCTCATCGCCCGCATCTCCGTCGCTGCTGTCTCTCACGGCGGGTTAGAACATAAAACGTCCGACTGCAACGCGCGACATCGTAAAGAGCGGCTCTTGACGCCGCCGCCCGGCAGCCTTACCCCCTGTCATATGGCGGGCCTGTAGCTCAACTGGTTAGAGCAGAGCGCTCATAACGCTTTGGTTGCGGGTTCAAGTCCTGCCGGGC
>CBDUCB010000069.1:0-15034 GCA_965365545.1 uncultured Roseobacter sp. | reverse complement strand
CCAGAATGAACCCGCCGTGCATCAGGACCAGCGGCGCCTGCTCAGGGGCCACTGAAAGCGGCGCGGCGAAGGGCAGGATCACGAGGGCGGCCGCCAGATAACTCATCGCAACCCCCGGCACCATCGAGACCCGCCGCACATGACGCGCCGCCGTGAGTGCAGCGGCAAAAAGCGCCGAGACCGCGAGTGCCAGTGCATCTCCTGACCAGTGTGCGCCTTCGGTTTCGCCGGAGCCGCGCGCAATGATCGCAAGGCCCGTAATCACCGCCAGCATCGTCAGCACCATGCGCGTGCTGACCGGCTCGCCCAGAAAGATCCGGCTGAAGAGGGCTGCGAAAACCGGCAGGGAGGCGATGATAAAGACCACATTGGCCACTGAGGTCAGGCTCACGGCAAGCACAAAGAGCACGCCGCTGCTGCCCACACCCAGCATATAGATCGCACCGTATCGTCCGGCACCGAGGACAGCGCGGAAGGGTTTTGTCCCCTGCATCAGCAGGATCCCGCCACTGAGGATGCCGCCGGCGAGGGCCAGCCGCCAGAAGGCGATCGTCAAGGGCTCCGCCGCGATCAGACGCACAAAAAGCGCGTCCGGCACGACCAGAAGCACACCGAGGGTCGTGATGCAGAGACCTTTGAGGTGATCATTCATGGGTACGGGTCGTGACGACTTTGCGCGGACAAGTAAAGACGCCCCAGTCCCTGAGCGGCAACGGGCTTGATCCCGCACAGGGTCACGCCATACTCTTTCTCAGAGCAGAGCATCAGGGAGGTTGCAACGCTTATGAGCAAATACGGCCCGTCCCGAAGGGACCTGAGGTATCGCGCGGGCTTTGCCGTCACCGGGCTGAGCATGACCGCAGGTGCGCTGGCCTATCGCGGCTGGCCCACAGGCCCGGGCGGCTGGGAGGCCATCGGCATAGCGCTTGTGTTTTTCGGCGGGACGCTGATCTGGGCGTTGCGCAAACTCATCCGGCAGGACTATCCCGACGAAACCTGACGCGCGCGCGGGTCAGGGGGCGGCAGCCCAGACTTCGACCTCGACCACAAACTCCGGGCGGGTAAAGCCCGAGACGATGAGCAGTGTCGATGTGGGCAAAACGCTGACATCTTCCAGAAACGCATCCCGCGCGACCATATACCCCGCCATATGCGCGCGGTCGGTGACATATGCCGTCACGTGGCAGACATCGCCCGCCCCCATATCCGCTTCTGAGAGAATTTGAGCGATATTTTCGAAACACATCCGCGCCTGGGCCTCTGACCCCTCGGGCACTGAGCCGTCGGCAGCGATGGCAAGCTGACCTGCGGTGCGCACCCGGCGCAGGCCGGCGGGAAGCTCGACCCCGTGCGAATACCGGGCGACGGGGGCGGAAATACCGGGCGGGGCGAGCGCTTTCATAGCGTGTCTCCTGTTCAGATGTCAGATCATTCTTGCGCAGGACCGCGAAATTTGAAACGATAAGCTTACATCTCTGGCACAGATTAATTTCTCAAGGGCCGCAGTGAAGATTTCCTTTGAAGGAGGGAGATATGAACGCGCCCGTCGATGCCGTTCTGCATGACATTCTTGTTCCACGCGCGCTGTTGCGCGATGATGCGGGCTTCGGCGGCACGTCTGCCGGCGACTGCCTGCGCGGCGATCTGCTGATCCGGGACGGCAGGGCCCGCGCGTTGCAGCCTGGCACCTCGGGAGAAACACCCCGCATCGTGGTGCCTGCTCTCACCGAGGCGCACTGCCATCTGGATAAATGCCACACCATAGCGCGGCTGGGCCCTGTGGGCGGCGATCTGATGGCGGCCATTGCGGCACAGAAGGAAGACAAAGCAAACTGGACCGAAGAAGATCTGTCCCGCCGCGCACGCATCGGGCTGACCGAAGCGCAGGCCGCGGGCTGCACCGCGATGCGCACGCATGTGGACTGGGGCGATACGGCGGATGCGCCATTGAACTGGTCGGTTCTGACGGGTCTGGCGCGGGAGACTGCCGGGCTGACGCTGCAATGCGCGGCGCTGACCGGGATCGACCAGCTCGCGGAGGATGATTTCTGTGACCGGGTGGCGCGCCGCGTGGCACGTGACAGTGGTGTTCTGGGCGCCTTTGTGCTCGGCCACGAAAGGCTGCAGCTCGGGCTGACTGCGATGATCAGGGCAGCTGACAAGTACGGTCTCGCGCTGGATTTCCACGTCGATGAGGGCCTCGGAGACTACAACGGACTGGAAACCATCTGTGACGCCCTGATCAGCGCACAGTTCGAAGGCCCGGTGCTCTGCGGACACGCCGTCAGCCTGATGGACCGGCACGGTGATGACCTCAACCGCATTCTCGACAAGATTGTCCGGGCGCGGGTGTCTGTCTGCGCGCTGCCCACCACAAACCTCTATCTGCAGGACCGGCGCGACGGCACACCGGACCGGCGCGGTCTGACGCGGCTGCGCGAGCTTGAGAATGCGGGCGTGCCGGTTGTGGTCGGTTCCGACAATGTCGCGGATGCCTTCTGCCCGGTGGGCCGGCATGACCCGATGGCTGCCCTGCACCTCGCCGCACTCACCGGACACCTCGATCCGCCGATGGGCCGCTGGCTGCGGTCGGTGACGGTGGATGCCACCGCGTCCCTCGGCCTTGATCCGGTTTTCGTCGATGGCGCCACAGTTGGTGAACTGCGCCTGAGCACCGCCTCTGATCTGGCTGGTCTTGTCGCCGGCCGCGCCCCTCTTTTTAAGCTTACAGATGTATTGCAGGAGACTGTTCAATGACCTCCATTTCCGGAAAAACGGATATCGACTGGGCCGCCTTTGCCGCCGAACTCGCCCCTGTCGAGGTGATCAGCGAGACGGTGCTGGTGAAAAAACGCAGCCGGGATTTCTTCTGGTACAGCCCGGTGCTGAATGCCGAGCTGAAAAAATGCTTTGGCGATCTGGTGGCCCGGCCAAAAACGCCCGGGGAAATGCGTCACTGCCTTGCCGTGGCCTGGAAGTACAAAAGCCCTGTGGTGTTGCGCGGCGGTGGCACAGGCAACTACGGGCAGAGCGTGCCGATGGACGGCGGGCTGATCATCGAAACCACGGCCATGAACCAAATCCTCGAGATCGGTGACAGTTTTGTGCGGGTCGAGGCCGGGGCGCTCATGGCGGACATAAATGCCGCCCTGATCCCTGAAGGCCGGGAGATGGCGATGTTTCCCTCCACCCAGGATATCGCGACTGTGGGAGGCTTTGTGGCGGGCGGCTCGGCTGGCATCGGGTCGGTCGCCAATGGCGCGCTGCGCGACCCCGGAAACCTTATCGCACTCAAGGCACAGTCCGTCGAAGAAGTGCCGCAGGAACATGTGTTCGAAGGCGAAGATGTGCTGCAGATCCACCATGCCTGGGGTCTCAACGGGGTGATCACCGAAGTAACCCTGCGCACGGTGCCCACGCGCGACTGGGTGGGGTGCCTTGCGACTTTCGGGACCTATGAGGCAGCCTATGCCGCAGGCTGTCAGCTTGCAAAGTCCCCCGACATCGCGCGCAAGCTGGTTACTACGGTCGATGCGCGCATCTGCTCCTATTTCCCCCGGCTCGAAGGGCATATCCGTCCGGAACATCACCTGCTGGTCTCGCTGCTGCCATCCGAAGATATCGACCGGTTCCGAACCCTGATCGAGGCGGCCGGTGGTCAGGTTGATCTGACGCTCACGGAGAGCGAACGCCAGGCTGCAAAACTGCCGCATGTCTTTGATTTCTCCTACAACCACACCACGCTGCAGGTGCTCAAAGCGGATCGCAGTGCTACCTATCAGCAGGTCGGCTGCCCCGTGCCGCCCGATCCTGCCGCCATCGCGGACCTGCGCCCGAAGCTCGGCGAAGACGTGTGGATGCACCATGAGTTTGCGCGTGTGGGCGGCGAGATCGTAACCTTTGATCTGCCGATCATCTGGTACACGACGCCGGAACGACTGGCGGAAATCAATGCGACCTATGAGGAAAACGGCTTTCCCGTCTATGACGCGCATACCTGGCGGGTCGAAGGCGGAGGGCTGAAAAACGCAGATTACCGGCATCTGGCCGTCAAAAAACGCATGGACCCGGACGGGCTGCTCAATGCCGCGAAGTCCGCCGTCTGGGAGAGCGTGAAAGACCTTTCTCCGGAAGAAATTGCAGCAAAAGGAGCGCAGTGATGCACCTCAGAACCACACCGCTCGCAGAACGCTTTGGCGTGATCGTCGAGGATTTCGACCTCAGTTCAACAGACGCGGCAGGTTACGCGGCGATCCGGGCAGCATTCGAAGAGCATTCCGTGCTGCTCTTTCGCGGCCAGAGTATCGATGATGACGCACATCTGAGGCTAGCGCGCATGTTCGGGCCCGTGGAAGACCGCCTCGCGGATGAGCGCAAAAAGGGCGAAGCTTACAAGGTGCCTGAGGTGTCGAACATTCAGGACGACGGCAGCGTAACCTCGGAGAGCGATCTGCACACGCTGAACCTGAAGGCCAATATGCTCTGGCACTGCGACAGTACTTTTCTGCCGGTGCCGGCGCTGACGAATATTCTGATCGGACGGGTCGTAACGGAAACCGGGGGCGAAACCCAGCTGGCCTCTGCCCGCGCAGGTTGGGCCGATATGCCCGAAAAACTGCGGGCAAAGATTCGCGATAAAGGGCTCTGGCACCGATATGCGCACTCGCGTGCAAAAATTTCGCCGGAACTCGCAAAATTACCGATGTTTCACAAATGGCCCGATCAGCTCTGGCGGGCAGTGTGGACCAACCCCGTGAACGGGCGGGAGGCGCTTTACATCGCCAGCCACGCATTCAGAGTGGAGGGAATGGATCAAGGTCCGGGAGCGACACTGATAGATGAGTTAGCGTCATTTGTGACCCGGCCGACCTATGTTTACAGTCATAAATGGCGGGTCGGCGATGTTCTGATCTGGGACCAGCGTGCCGTGCTTCACCGTGCCACACCCTGGGATTACGCCCTGCCGCGCAGGCTCTCAAGCCTTTGTGTCTCCGCCGGCCCCCAAGATGGGCTTGACGCGATGCGCCTCACTGTTGAAGATCACCCCGTCCCCCGATCAGGGGTGTCTTAAAAGCAGATCAACTGCATCACCAGACCGGAAAAATACCCGGCACGCGTATGGTCAGAACCGTACACAACAGAGAGGAAGAAAATGACATTTTTAACCCGCACCGGCAAACCGCTGCCGCAGTCCATCCTGGACGGCGCCGCGAAGTCCGGCAAAGACGCTGTCAGCCGCCGCGAATTCCTGGCCCTGGCCAGCGCATTCGGCGCCACAGCCGCGACCGCATATTCGATGCTGGGCATGGCACGCCCCGCGCAGGCCGCAGGCCACAAAATGGGTGGCACAGTCCGTATCCAGCAGGAAGTCCGCGCTCTGAAAGATCCGCGCACATATGACTGGAGCCAGATTGCCAACTTCAGCCGCGGCTGGCTCGAGTATCTCGTGCACTATGAGAACGATGGTACCTTTACGCCCAAGCTGCTTGAAAGCTGGGAAATCAACGACGATGCGACGGTCTATACGCTCAATGTCCGTCAGGGCGTCAAGTGGAACGACGGCAGCGATTTCACCGCAGAAGATGTTGCACGCAACATCACCGGCTGGTGTGACAAGAGCCTGGAAGGCAACTCGATGGCCGGTCGTTTCGCGACGCTGATCGACCCGGAAACCGAAAAAGCACTGGACGGCGCGATCGAAGTTGTCGACAGCCACACCGTGCGCCTGAACCTGCCCGCAGCCGACATCTCGCTCATCCCCGGAATGGCAGATTATCCGGCGGCGATCGTACCGGCGTCCTATACGGCAGACACAGCGCTGTCCAACCCGGTCGGCACAGGCCCTTATCTGCCTGAGACGCTGGAAGTGGGCGTCAAAGCCGTTCTCGTGCGCAACGAGGACCACACCTGGTGGAACGAAGGCAACGGCGCCTACATGGACCGTGTAGAGTTCATCGACTATGGCACCGACCCATCTGCTTTTGTGGCGGGTGCGGAAGCCGAAGAGATCGACATGACGTATTCGATCGAAGGCGACTTCATCGATATCTTCGACACACTCGATGGCTGGCAGCAGAACTCGGTCGTCACCGGCTCCACCATTGTGATCCGGCCCAACCAGCTGGCTGAAGTTGACGGCATGAAGCCCTATGAAGACAAACGCGTCCGTCAGGCGCTTGCCATGGCCGTGGACAACGCGGTCCTGCTTGAGCTGGGTTATGCCGGTCGCGGCGAAGTGGCTCATAACCACCACGTCGGTCCGATGCACCCTGAATATGCCGATATACCGGCACCCAAATTCGATCCGGCAGCCGCCAAGGCGCTGATGGACGAAGCGGGCATGGGTGATTTCGAGCATGAGCTCTTTTCTATCGATGACGCATGGCGCAAGGACACCACCGACGCGGTGGCCGCCCAGCTGCGCGACGCGGGCATCAAGGTCAAGCGGACGATCCTGCCCGGCTCCACGTTCTGGAACGACTGGACGAAATATTCCTTCTCCTCCACGAACTGGAACCACCGCCCGCTGGGCGTTCAGATCTGGGCTCTGGCCTATCGCTCCGGCGAAGCCTGGAACGAGTTTGGCTGGTCGAACGAAGAGTTCGACGGAATCCTCACCCAGGCGCTGGCGACACCGGACGTGGAAAAACGCCGCGAGCTCATGAAGCAGGGCGAGATGATCGTTCAGGAAGAGGGCGTGACAATCCAGCCTTACTGGCGGTCGCTCTATAACCACACCAAAGAAGGTCTGGTCGGGGGCGAGCATCACATCTCGTTTGAGATCCGTCCCGAGCAGATCGCCTGGACGTGATCTGACGCCATACTGCGAAGGGCCGTGCATTGCGCGGCCCTTTTTTTGTCACGCAGACGCTTTGCCATGAAAGGACCCGGAAATGGACGTTATGATTTTATTCGCACAACTCGTTGCGACCGGGGCCATTGCGGCCTGGCTTTCGACCGGGCTGCGCGACAACCTGCTGCATCCGGCGCTGAATGAGACCTATACCGCAGAAGTGTTCAGCATGGCCCGCATGCAAAGCGAATACCCCGACGCCTTTGACATGGTCGCGCATCGCGCCATTACAAAACGCAGCACACAAAAGCTTGCCTTCCGCGCGGTGGTAGCCGTCGAAGCGCTGGCCTGTATTCTGCTCTGGGTCGGCGTTGTGGCGTTGCTCATGGCGATTGCGGGGACGGCAGAAGCTGAGACGGCGCGCGTTCTGGCCCTGCTCGGGGCCACGGCTTTTACCGCAGTATGGGCCGGGTTTCTCGTGGTCGGTAACTACTTTTACTACTGGTTCTGTCACGAGGGCGCGCAGAATACGCACTATCAGATGACGCTCTGGGGCCTCGGCACCATGATCCTGATCAGTCTGCCGTGAACCGGCCACCGCCTGCCGCCACCGCTGCGATCAGCGGTGCCGGCACCTGCCCGGTCTGCCCGGAAATCTGAGCGCAAAGCGCCCCGGCACCGGTTTCATCTGCAAGCGCAAAAAGGCGCGGCATCCCCGCAGAACTGCAGGCATCATCAAGGTCCGTGATCCGGCATCTCTCCTGCGTCACGATCCGGGCGGCTGCATTTGTCAGCCCCGCAATCAGGTAAGACGCCAGCGCCCCCGCTGCCGGATCGACACGCGTAACGCCGGCAAAGCGCGCCTCTTCGCGCAACAGGTCTTCGACGAGCGGGTCAATGACCAGCCCCCCGCCGCCCGGGTAGCGGTACCAGCCAACTCCGATGCCCCGCCCCAGGCGCCCCTCACCGACCATACGCACAAGCACCGGGTTGGTCTGCTGCACCGGCAGGACCGCATTGCGGCTGGCGCGGGCGAGTTCCGGTTCCAGACCGTCGTTATCCCAGGCCTCGCAGACGCCGGTGGCAAAGCCCGCGTCCAGCATCGCTTCATCCAGTTCCCAGGGGTTGGCAGAGGTCAGCAAAAGGTGCTGAGCAAGCTCGCGCAGGGCGGCGGTCAGCGCATCTGCCAGATCAGATGCCGGGCTCACGCGCCGGGCACTTCCAGAAACCGTTTAGTGGCGATAACAGCCAGCAGATCGTTCAGGGAGGACGACACCGTCCGGTTAGACGTGTTCACCTGCGCGCTGGCTTTTTCATAGGCTGGCGTGCGCGCTTCCAGCAACCCGCGCAGCTGTTTCATGGCCGCCGGATTGCCCTCCATGGGGCGCAGATCACCCTGTTCGCGGACCCGTTGCATATGCTCCGCCGGCGACGTTCTGATCCAGATTGTATGAAACCGCTCGATCAGCCGGGTATAGGTCTGCTCGCCCGCGACGATGCCTCCTGCGACGGCAAGGATCATGCGGTCATGGCGTTCAATGACGCGGGCCAGTGCCTCGGCCTCGAGGGAGCGATATCCGTCCTCACCATAGAGCGCCATCACTTCGGACAGCGGCATGCCTGTCTGCGTCTCGATTTCTGAGTTCAGCTCGACAAACGGCAGACCCAGAGTCTCGCCGGCAAGTTTACCAAGGGTGGATTTTCCCGCACCTCTGAGTCCTGTCAGGCAGATACGGTTTGCCCGCAGGGCTGCAGGGTTCTGCACGGCCAGCACGCGACGCACCTCGTCCTGAACTGCGGCAGGAGCCTGGCGGTAGAGCGTCACTACCCGTTGCAGGTCGCTGTCCCAGGCCGCAGTTTCAGACATCAGCGCTTCGATACGCAGATCAAGTGCTGTGGCGATGCGTTGCAGCAGGGCGATCGAGATATTGCCTTCGCCGGCCTCAAGCTGGGCAAGATACCGGGGCGAAACACCGGACAGCTCAGACAGTTCGCGACGCGGCATGCCTTTTGACTTGCGCGCTTCGCGCACACGGGCCGCAACGCGGGCAATCAGCAAAGCAGCCGTATCAGCTACAGCGGGACTGTCTTTCATCGCAACTCCGGCGCTGAGAGGTAGGATATTGCATATCTAAGATTCAGCGTCGGGCTTACAACGGGCGCGCCTTCACATTGCGCAATATGTCGCATATTTTTGCGTCTCAGTATGTCTCGACATGGTACTGGCCGGCCTCGCGCAGGTTGTCGCGCAGGCCCGGCCATGAAAGGCCCAGACCCGCCGCAATCTCGCTGAGCGCATCGTCCACCCCGGCTTCCATCGCGCGCAAACCGCAGACGTAGATGTGCAGTTTGTCGCGCGCCAGCAGGTCCGCAATGTGATCCGACTGTTCGCGCAGTTTATCCTGCACATACTGCTTCGGGCTGCCGTCTTCGCGGCTGAAGGCAAACTCTTTGCGCAGGAAGCTGTCGGGCACTTTTTTGAGCGGTCCGAAGTAAGGCAGGTCGCGCGGGCTGCGCGCCCCGAAAACCAGCGTCATGCTGTCGCTTGCCGAAGGCGTCTCGCGCTGGCGTCGCATGGTAAATCCGCGGAACGGTGCCGACCCGGTGCCGGTACAGATCATCAGCAGATGCGCCTCCGGATCGGAGGGCATCAGAAAGGTCGACCCGAAAGGCCCGGTCATTTGCACCTCGTCGCCCTTCGCCAGGTCGCAGATATAGCCGGAGCAGACGCCGCCCTCTTCGCGTTTCACCGTCAGGGAGATATTGTTGAACCCCGGTCGCTCCCCGTCGCGCGGGCTTGAGACCGAATAGAGCCTTGGCAGGTGCGGCCTGCCCTCCGCATCCGTACCGGGCGGAATAATCCCCACACTCTGGCCTTCCAGCACCGGAAAGGGCACCCCCGCGAGATCCAGGATGATGTGGCGAACGTCACCGTCGCTGCCGGCCTCTGTCAGCCGGTAGTTGCCCTGCACAACGGCCCGCGCAGGTTTACCGGTGTTGTAAAGATTGATGGTGGGCTTTGTTGCCGAGACGGGCGCGCGGGATTTGCCGCCTGCCCCTTTGTGCGCATCCGCGAGCAGAGCGGCGATGGCCTCGTCATGTGCTTCATTGCCGTCGCCGTCCGGTTGCGCGTCAAGGCTGATGTCTTCCTGTTCGGGAAGCTCTTCAAAACCGTACTGCTCATCAAGGGTATAGGGGGTATCGACGACACGCCATTCATCGATCGATCCGGTCGGGCAGACCGGGATGCAGTCCATACAGAAGTTGCATTTTTCGGGATCGACAACGACATTGTTGTCATCATGCTCGATCGCGCCGATCGGGCAGGTCATCTCGCAGGTGTAACAGCGGATGCAGATTTCAGGGTCGATAAGGTGTTGCTTTACGGGTTGGTTCATCCGGCTCCGACGGACCGGTGCAGCACAGTATCGGGAACGAATATCATATCGAGAAGCGCGGAACACATGCCTTTGCAATCTTTGCAACCGATGCAAAGAGCGCTGGATTTTGTGCCTGAATTCTGTGTCTGCATGGGTCCGGTCTCCTCTTTAAGGTTCAGGGTCACGGGGGTGAGGCGTGACGCAGGCCAGTATCTTAAAGGCCCGCGCCGGGTTCTTTGATCTGGATCAAGCCATGTGGAGTTTCACATATTCGAAATCACCGGGCTTGTTGTCGATGCCCACCTTGGGTGCTGCAATCCAGGAAGCGTATTTTCCCGGTTCGAAACAGGGCACCATCAGAGACTGGATAAAATCTCCGTCGGCCTTTGTCGGCAACCATTCAGCGCGGCGTTTCTCCCATTCCTCTGACGGGATGATATTGCCATCAGGATCAACGCAAACGCCTGAAAAGACACCGATCTGGCGGTGGAAGCCTTCGTGCGGCAGTTTCAGTTCAAATTCCACACCCGCGCGGGCAATCGCCTTGTTCCAGCGGCCGACACCACCAGCAGCATCGCGCACATAATCATCGCGCAGCCGCATGTTGATCGCCGTCAGCGCCGGCACGTCTTCGGTCAGGATCTTACCGTCCCTGATCGAGGTTACCGCATAGGTGTCATTCTGCAGTTTGTGATCATCATCGATCCTGAGTTCCATATACCGGCCCTTGATCCCTGCGTTGAAGGCATTGGCGGCATTGGTCGAGACCTCCTGGCCAAACAGATCGAGGCTCAGCGTGTAATGCAGGTTGAGTTTTTTCTGGATCGTCGGCAGGTCAATCACGCCCAGATCGCGGATTTTGTTGATGTCATAAGGGTCGGTGATACCGTTCGCATTCATCGCCTCCAGCGTCGCCTGGATCGTGCGGCCTACCCCGGTTTCGCCAACGAACATATGATGCGCCTCTTCGGTCAGCATAAAGCGGCAGGTGCGGCTCAGCGGGTCAAAGCCGGACTGCGCGAGGCTCTCAAGCTGCATCTTGCCGTCACGGTCTGTGAAATAGGTGAACATAAAAAACGAGAGCCAGTCAGGGGTTTCCTCGTTGAAGGCGCCCAGCATGCGCGGCGCTTCTTCGGAGCCCGAAGAGCGGACCAGCAGATCGTCGGCCTCTTCACGCCCGTCACGGCCAAAGTATTTCTGCAACAGATAGACCATCGCCCAGAGATGGCGGCCCTCTTCGACGTTCACCTGAAAAAGGTTGCGCATGTCATAGAGCGAGGGCGCGGTGAGACCGAGGAACCGTTGCTGTTCGACAGATCCCGGCTCGGTGTCGCCCTGGATAACGATAAGGCGTTTGAGCATATTGCGGTACTCGCCCGGCACCTCCTGCCAGGCAGCTTCGCCGACGTGTTCCCCCATCGGAATTTTGCGGTCCTCCACGGCCGGTGCCAGCAGTACGCCCCAGCGATACTCGGGCATTTTCACATAGTCGAACTTGGCCCAGCCTTTGGGGTCAACGGAGACCGCCGTGCGCAGATAGACCATGCTGTCCTGAAAATTCTGCGGGATCAGATCGTTCCACCAGCTGATGTACCCCGGATGCCATTTCTCAAGCGCTTTCAGCACCTTTCGATCTGAGCTCAGCCCCACGTTGTTGGGGATCTGACTGTCATAGCTCACGTTGATCAGGTCTGCCATTGTCTCTTCTCCATCTTTTGTCGCAGGGCGCGCGCCCGTCGTGTCCTGTGCTGCGGGCTCACACCCGCTGTTTGTTGTAATCAGCCCTGAGACCGGTGCCATAGCGTTGCAGGGCACCCTCTGGACCAACCGCATTCGGTCTTTGGAAAATCCAGTTCTGCCAGGCGGTGAGACGCCCGAATATGCGTGTCTCCATCGTTTCGGGCCCGGCAAAGCGCAGGTTGGCCTCCATGCCCGTCAGCGCATCGGGCGAGAAGCTTGCACGCTCTTCCATGAAAAGGCGGACCTCGTCTTCCCAGTCGATATCGTCATAGGCGTAAGTCACAAGGCCGAGGTCTTCCGCGTCAGGGGCCTCCAGCGTGTCTCCCACGCGCTGGCGCAGCACCTCCACCTGTTCGGGGGTGGCCAGAAAGCGGGTTTCCAGACGGCTGAGACCGTTGCCCATCGGGTAGCGCCCGAAGCTGGCCTCCGTCAGGGTGATGCCGGCCAGCGGCCGGTCATCGTCCTCGAATTCTTCCAGCATCATATAGCTGCGATCGACGGCCCAGAGGATTTCCGCGAGCGGCCCGGCGAAACAGGAGCCGTGCTCAACCAGAGCCACCAGGCTGCGCGATGTCATGTCGATACGCTTGAGAACGCGCTTCCAGAGCGTCAGCACCTCATTGGCCAGCCAGTGGTCCGCGTTGTTGAGGAGCAGCGCCTCGTGAGCGACCACTGCCTGCGGATCGCCTTCGGTGCGAAATGCAATCAGGCCGATCTCATCCTCATTGCTGCGCAGGTGCAGGATGGCGTCGTCCAGTTCTCGCGCGCACCTCAGCATCCAGGCCTGCGCGCCCTGTTCCGTGAACGCGTCCATATCGGCGAGGGCGGCTTCACCAGGGCCGGTGATTGTGATGTCTGCCCGGCGTCCGGCCCGGTCAATCTTCAAAGCAACCGTGGACCAGGTGACGCTGTCAGCGTCAAAGCTGCGCTTCAGCGGTGTCAGCCGGATGCCTTTGTGTTCGCCATGGCCGGCGGCATTCTGCGCGAGTTCCCGGGCGCGGGTGGCGACCGTTTCATCAAAGGTCGCGTTTGGGACAAGCTCATCCACAAGACGCCATTTCAAAGCGCGGCTGCCTTTGACGCCTTCCTCGACCGAGCAGAAAACATCCGCCAGATCACGGCGGACTTTGCGCTTGTCCGTGACCCGCGTCAGCCCCCCGGTTCCTGGCAGTACTGCCAGCAACGGCACCTCAGGCAGCGCCACCGAAGAGGTGCTGTCATCGGTCAGCATGATATGATTGCAAGCCAGCGCCAGTTCATACCCGCCCCCCGCGCAGGCCCCCCGGATCGCACAGATATAGTTCTGATTGCTGTCCTCAAGTGCCGCCTCAAAAGTGTTGCGCGTCTCATTGGTGAACTTGCAGAAGTTGACTTTATGCGCATGGGCCGCACCGCCGAGCATGCGGATGTTCGCGCCCGCGCAGAACACTTTGTCTTTGGCAGACCGCATCACGACCACGCGCACTTCCGGGTGCTCAAACCGCATGCGCTGGACGATATCCGCAAGCTCGATATCCACGCCGAGGTCATAGGAATTGAGTTTCAGCTCATAGCCGTCAAACAGCCCGCCTGCCTCATCGACGTCCATCAGCAGTGTAGCTACGGGGCCGTCGTACTCCACGCGCCAGTGACGCATGTTGTCCGGGTCGGTCTGGAAATCAATTCTGTCAGCCACGGCTTGTCTCCCCGCCCACCGGTCTTCGGGATGTGATCTTAATTATTGAACTATAGTTCACAGAAGAGTCCATAAATCCTCGGATTATACGCCTGTATTATCGTTATTTTGCACTATGATGCAGTTCACTCAGCGCGCGGGTTTCATGAACCCAGGCGCGCAGGGCTCTCGGATCAAGCCCCAGTGGCTGCTGCCCGGAGGGGCATCGCGCCAGATGCGCCTCCACCATATCGCAGAGCCTGCGCGCTGCATGCTGGCGCAGCATCAGCAGTTTCAGCCGCGCATTCGCCAGCTGTATCAGCGCCTGGACAATATCGCGCTCAGGGCTGGGATCAGAAGTCTGCATCCAGACCGCTTCGAGGACTTCGTGGCACTCCCAGAAGTACCCCGCATCGAAATAGGCCCTGCCACAGCGCAGAGCGAAACTGCCCGCCAGCACATCGCTGCCCGCCCCGTCCGGCACCGTCCGTCTGATTGCATCAAACCAGTCTTCCGGGTGACGCGGAGTGCGTCCGGGAATATAGGCGTGCGACGGCACCGGCACATCGCGGGGCAGGTCACTGAGGCGCGACATCGGCATTTTCGAGACGTATCAGCCTTTCGGTAAAGTCACGGACGGCCGCGAGCACCGCTTCCGGGGCTTCGAGATGTGGCGCGTGACCGCACGTTTCAGGAAGAAGCGTTTCCAGCGGGGAATAGATGCGGGTCCCGATCTCATCAATCTGCGCGCGGCTGCCGTAGGGGTCCTGCCCGCCCTGAATGGCGAGCACAGGCACGCGCCAGTGATCGATGCAGTCCGCCACATTCCACCTCTCAAAGCCCGGGTCGGTCCATGCATCATGCCAGCCGTTAAATGCCATCTCCGCGTCGCAGTGCCAGCGCGTGAGCCTTTCGCGCAGATCACCGGTGCGAAAGGCTTCACCGGCCTTGCGGATCGCATCCAGCCCCTGCGGCTCTGTAAAGAAATGTGGTGCCACCAGGATAAGGCCACGCACCCGCATATCGCTGACGGATCCCGCGTAGATCGCAGCAATCGTAGCGCCATCAGAATGCCCCAGAAGGATGACATCCCGAAGCCCCGCTGCATCCATCACCGGGCCCAGCATTCCGACCGCTTCACGGGTCATGTAATCCGGCGGCCGCGGCAATGTCACACCCTCCGAGTTC
The DNA here is from genome assembly GCA_965365545.1 of uncultured Roseobacter sp. Taxonomy (GTDB): domain Bacteria; phylum Pseudomonadota; class Alphaproteobacteria; order Rhodobacterales; family Rhodobacteraceae; genus Roseobacter. Next base: position 279 of record CBDUCB010000069.1, on the reverse strand, counting down.
CCGTACCCGGCGCGCGACCAGACAAAGACACCCAGTCCGGTCTCATCCGCCAACCGCGCCGGAAAGTCCCGCCAGAGTGCTGCACAGCCGAGGCCTTCGTGTAACAGCACAAGGGTCGGCGCTCCGGGGCCGGGCCGCGGACCGTAGCAGGCATATTCCAGCGACTTACCACCGGCTTGCAGTCGGCCCTCCGGGTGTTCTGACCAGGCGATGTTCACTGATCAGCTCCGCGCAGCCGGAACCGCTGGATTTTGCCGGTGGCCGTTTTGGGCAGCTCAT
>CBDUCB010000068.1:0-15229 GCA_965365545.1 uncultured Roseobacter sp. | reverse complement strand
CCGCCAACGGTCGTACAATGGGCGAGAATTGCGGCGGGCGTCGCAGCGAAGACACCAAAGTCATTCGCTCGGTTTCTGACCCGCTTGTCGCTCAGGCCGGGTTCATCAATCTGACGGGCAATCTCTTTGACAGCGCGATCATGAAAACAAGCGTGATCGGACCGGCCTTCCGGCAGCAGTACCTTTCGGATCCAGACGATCCGAATGCGTTTGAGGGGCGCGCCGTGGTCTTTGACGGGCCTGAGGATTTCCATCACCGCATTGATGATCCGGCGGAGAATATAGATCAGGACTGTGTACTTTTCATGCGGGGCGCGGGCCCCAAAGGATACCCGGGCGGGGCCGAGGTGGTGAACATGCGTCCGCCGTCCTATCTGCTGAAAAAAGGCATAGACGCGCTGCCTTGTGTCGGCGACGGGCGGCAGTCGGGCACATCCGGCAGCCCGTCGATCCTGAATGCATCGCCCGAGGCGGCCGCGGGCGGGGGTCTGGCGCTGCTGAAAAACGGCGACCGGGTGCGGATCGATCTGAACAAATGCACAGCGGATATGCTTGTACCGCTTGACGAGCTGGCCGAGCGCGCGCGTGCTTTCGAGGCCGCAGGCGGCTATGAGGCACCGGAGAGCCAGTCGCCCTGGCAGCAGTATTTCCGTGAAAAGGTCGGCCGCTTTGATCAGGGCATGATCCTTGAGGATGCGGACAAGTATCAGGACATCTCACGCAAATGGCTGCCCCGTGATAACCACTGATCCGGAAACACCGCACCCGTGGCGGCCGGTCGATACGATAAAATGGATTGCTACAGCCGTGCAGCTTGTTGGCTATGCGCTGACGGGCATGGGTGTCACACCGTGGAATATTTGGGCGTTCTTTGCGGGGATCGTCCTGTGGTTTGCCGTCGGCGCAATGTGGAAGGACAAGGCGATCATGGTCGTGCATGTCGGAGCCTTCCTGTCGCTGCTGATCGGCTATCTCAACGCATAACAAGGAGACGTGCATGAAACTCGTAAGATACGGCGCCGCCGGGGCGGAAAAACCAGGGATGCTGGACGAGGGTGGCGTGCTGCGTGATCTGTCGGCCCACGTGGATGACATTGCGGGCGATGTGCTCTCGGAGGCCGGGCTTGATAAGTTGCGCGCGATTGATCCCGCGAGCCTGCCTGCGGTAGAGGGCAGCCCGCGTATCGGCGCTTGTGTCGGGGGCATCGGCAAGTTCATGTGCATCGGTCTGAATTTTGCGGATCACGCCGAGGAAACCGGCAACCCCTTCCCCGATCACCCGGTTCTTTTCATGAAGGCGAACTCTGCCGTAGTGGGTCCGGATGACGATGTGTCGATGCCGCGCGGCTCCACCAGCACGGACTGGGAAGTGGAGCTTGGGGTGGTGATCGGCAAGGCCGCGAAATACGTGAGCAAAGAAGACGCGCTCGATCATGTGGCCGGCTATTGCGTCATCAATGACGTCAGCGAGCGGCATTTTCAGAACAATCTGACCGGCACCTGGACCAAGGGTAAATCCTGCGACACTTTCGGACCGACCGGCCCCTGGCTGGTCACGCGGGATGAAATCCCGGACGTGCAGAACCTTGCCATGCGTCTCGACGTGAACGGCAAGCGTATGCAGACAGGCAACACGAAGACGATGATCTTTACGGTTGCTGAGATTATCGAACACCTGAGCGGGCTTATGACGCTGCATCCGGGCGATGTCATCTCAACGGGCACGCCGCCGGGCGTTGGCATGGGCATGAAACCGAACCCGGTTTACCTCAACAAAGGCGACGTGATGGAGCTTGAAATCGAAGGTCTGGGAATACAGCGCCAGACCGTGACGGAGGACGCATAATCATGGCTGATCTGCTGCAGATCGGGGGCATCACCGACACGATGCGAGAGCGGCTCGAAGCAAAGTTCACGATCCACAAGCTGACCGATGGCGCGTATCCTGCGGAGGCGATCACGCATATCGCCACCAACGGGCACGACGGGGTGGCACCGGATGTGATGGCGGCCCTGCCGAACCTGCAGGCGATAAGCTGTTACGGTGTGGGCTATGACGCGATTGATGTGAACGCGGCCAAAGCAAAGGGCGTCGTGGTGACCCATACGCCCAATGTGCTGAATGCCGAAGTGGCGACCACGGCGGTTCTGCTGATGCTGGCCTGCTACCGGGAGCTTTTGCGCGATGACGCCTGGGTGCGGTCGGGAAACTGGGAAGCGAAGGGCAACGCACCACTGACCCGCTCTGCGGACAATCAGACGGTCGGGATCCTCGGTCTGGGGCGCATCGGGCAGGCGATTGCCGACAAGCTGGCACCTTTCGGAACGAAGATTGTTTATCATTCGCGCAGCAAAAAGGACGTGCCCTATAAGTATTACGGCGACCTTGCCGAAATGGCGCGCGATGTGGATTGCCTGATCTGTATCACGCCGGGCGGGCCTTCGACGCAGCGGATCGTCAACCGTGAGGTAATCGATGCGCTGGGGGCGCAGGGTACGCTCATTAATGTAAGCCGTGGCTCTGTCGTGGATGAGCCGGCCATGATTGAAGCCCTGCAGGAAGGCCGGCTTGGCTGGGCGGGGCTTGACGTGTTCGAGGCGGAACCAAAGGTGCCGGAGGCCCTGCGCAAGCTGCCCAATGTGGTGTTATTGCCCCATGTGGGCAGTGCCACGGTGGAAACCCGCGCCGCGATGGGGGCGCTGACGGTGGATAACCTGCTGCAGCATCTTGAGGATGGCAATGTGATCAGCCCGGTGCCGGAATGTGCGGACATGTGAGCCCGTGAGCGCGATTGCAGATGTCACAGCACGGCTTTTCAACGTGCCGCTGGATGAAGTGCTGGTGGATGCAAAACACGGTAGCCACAGCCACTTTCACCTGATCACCGTGACGGTGACGCTGGAGGATGGCCGCAAAGGCACCGGCTATACCTATAACGGCGGTCGCGGCGGCCATGCGACGGCAGCGATGATCACCCACGATCTTGCGCCTTTTCTGACGGGCCGGGATGCGGGTGATGTCGAAGCGCTCAACGACGCGATGCAGTGGCACATGCATTATGTCGGGCGCGGGGGCATCCTGAGCTTTGCGATTTCGGCAGTTGATATTGCGCTCTGGGACCTGCGCGGGCGGGCTTCCGGTCAGCCGCTGTGGCAAATGGCGGGCGGGGCGGGCACGACCTGCAACGCCTATGGTGGCGGCATCGATCTCGCCTTTCCGCTGCCTAAGCTGCTCAGCCATGTGCAGGGGTATCTCGATGCCGGTTTGCGTGCGGTCAAGATTAAGGTGGGCCAGCCGACGCTTGAGGAGGACATTGAGCGCATCCGTGCCGTGCGCGCACAGATCGGACCGGATGCCGGGTTCATGATCGATGCGAATTATTCACTGAGCGTGGATCAGGCGATTGCCATGGCCCGGGCGGTCAGCGACCAGAACATAATGTGGTTCGAAGAGCCTGTGATCCCCGACGATTACCCTGGCTATGCCCGCATCACCGACGCCACGGGCGTGGCTGTTGCTCAGGGCGAAAACCTGCACACGATCCATGAGTTTGAGATGGCGCTGGCGCAGAGCAGTCTGAGCTTTGTGCAACCTGATGCATCGAACTGCGGCGGCATCACGGGATGGCTTCAGGCAGCCCGGGCGGCGAAGGAAGCGGGAGTACAGGTCTGCAGCCACGGCATGCAGGAGCTGCATGTCGGGCTGTTGTCGGGCATGTCGCCTGCGGGATGGCTCGAAGTGCACAGCTTTCCCATCGACCGGTACACAAAACGCCCGCTCGTGATTGAGAGCGGGCGTGCTGTGGCATCTGATGAGCCCGGAACCGGCGTGACCTTTGACTGGCCGCGGCTGGAGCCGTTTGAAGTCGTGCTCTGACCGTCAGATCCGCAGGAAACGCTGTGCGATCCTTGGGAGCAACCGGTCGAAACGCAGGGGCGCGTCGGTTACCGCCAGACAGATGCAGTCCTCGTGGATATCGGCCACGGGCGTGTGGTGCAGATCGCTGTCCGCAATCTCGACATCGCCGCGGGCGAAATAGCCGTCGTCGTCCTGAAACGCACCCTTCAGGACAAGGGTCATCTCAGTCCCGTGATGTCCGTGGTCGGGCATCGCAGCACCAGCCGGAATGAAAAGCAGCCGCGCGGTGGCGTCTTTGGACGTCGGCAGGATCGCCTGCTTTACGCCCATACCAACCGGCTTCCAGCGTATGGCATCCAGACCGCCACCGACATAATCACGCAGCGGCCCGGGAAGAACGGCGTTCTCCGGAGAAGATACTTTAATTGTGTCCGGTGCGCCGCTTTCAATCAGAGCCATTGTGGCCTCGAAACTGTCTGCAGCTACGCTTGCTTCTGCCTGTTGGTCGAGGATCTCGCCGCCCAGAGCATCAAAGCTGCCGGCACGTGCACGGCAGTCGTCGCAGAGCGACAGGTGCGAGGCAACAATCAGGTTGAACGCTTCCGGCAGCGTTCCTGCAGAATATGCCATCAGGACGGCGTCATTCAGGTGATGTTTGATTGTATCAGTCATGGCTTTCACTTCAGTGTGTGGCGCAAACGGTCCAGCGCCAGTCTTATTCTCGATTTGATCGTGCCCAGTGGCAGACCGGTTTCGGCGGCGATTTCACTGTGGGTCAGATCCCCGAAATACGCCTTTTCGATTAACTCTCTCTGTGGCTCCGGAAGCTTCGCGAGTGCGGCCCCCAGTAATTCTGTTTCCTGTTGCAGGTTCAGGACATCTTCCTGATCCGGCTCTGCCTCGGGACCCCAGGTCAGGTCCTCCGGTTCCGGTCTGCGCTGGCGGCGCAGAAGGTCGATTTTACGGTTCCGCGCGATCGTAAAAATCCACGTCGCGACGGAGGCTCTTGCAGGGTCGAACTGATGCGCCTTGTGCCAGAGCGACGCCATCACATCCTGTGTGCATTCTTCGGCCAGAGAGGCATCGGTACCGGTCCGCATCAGGAACCCTTTTACCCGCGGTGCAAAGTGCTCGAACACTTCGGCAAAGGCGCGGCGGTCCCGGTCATCCCGGATCCGTACCATATGTTCCACCCAGAGCATCCGGGCTGATCCGTCTTTGACTGTCACGACTGCACGCCCTGCTCTCGTCACGCTTTTGCACGGCGCCGGTGGCGCCACCGGCACAGCCAACCCTCTTTCGGTGCGATTTTCAACTGCGGCATTTGCGTACATGTGAGGTTTACGCTGCACCTGCGAAGGCGGATCATAAAAAACTTTGTTTTTGTCCTGAACGATCCAGATTAAGAAGCCTCGCGTACACTTAACGACAAAACAAACCGAGCGGATATCCCTTTATGCCTTTCGAAGCCCTCACTTCAGGTGATTTAACATCGCGCGCGCCGAAATCAGACCCTTTGCGGATTGCGGTGATCGGAGGGGGTATTTCCGGCATGGGAGCGGCTTATATGCTCGGACGCGATCACCATGTCACCCTCTTCGAAGCGGAGACGCGTCTTGGCGGGCACGCCCGGACAGTGATGGCGGGGAAGAACGGGGATCAGCCTGTCGATACAGGGTTCATCGTTTTTAACTACGCTAACTATCCGTTCATGGCGGCGCTCTTTGACGAGCTCGGCGTGCCGGTAGTGAAATCCAACATGAGTTTCGGCGCTTCTGTCGACGGCGGCCGGCTGGAATACGCACTTACGTCACTCGATGCTCTCTTCGCCCAGAGACGCAATGCAGTTACACCGGCCTTTCTCGGCATGGTGCGTGACATTCTGAAGTTCAACAAAAACGCGCTCGGTATTGCGGAAAACGGTGAGCTGACCCTGCGCGATTTTCTGGCCGAGCTGGGGACGGGTGACTGGTTCCGTGACTATTATCTGCTGCCGCTCTCGGGTGCGATCTGGTCCACGCCGACCGAAAAGATTATGGATTTCCCGGCCCAGGCAATGATCCGGTTTTTCGAAAATCACGCGCTGCTGAACACCACAGGTCAGCATCAGTGGTACACTGTTGAAGGCGGATCGGTGCAGTATGTACAGCGTCTGCAAAGCGCTCTGAAATCGCGCGACGTGCGGGTCCGGACCGGCGCGCCGGTCAGATCTGTGTCGCGCATTGGGGGGCAGGTGTCCGTACGCGCTGCCAGCGGTGAGGCGGAAATCTACGACCACGTGGTATTTGCAACGCATTCGGATGACAGTCTGAACCTGCTGGCGGATGCCAGCGCTGCTGAGAGCGCCGCTCTCGGGGCCGTTGGGTATCAGCCCAACCGTATTGTTCTGCACGCTGATGAGGCGATCATGCCGGCACGGCGCAAAACCTGGGCCAGCTGGGTCTATACCGAAGACAGCGCGGCGAAATCCGACCGGATCGACCTGACATACTGGATGAACTCATTGCAGCCCATTCCGCAGAACGACCCGCATTTTGTCACGCTCAACACCAAACGTACAATCCGCGAAGAGCTCATCTATGATGAGGTCACGCTGCGCCATCCGGTCTATGATCTGCCAGCCCTTGCCGCGCAGCAGGATGTTGCGGCCTTCAACGGGACAAACAACACGTGGTTCTGCGGGGCATGGATGAAAAACGGATTTCACGAGGACGGACTGTCGAGCGCCGTTGATGTTGTCCGTGCCCTGCGTGCCGGAACCTCTGTGAGGGTCGCTGCCGAATGACGGAAACCGTCGATCATATCGCGGGTCTGACGTATCACGGGCGCAAGGGGGAGATCACCAACGCTTTCCGCTATTCGGTGGATTATGTGCTTTTTGACGCCGAGGCGGATCTTGAAACGCCCCGGCTCTTTGCGCGCAACGGGCGCGGTGTGACGGCCGTCAATGATCGCGATCACGGCGGCGCACCCGGCGAGGGGCGCGGCGCGCCATGGGTGCGTGACGTTCTCGAACAGCATCAGATCACGGGTGTTGAGCGGATTGAACTGCTCGCGCAGCCGCGCGTGCTGGGTCATGTGTTCAATCCGGTCAGTTTCTGGCTCTGCCGCAATGGCACGGGCGATCTGATTGCGGCGATTGCCGAGGTCAGTAATACCTTCGGTGACAGACACAGCTATCTCTGCTGTCACCCCGATCAGCGCCCGATTGCACCAGGAGACACCCTGCAGGCGCGCAAGGTTTTCCACGTTTCTCCGTTTCAGCCGGTCGAGGGCGGTTATACCTTCCGTTTCGACATTACGGAGGCGCGGATCGGCATCTGGATCGATTATGCCCGCGAGGGTGGCGGGCTGATCGCCACGCTGACCGGCAAACGCCGCCCGCTGAGCAATGCTGTCATCCTGAAATCGGCTCTGCGCCGGCCGTTCGGCGCGCGTCGGGTGCTGGCCCTGATCCACTGGCAGGCTTTCCGGCTGTGGCTGCGCGGCGCGCTTTACCGTCCGCGCCCGACGCCTCCGTCCGAGGAGGTATCGCGCGGATGACCGTTACCAGAGACCGCCTGCCGTCCTATTCCCTCTTTGCGGCCCTTCTCGCCTCAGCCGGGTTGCCAATCTATATCCATGCGCCGAAATTCTATGTCGATGAATACGGTGTGTCGCTGGCAGCGCTTGGCACAGTGCTGTTTGGTCTGCGCCTGCTCGATGTGGTTCAGGATCCGTTTCTGGGCTGGCTGTCGGAAAAAACCCGTGATGCGCGGGCGGTAGCTGTCGGCATTGGCTGCGCTGTGCTGGGTGGGTCGATGCTGCTCCTTTTTGCTGTGCCGCCCTTTCTGCCGCCGGTTTTGTGGTTCGCTCTGAGCCTGACCCTGGTCTTTTCAGCGTTCAGCTTTCTGACAATCAACTTTTATGCTCAGGGCGTCGTTAAGGCGGCCAGACTTGAGGGAGACGGGCATCTCAGGCTGGCGCGCTGGCGCGAAAGCGGAGCGCTTGCGGGCGTCTGTGCCGCGTCGGTCGCACCGGTGGCACTGGGGTTCGTCTTTGCGGCCCCCTTCGCCGGTTTTGCTGCAGGATTTGCGGTGCTGTCGCTTGCGGCCTGGTGGTTTATGCGGCCCGAGTGGAGCACGGCCGGGTTGGGGCAGTCCACCGGATTTGCTGCTGTCCTCGCCGATCCGATGGCGCGGCGTCTGCTTTTGATTGCGTTTTTCAACGCGGCCCCGGTTGCTGTGACGTCCACCCTGTTTTTGTTTTTTGTTGAGAGCCGGCTTGAAGCGCCGGGATTTGAAGGCCCGCTCCTGCTGGTGTTTTTCCTGTCAGCAGCCCTGGCCGCTCCTCTCTGGGGGATGATGGCTGAACGCTTCGGGCCGCGTGATGTGCTGGTGGTTGCGATGGTGCTCGCGATTTTATCTTTTGGCCTCGCATTTACCCTGGGCCCCGGTGACTGGCTGCTTTTTACGGTGATCTGCATCGCGTCCGGGGCAACACTGGGCGCTGATCTCACATTGCTGCCGGCGATTTTTGCGACCCGGATGGCACAGGTCTCGCCCTCAGCTTCCGAAGGGTTTGGCCTGTGGTCGTTTGTTTCAAAACTGACGCTGGCTTTTGCGGCGGTGACGCTGCTGCCGTTGCTGGAGAACACCGGGTTTCAGAGCGGTGCAGCAGACAACCCGCCTGAGGCACTAGCGATGCTCACCTTACTTTACGCCGCAGTTCCCTGTGCGCTCAAGGTGATCGCCATCATCCTGTTGTCCCTCACAAACCTGAAAGAGGCCTGAACAATGAGCGCTTGGATCTGGATGCTGACTGGTGCGGGGCTCGCGTTTGCCGTTGTGTGGGCCAAAGCACGGTTTGCCGGATTTACCGCGCAACGCCCCGAAGACTATGAAGACGACCACCCGGTCTTTGACATCCGTCAGCATCTGAACGGACCGATCGTGTGCGAGGGCATCATCTACGGGCCGCTCGGGCGGGTCAGCAGCCGGTTCAGGGCTGATTTTGACGCCTCATGGGATGGCGATACCGGCGTGATGAAAGAGCACTTCGTCTATGATGACGGCTCTGTTCAGGACCGCGAATGGCAACTTACACTGCGCCCTGACGGTGCCATCATTGCGCGCGCCGAAGATGTGGTCGGCGATGGTCTGGGCCGCCAGTCCGGCTCCTCCGTTCTCCTGCGGTACCGGATCAGACTGCCCGAAGCCTCCGGAGGGCATGTGCTGAACACCACCGACTGGATGTATCTGACGCCCGACGGGACGATCATGAACCGCTCGCAATTCCGCAAATTCGGCATCAAGGTTGCCGAACTGGTGGCGACACTGCGGCCGGCGAGCGTCTGATGCGTTCCTGGACAGGCAAACGCTACTGGCTCGTGGGCGCCAGCGACGGGCTGGGTGAAGCTCTGGCGCACCGCCTGAGTTCCGAGGGCGCGCATGTGATCGTCTCGGCGCGCTCCGAAGACAAGCTGAAAGCACTCGTCGAGGCGCTGCCTGGCGGTGGGTCATGGCAGACGGTTGATGTGTCTGATGACGACAGCGTGCGCGAGGCCGCCGCTGCTATAGGTCAGGTTGATGGTGTGGTGTTTCTGGCCGGGGTGTACTGGCCCTTCAGCGCGCTGGAGTGGGACGCCGCGCAGGCCACCGCAATGGCGGACATCAACTTTACCGGTCTGATGCGTGTGATGGGACAGGTGGTGCCGCAGATGGTGTCGCGCGATGAGGGTCATATCGTGATCACCGGGAGTCTTTCCGGCTTTCGCGGCCTGCCCGGATCTATCGGCTATACCGCGTCCAAGGCGGGTACGATGTCGCTGGCAGAGTGTATGTATGCTGATCTGCGCGAAACAGGTGTGCAGGTCCAGGTCGCGAACCCCGGGTTCATCAAAACCCGGCTGACCGAAAAAAACAATTTCAGGATGCCCTTCCTGATGACGCCGGAAGAAGCGGCAGATTACATGTTCCGGCACATGAACAGCAACCGGTTCAAGCTGAGCTTTCCGCGGGTTTTTTCGTGGGTTTTCAGAGGCAGCCAGTTTCTGCCTGACTGGCTCTATTTCCGGATTTTTTCCTGACGCGTCAGAGCCGTTCCATATGCACGCCAAAGGTTGCAGTCGCGCGCGCCCAGACCCCTTGAGGGTCGTCCGGGAGCCCCAGCAGCACAGGCAAAAGCTGTCCTGCGTAATCTTCGCTGCTTTCCAGTGGCAGCATAGAGGGCAGATTGTCGATCGCCGTGACATCCAGCACCGGGTCATCATGCACGCGCAGCGCAGGTGCCGACCACGTGGTGGTCCGGTCATAAACTTTGACCGGTGAGAAATCACTGTCCGGATCGCAGGCGATATCCCCGATGACACTCAGCCTGCGGCTGGCGGTTTTTGTACCGGCAGGCACAAAGACCGGTGTGCCCGGGCGGGCCAGGACGCAGTTAAAAAAGAGCCCGTGGGCGAGCACCTGCGGGAACGGCCCGCCTGATGCTGTCTCTGCCATATCCCATCTGGTTGTCGCGACACCCATTGCCGTACAAAGATCGGCCACACCGTGCCCGACACGCCCCAGCGCACCGACAATCAGCGCATCAGGGCGGTGGGTGCCCGTGGCCACGAGATCTGATTGCAGATCCTGCAGCAGATGTGTGGAGCTTTCGTAAGCGCTCACCGGGCCGGCGAGGCGGTCGTGCTGCTGTGCCGCCCAGCATTTCAGGGCCACGGCAGCACCCGCGTATCCCGCCCAGTAGCCGAAGGCGGCAAGCCTGCGGCCGGTTTCATCAGTCAGATACTCCAGATCAAGCAGCGTGCCGCCACCCTCGCGGAACCGCTGTAACAGACGCAGGCCCGCGGGCTGGCCCTTGAACGCGTGGCCAAACATAATGTGACGGTGCGGCAGGGGGCTGCCGTCTTCGGGCAGTTCCTTGAGCCCGAAAATGATCGCATCCTGCGGTGCCCCGGGCCAGCTGTACGCGGGTGCCATCGTGCATCCTGTTGCGGCATATTCAGCATCCGGAATGACGCGCGTTGCGCTCTGTTCGACGGTGACCTCGAGGCCTGCGTCAAGAAGCCGTCGCACGCCATCCGGTGTAACCCCGACCCGGGTTTCGTGATCACGTTGTTCGGCGCGGACCCACAGATGCGTCATGTTCAGATCAACCCCTTTTCACTGACGGTCACAACCGACGGTCGGGTGCGTACCCGGTCAAGCCAGGCCCGGATTGTCGGGAACGGCCCGAGGTCCACGCCGTCGCCTTCCAGCCAGGAACAGACCACAAAAGCATAGGCGTCTGCGAGCGAAAACCTGTCGCCCAGAATGTAATCGCCGCGCAAACAGTCGCTGGCGACAAAGGCCGCAGAGGCCGTCATGGTTTCGGGTACTTTGGCGGACATATCCGCAAAGCTTTCGGGGCGATCGGCCCAGCGGCTGCCACGCCGGCTGTGGGCGTGATTTACGTGCATGGTTGAGGCCATGTAATACATGACACTGCGCATGTGCGCGGCCTCAAGCGGATCGTCCGGCACAAGGCCGGCCCCGGGACTGATCGCGGCGATATATTCAAGGATGGCGCCGGTTTCGGTCAGCAGGGTGCCGTCACCGGTCTCCAGGGTGGGCACGCGACCCTTCGGGTTGAGCCTGAGGTACGCGTCACCGGTCTGCTCTCCTGCGCGAAAATCCACTGCCACCAGTTCATGATCAAGCCCGGCTTCCTCAAGCGTGATGGCTGCGGCAACGGATATTGTGCGGGGGGCGTACCAGAGGCGCATGGGCTGTCCTTTTAAACGTGGGTCCGGGCGTGCTGCCGGTCAGGGTCTTCCAGATGTGGGATCGCGTTGAACATCGTGGGAGAGAGGTTGCCGCCGATCGGAAAAAGCTGATGCTGCGAGGTATTGTAGATCGCCAGCGCCATCTGCGCCATGGCGGCGATATCAAGCCGCAATACCTGGCGCATGGCCATCGAAATCAGCCCGCCGGACGTTATCACCAGCGCCGGTCCCTCGCCTGCGGCAATCTCGGAAAGGGCGTCCCCGACACGGGCTTCAAAATCCCGGAACCGTTCCGGCGCGCCGGCGATCTCGTCGTTCTGCCAGGCCTGGAAGAGGCGCGGCAGATGCTCGGTAAAGCCGGCGCTGTCGGTGGGAAAGGCCACGCCATGCTCGTTCTCCATTGCCCGCGCCAGCGTGAGGTACTCCAGTTCGTTCAGCCGGGCGTCGCGGACCGGCGTGAGGCCGGTTTCCATCGCATCAGCGGTCTCAACATGACGTCTGAGCGTGCCGGTATAAAGCCGCGCGTGATGTTGCTGGCGGTCACGCAGATGCGCGCCGAGCCATGCAGACTGCTGGTGGCCCAAAGGGCTCAGCCGGTCATAGCTGGCTTCGTCCCGGGCGCCTGAATTTGCCTGGCCGTGGCGGATGAGGGTAATATGGGACATGGATGCTTTCTGTGATCTCAGCGATATGTAGGGGAGGCCGGGGGGATAGGAAAGGGCAGGCGCCTGCGACCGGCCCGGTTAACGCGGAGCGGGCCCCCCTGCAGCGCGGATAACTGGCCCCTGGCCGGCGCGCGAAACCGATCTGGCGGGAATCCGGCGGGATGTGTCGGGATTGGGACTCCGGTCCGGGCGCTCTGCAGGTTAGAGTACCCGCGAAGAAGCGGGAGATTTCGTCATGACGGATCAGATCACATTTACTCTTGATGGTCAGGAAGTGACCACGGACGCCGGTGTGACCATCTGGGAAGTGGCCAATGGCCGTGGTCTGGTGATCCCGCATCTGTGCCACAAGCCCGCCCCGGGGTATCGCCCGGACGGCAATTGTCGCGCCTGTATGGTCGAGATCGAGGGGGAGCGCACGCTGGCGGCTTCCTGCATCCGCGAGCCGTCCGAAGGGATGATCGTTACAACCGACAGCGCCCGCGCGAAGAATGCGCGCAAAATGGTCGTCGAGATGCTTCTGGCCGATCAGCCGGAGCAGGCGCAGGCGCATGATAAATCCAGCCATCTCTGGGACATGGCCGCCGAAAACGGTGTCAGCGAGAGCCGGTTTCCGAAGCTCGAAGAGGGGCGCATTCCTCTGCTGGATGACAGCCATGTGGCGATGTCCGTGAATCTCGATGCCTGTATTCAGTGCGGGCTCTGTGTGCGCGCCTGCCGCGAGGTTCAGGTCAATGACGTGATCGGCATGTCCGGGCGCGGGCATGATGCCTGGCCCACCTTTGATATGGCTGATCCGATGGGCGCGTCGACCTGCGTGGCCTGTGGTGAATGTGTGCAGGCCTGTCCGACCGGCGCGCTGATGCCGGCGACCGTGGTGGATGAAAACCAGGTTGGTGACAGTGCCGATTTCGACAGTGAAGTGGAGAGCATCTGCCCGTTTTGCGGTGTCGGCTGCCAGGTATCGCTGAAGGTGAAAGACAACAAAATTAAATACGTGGACGGTATCAACGGCCCGGCCAATGAGGGCCGGCTTTGTGTGAAGGGTCGGTTTGGATTTGACTATATTCACCACCCCCACCGGTTGACGAAACCGCTGATCCGGCGTGACGACGCGCCTGAAAAGGGGTTGAACGTCGATCCGGGCAACTGGTCAGCACATTTCCGCGAGGCGACCTGGGACGAAGCACTGGATGCGGCAGCGGCGGGCATGAAGGGACGCGGGCGCGAGATTGCGGGTTTCGGCTCGGCCAAGTGCACCAATGAGGAAGCCTATCTTTTTCAGAAGCTGATCCGTCAGGGCTTCGGGCACAATAACGTCGATCACTGCACGCGGCTTTGTCACGCCTCTTCGGTGGCCGCCCTGCTGGAGAATGTCGGATCGGGGGCAGTTACGGCGACCTTTAACGAGATCGAAAACGCTGATGTGGCCATCGCGATCGGGTGCAATCCGATTGAAAATCACCCGGTTGCGGCGACCTTTTTCAAACAGTTCACCAAACGCGGCGGAAAGCTGATTGTCATGGACCCGCGCGGTCAGGCGCTGAAACGTTATGCCAGCCATATGCTGCAGTTCCGGCCCGGCGCAGATGTGTCGATGCTGAACGCGATCATGCACACCATTGTCGAAGAAGGCCTCTTCGATCAGCAGTATATCGATGCCTGGACCGAGAACTGGGAGGCCGAAAAAGCCCATCTGGCGGATTTCTCTCCCGAGGCCATGTCAGGTGTTTGCGGCATTGCGCCCGAGGTGCTGCGCGACGTGGCACGGACTTTTGCCGGGGCGAAATCGGCGATGATTTTCTGGGGCATGGGCATCAGTCAGCACATTCACGGCACCGATAACTCCCGCTGTCTGATCAGCCTTGCACTGATGACGGGACAGGTGGGGCGCCCGGGGGCCGGACTGCATCCGCTCAGAGGGCAGAACAATGTGCAGGGCGCCTCTGATGCGGGGCTCATTCCGATGTTCCTGCCCGACTATCAGCCCGTGACCGACGACGGTGTGCGCTCTGCTTTTACCAGGGTGTGGGGCACGGCGGATTTCTCCAACGAGCGCGGGCTGACGGTCACCGAGATCATGGACGCTGTGCACGAGGGCAAGATCAGGGGCATGTACATCCTTGGCGAAAACCCCGCCATGTCCGATCCGGATGTGGAGCACGCCCGCGCAGCACTTGCGAAACTTGATCACCTCGTGGTGCAGGATATTTTCATCACCGAGACGGCGAATTATGCAGATGTGATCCTGCCCGCCTCGGCCTTTGCGGAAAAATCCGGCACCGTGACCAACACCAACCGTCAGGTGCAGATGGGGCGGCCTGCTGTGCCGCCTCCCGGTGAGGCGCGCGAGGACTGGTGGATCGAGACGGAACTTGCCAAACGCCTTGGCCTGCCATGGGATTACACCAGCCCCGCAGATGTTTTCGCCGAGATGAAGCTGAACATGCGCAGCCTGAACAATATCACATGGGAGCGGCTTGAGGCGCAGAATGCCGTGACCTATCCGTCGCTCAGCCCCGAGGACCCGGGGCAGGCGATTGTCTTTGGCGAGGGTTTCCCGCGGCCGGACGGGCGCGCGCGGTTTACGCCGGCGTCGGTTATCGCGCCTGACGATGTGCCGGATGCGGAGTATCCGATGGTGCTGACCACGGGCCGGCAGCTTGAGCACTGGCACACCGGGTCGATGACCCGGCGCAGCAAGGTGCTGGACGGTCTGGAGCCGGAGGCGAACTGCTCGCTGCACCCTGCAACTCTCCGCCGCCTTGGTGTGGCACCGGGGGAACATGTGACGCTTACCACCAAACGCGGCAGTATCTCGATCATGGCGCGCGAGGACCGCGCGGTGGCGCCCGATATGGTCTTTGTACCCTTTGCCTATGTCGAGGCGGCGGCCAATATCCTGACCAACCCGGCAACAGACCCTTACGGCAAAATTCCCGAGTTCAAGTTTTCGGC
>CBDUCB010000067.1:0-15278 GCA_965365545.1 uncultured Roseobacter sp. | reverse complement strand
AATATCGCTGCCAGGCGCAGTGCGGCGGGTGCCCCGCGTGATCCGTCACTTGATCGGAGCTCCGTGAATGTCCATGCTCGGCAGTATGGCATTTGACATCGACGCATGGCTGAGCGGACTGGGGCTGTCGCAATACGCAGAGCCCTTTGCGCGGCATGATGTGGATGAAAGAGTGCTGCCGCTGCTCACAGGCGATGATCTTAAGGAGCTCGGCGTGAGCTTTGGCCACAGAAAGATACTGTTGGCAGCGATCGGGGCCCTGCAGGGCGATCATGATAACGTTCCTCAGGAAAACCCGCGGGCAGGGCAGGGACCTGAAACGGACCGGTCGCACAGTGAGGCCTCTGCAAACAGGTCCTTCCCGTCAAAGCCTGATGCAGGTGCTCTGGCGGAGCGCCGTCATCTCACCGTTCTCTTTGCCGATCTCGTCAGTTCGACAAAACTGACCAATCGTCTCGACCCCGAAGACATGCGCCTTCTGTTGCAGCGCTATCAGGACGCCGTTGCGGGTGCCGTCAGCCGTTACGGAGGATACGTGGCCAAGTATCTCGGCGACGGGCTGCTGGTATTTTTCGGATGGCCGAGCGCCTATGAGGATCACGCCGTGCGCGCGGTCAAGGCCGGGCTGGATGCGGTGCAGCGTGTCAGCGCGATGGAAACACCGGACGGAAAGCCTCTGGCGGTGCGTCTGGGCATTGCAAGCGGTGAGGTGGTCGTCGGTGATACCATCGGAGAAAATACCTATGAAGAGGGGGCGATGACCGGCCCGATCGTTAATCTCGCCGCGCGGATCCAGGAGCATGCGCCGCCCAATTCCATCGTATTGCCGGCAGAAGAAACCGAAACCGCGCTGCGCCGGATATTTGAATTTGCCTCGCTGGGCACGGTCGACCTCAAAGGCTTTGACGCGCCACGTACGCTGTTGCAGGTGATTGCGGAGCGCAGCGCGGAAAGCCGGTTTCGCGCGGCGCACCGTGAGGACGCAGGTACCGTTCTGGTCGGCCGGAATTTCGAGAAAGGGATCCTTGAACAGGCCTGGCAAAGGGCGGGCAAGGGCAAAGGCGAAGTTGTGCTGCTTGCGGGCGAGGCCGGCATCGGCAAATCCCGCCTGACCGAAGAGTTTCTGGCCGGCGCAACGGTCGCCGGCAATGCGGATATTATCCGGCTGAACTGTTCGCCCTATCTGACCAGCAGCCCGTTTCACCCGGTCGCGGAGCGGATATCTCAGGACGCAGGCGTCGAGCCGGGGTTTGACGACGATCGCGTTCTGGAACAGGTGCGCGCAATGCTGACAGTACGCCCCGGGATCGATCTGGCGCAGGTCCTTCCGGTTTTCGCCGCTCTTGTGGCACCGCGCAGCGCGGTCGCGCAGCAGATCATCGGATTGACCCCGCAGGAACAGCGCGACATCACCATCCGGACCCTGATTGATACGGTCAAAGCCCGCTCAGGTGTCTGTCCGGTGATCCTGTTCGTCGAAGACGCGCACTGGATCGACCCGTCAACACATGCGCTTATCGACCGCTTCACCGCCATCTGTGCGGATCTGCCACTGATGATTCTGATCACGCACCGGCCAGGCTGGGTCCTGAACCGGGATGATGGCGACGCCCATGTGCAGACCCTGCAACTGCGACGCTTTGATTCACAGCATGTCGCCGACCTCGTACGCAACATTTCCGGACGTGAGCCGGACGAGGATCTGGTGCAGACCATCATCGAAAAGACCGACGGGGTCCCGCTTTTTGTCGAGGAACTGACCCGGGCGATCGTGACGTCAGGTGACCAGGGTAAACTGAACGTGCCCTCCTCTCTGAAGGGCGCACTGATGGCCCGGCTCGATGCGGTTTCACCGGATGCCAAACAGGTCGCACTCACCGGAGCGGTGATCGGCCGTGAGTTTGAACCTGATCTTCTTGGTGCTGCGATGGGCCGGAACGCGGCAGACATTCATACACCGCTGGGGGAGCTTTGCCGGTCAGGTCTGATTTTTGAGAGCGGGCACAATCGCGGCCACTATGTTTTCCGGCACGCGCTTATCCGCGACACGGCGTATCAGTCCATGCTGGCCTCCACCCGCAGGGATCAGCACGCCCGCGTCGCGGCTGCCCTGACAGAGCTCAGGTCCGCCGAAACAGAACGGCGCCCCGAGCTCGTCGCCCACCACCTGACCGCCGCCGAAGACTGGGCCGCGGCCTTTCAGCGCTGGCGGTCCGCTACGGAAACAGCCCTCGCAAGGTCGGCCGGTCACGAGGCCATGGCCAATTCCAAAGAAGCCCTCAGAGCCGCACGCGAACTGGGAGATGAGACGAGCCGTGAAGTGATCACCGGCAAGATCCTTATCGGTCGGGGTTATGACAGTGTCGGCAGGCTGCCTGAGGGCATTGCCGCTCTGAAAGAAGCATCGCAGGCAGCGCAAAAAATCGGTGACGTTGAGATTGCGGCGGATGCGGCCCATCATTTCGCAGATTCATGCATGATGGCCGGCCAGTCGCATGAAGAAGCAATCAAAGTGTGCCTGAAGGCACTGGGGGACCTGCCGGGCACAGACGAGGTACGCCGCTGCAAACTCATGAGCCAGCTTGCACGGACCTATATGTTCACAGGCCAGTTTGCGGAAAGTGCCGATTACAGCCAGCAATGCCTGAAACTGGCCGCGAAGCTGGGAGACCTGAAATCCCAGTTCCACGTTATGATGGCGCGATTTGCCGCGGCCTTTGTCGCCCGCCAGGAAAGCGAAGTGCGCGACTGGCGCAAGAATCTTGAGGCGATGCACAAGGTGGCCGAACAGCTCGGTACGATCGACCAGGGTCGTGAGCGGACACTGAGCCTTTTTGTCGGGGCGGAAATGGCGGACCGCCAGCTCATGGACCACTCGCTTGAACTGCTGAGTGACATTTCGACAAAAGACAATCACCGCCAGCTCTACTGGGTGCAGATCCATGCCCGCGCGATGGTTGCCACCCTGGAAGGGGATTTCGCGCGCGCCGAGACCTATGCCGGCGAGGCTGTGAAAATCGGGCGGCATACCCACGGCAAACATGTCGAGGGTGTTTTCGGCGTTCAGATGTTTACGATCCGCCGCGAACAGGGTCGTCTGAACGAGGTTGCCCCGGTTATCAAACGCCTGATGACCGAAAGCCCGGGAGATGCCAGCTGGAAGCCCGGTTTTGGCGTTATCGCGGCTGAACTGGGATACAGAGAGGCCGCCGCGCGTATCCTGAGCGAGATGGCTGAAACCGGTTTTGCCCTTAATCCGGACGCCATGTATTCGACCACTCTGTCCTATCTGGCAGAGATCTGCATCGCAGTGGCCAGCGAAAATCATGCCGCAACGATATATGAAAGGCTGCTTCCCTACGAAAACCTGACAATCACTGCGGGTGCGACCACCGCCTGCACCGGTGCTGCCGCGCGCAGGCTGGGCAATCTCGCAGCTCTGGCGGGCGACTGGGACACATCAGAGCAAATGTTTGAAAAAGCGATCGAAATCGACACCCGGATGAAGGCGCCTCCCTGGATTGCTCACAGCAAAGCGGGTTTTGCCGCGGCCCTGAAGCGTCGCGGACGTGCACAGGACGCGGCTCAGGCGTTGCATCTGGAGGCTGAGGCGTTGGCAATCGCCCGTGATTTGGGTATGGTTTCGCTCAGATCAAAGCTTGAAGGCAAGGCAACGTAAGAGCCGGTGCCGAAAACTACGAGGCTGAGTATGCCAAGGTTTATTATTGAAAGACAGTTCGCTGAACAACTTGAAGTGGACGACGACTCAAAGCTTAAAATCAAAGAAGTGAATGACGAAGAAGGCATAGAATGGATTTTTTCCTTTCTGAGCGCCGACAAGCGTAAAACCTACTGCCTGTATGAAGCGCCCGACGAGGACAGCATCCGCAAAGCTGCCGAGCGGCTCAACATTCCGGCAGACGTCATCACACCTGTGGACCGGATTGACCCTGGCATTTTCGCCTGAGGGTCTGAACGGCGCGCGAAACCGGTTTTCTTATGCCCCGTCACCGGGAACAGGTGAGACGCGGCTTTTTTCTGGGTGCCAGTCGAGGCAGTTGCGCAAGAAGCCTTACCTGAAAACGGAAGGCCAATTATTATGTTTGATCTTAATTCACTTGATGGCGGTGCTGTTGCCGTCACGCAGGACGCACTCGACACCCTCGACGGGTCACTCCGGGGCGGGGTGCACCTGAAAGGCAGCGCAGAATACGATGACGCCCGCACCATCTGGAATGGTATGGTTGACCGCCATCCCGGCTTTGTGATCCGCGCACAGGGTGCCAGCGATGTTCAGAAAGCCGTCAATTTTGTGCGTGAAAACGGGCTGATGATGTCGGTACGATCCGGCGGCCATCAGATCGCTGGTCATGCGGTGGCGGACGGAACCGTTTTGCTGGACCTGTCGCAGATGCGGTCGGTCTTTGTGGACCGGGCCGCGCAGACCGCCCGGGTTGAGCCTGGTGCCACTTTAGGTGATGTGGATCGGGAAACTCAGGCGCACGCGCTTGTGGTCCCGACCGGCGTAAATTCGACGACCGGCATTGCCGGGCTTACACTGGGAGGTGGCTTTGGGTGGACGACCCGCAAATTCGGCATGACCATCGACAATCTCATATCCGCCGAAGTTGTGACCGCAGACGGGTCGGTCGTCACGACCTCAGCAGACAGTCACCCCGACCTCTTCTGGGCGATCCGCGGCGGCGGCGGCAATTTTGGCGTCGTCACCTCCTTTGAGTTCAGGCTGCATGCTCTGGGGCCGGAGGTGCTGTCCGGGTTGATCGTACATCCGATCGCAGACGCGCCGGGGCTGCTGGCCGGGCTTGCAGAAATAACTGATGGCGCACCCGACGAGCTGACCGTTTGGAGTGTGCTGCGTAAAGCCCCGCCCCTGCCGTTTTTGCCTGAAGAGTGGCACGGCCGTGAGGTACTGATTTTTGCGGCATGTTATGCCGGACCGGTGGCCGAAGGCGAAGCCGCTATGGCCGGGCTGCGTGCCCTTGGAAATCCGGTTGCGGATGTCATTTCTCCGCATCCCTTCGTGGGCTGGCAGGCGGCCTTTGATCCTTTGCTGACGCCAGGCGCGCGCAATTACTGGAAAAGCCATGATTTCGCGGCTCTGAGCCCTGATGCGGTCAGGGACCTTCTGCAGGGGATTTCCACCCTGCCTGATCCGGCCTGTGAGGTGTTTGTGGCGCATGTGGGCGGCGCTATGGCACGTGTGGGCACCGGCGACACGGCGTATCCTTCGCGCTCCGCACATTACATCATGAACGTGCATACGCGCTGGGATGACGCGGACAAAGATGACCGGTGCATCGCATGGGCGCGTGATCTCTACGCCCGGATGAAACCCTATTCCACCGGCAGCGCCTATGTGAACTTCATGCCTGAAGATGAAGAGGATCACATCGCCGGAGCCTACGGCAAAAACAGCAAAAGGCTGTCTGAGGTTAAAGGAAAGTATGACCCGGATAACCTCTTCAGGATCAATCACAATATCCTGCCCGCATAACGCTCAAAGAGGCTGCAGTCATAAGGATCATCTGCGAGCCGCTGCCCGGTGTCAGCCCGGGCGCGACTCATTCTGTGCCCGGGCTGTCGCGCGCCGTATTCTACCGGTTGCGATCCCGGCCCTGTTCGGGAGAGCGGATGGCCGCTGCCATCAGTTTGGCTGGCAGCGAAACCTCCGGCCATGCGAGAAGGGCGGATATTTTTTAAACCGGTCAGTAGCTGCTTTCGCAGGTATCACTATTGCCACCACAGGTTTCACTCCCGCTGCCACAGGTGTCTGCGGCCGCGCTGATCCTGTCGGTACACGCTGCATGTTTCAGCAGTGCGGCAGCAGATCCGGCAAGAGACCACGTGGAAATCGTTTTTGTTCCGCTGGGGATCTCCATGGCCACGGCACTGCCCGCACAGATATCTTTCAGGAAGAGGGTGAAGCTGTCGCCGGGCGGGAAGTCGAACCTTACCCGGCGCATCTGTCCGTCGGTTTTGAAGCCCGCGTCGTTCAGCGTCCGGGTTTTGCAATCAACGCACAGGATCATGTCCTGAAAAAGTGCAAAGCGGCAAACGTGACCGCGGCAAAAAGCGCAGATTTCATTGCTTTGACTTATCTGCAATGGCGGGGCCCGTTCGCAGGCGTCCTCCCGCGTAAGCCCGGCGTCTCGGACAGCGCGCGCCCGATGGAAGGCATCACGGGACCGGGCATAGCATTTACTCGTACAGTGAGTGTCTGATCGGAAACCTCAGACCGGCCAACGCTTCGCCTGTCGCGCGGCCCGCTGCGCGGTTTCCGGATGAGTCCATGTATCTCATGCAGCGCCCCCCGGAGCGCCAGAACCCTTCGGGTCCCGCATGACTGGCAATTTCCTGCCGCCCGGTCCGGCGGAAAGGGTGCTCAGGAGATGACCGGTGATCTTGTGTCAGATACTTTTTCGTGTGATCTCAGCCGGAGCGGGGCGCTTACACCAGATGATATCTCCTCAGCGACAGGTTACGGTCACAGAAAGAACAAACTCAGCGGTCAGTAAGCCGTAAACCGCGGTGCGGTGTCGGGGGCTCTCCACATCATGCCGCTCCTTTTTCGAGCGCCTGTTGCGGCGCATTCCGGGAGTTGAAAGCATGAGATTTTTCCACAACGCCGTTCTGATCTGTTTTACATGGCTCAGCGTCGCTGCGATGCCGGCCACAGCACAGGACACGGCATCCGGCACGCGCTTTGACGGCGTCTATGAGATCACTGTCAACCGCACCTGGCGCGATGAATACTGGCGGCACCTCGACAACCCCAACTATGTTCCGGGCAAGCTCGAACTGCTGCATTCCGCGCGGGTCGAAATCATCAACGGTGAGGTTATCTTTGCCGGCCTGACAAAGACCGTGCCGACCGCAGGCCCTGCTCTCGATAATTTCACCGGCACGTTGAGCGACAGCGGAGTACTGGCTTTTTCTGCAGGTATCAATCTGCTGCGCGGTGCCGGAAAAGTGGCCCCCTATGACATGACGGTGGCCGTCCTTCTCACACCGGCTTCCCGGTTTGATCAGGCATTTTCCGCAAAACCCGAAGGCTTCAGCAAGGAATGGGAAGTAATCGTCACGGTGACCAGCGTCGGACAACCTGACAATGCTTTTAAACGCGGGGCTCAGGGGGGCAACAGCTGAGCCCCGGCAAAACACCCGTTGCCAGGATTATACCGCTGCAGGGATGAGATCTGACCTGCAGGCACAGTGTTGCGCCGTGCCGCTGGTTCAGGCGCGCCACACGCCCTCCATCACTTCAAGTGCTGCACTGATGTTGGGATCTCCGGCACGCTCTTTCAGGGCCACAAAGCTCAGTTTCGTCTCGATTTTAACAGCATCTGCCACCACCAGCCCGCGCGACTGCTTCTGATCGAGCGCGATCGACTCCTGGCAGAGGCTGAGCCCGACGCCGCACTGAACCAGAGCCAGCATGCCCGGCTCCTGATCCACCAGCGCCACCTGGTTCTGACTGTGGCCCGCGCCGGCAAAGACCTTTTCCAGAAGCCGCGCATGCACGGACTTCGGCGGCGTCCCGATCCAGGGCAGCCGGGCGAGTTCATTCCAGTCTTTCCCCATGACCATCCGGTCCCAGCCGGCCGGCGCAATCACCCGGTATCTGATCCGGGTCAGATCAACCTGCCGGAAGGCGCGACGGTTTTCGCGCACCTCAGCTTCGTCGGGCAACGCCGGATCATCAAGCGAGCCGAGGAAATACCCCACATCGATCTGGTCCCGCAAAAGCCTGCTGATGACGTCGCCGCTCATACCGTGCACCAGTTCGGTGCGCAGGTCGGGAAAGGCCTCCATCAGACCGCCCAGAAAGCCGCCAAGCCGGATGAAATCGGGATCCACAATGGTCCCGATGCGCAGACGACCGCGCACCGCCCCGTTCATCCGGCGCGCCGTCTGCGAAAAGTCCGTAAGGGCGGCAAAGACCTTTTCCGCCTTCACCAGAAGTGACGCCCCGTCGCGCGTCAGCTCCATGCCCCGCGAGGTCCGGCTGAACAGCTTCAGACCCGTATCCTCGGACAGACGCTTAAGTTGCAGGCTGATCGCCGGCTGTGTCAGATGCAGAACGTCTGCTGCGCGCGAAATGCTGCCTTCCTGCGCCACAGTCAGGAAGGCCTGCAGGGTTCTGAGTTCGGCGGTCCGGGTCATATAAATTCAGCTTATATCATATCGCATCATTAGTCATTGGATTTGTCCGGGTCGTTACCCTTAAGTAAGGCCCAAATTCAGCTATGGAGAGCGACATGACAATCAGCGAGATCGGCCACTATATCGGCGGCACCGGAATTTCCGGAAATCGCGACCGGGTACAGGAGGTGTTCAACCCCGCCACCGGTGCTGTCACAGGCAAAGTGGCGCTGGCCACCGCGGAAGAAGTGGGCCAGGCCGTCGCCGCCGCAAAGGCCGCATTCCCCGCATGGGCTGACACGCCGCCCATCCGCCGTGCGCGGATCATGAACCGGTTTCTCAACCTGCTGAATGAGCACAAGGATGATCTGGCGCGCGCCATTACCGCAGAGCACGGCAAGGTTTTCACCGATGCACGCGGTGAAGTTGAGCGCGGCATTGATATCGTCGAGTTCGCCTGCGGCATCCCGCAGCTTCTCAAGGGAGACTTCACCGATCAGGTTTCCACCGGTATCGACAACTGGACTCTGCGCCAGCCCCTCGGCGTCTGCGCCGGTGTCACGCCGTTCAACTTCCCCGTCATGGTGCCGATGTGGATGTTCCCGGTGGCCATTGCGGCAGGCAACACTTTCGTGCTGAAACCCTCTCCAACCGATCCGACACCGTCGCTGATCTATGCGGACCTGATGAAAGAAGCAGGCTTCCCTGACGGCGTTTTTAACGTGGTTCAGGGCGACAAGGTCGCGGTTGATGCGCTGCTGGAGCACCCGGACGTGCAGGCGGTTTCCTTTGTGGGCTCGACCCCGATCGCCAATTATATCTATGAGACCGGCGCGCGGCACGGCAAACGCGTTCAGGCGCTGGGCGGGGCGAAAAACCACATGCTGGTGATGCCGGACGCGGATCTGGAAAAGGCTGTCGATGCACTGATAGGAGCCGCTTATGGATCAGCAGGCGAGCGCTGCATGGCGATCTCGGTTGCAACACTGGTCGGTGATGTCGGCGATAAAATCGTGCCGATGCTGGCTGAGCGTGCGCGCGGGCTTAACATCAAAAACGGTCTTGAGATGGACGCCGAAATGGGCCCGATTGTGACCGGTGCAGCTCACCAGCGCATCACCGGCTATATCGAAAAGGGTCTGACCGAAGGTGCCGATCTGGTCGTGGACGGGCGCGGACACACCGTCGAAGGACACGAAAACGGTTTCTGGATGGGCGGCTCGCTTTTCGATAATGTCACACCCGATATGACCATCTACCGCGAGGAGATATTCGGCCCGGTCCTCTCCTGTGTGCGGGTGGCGGATTTTGCCGAAGGTGTCGATCTGATCAACGCGCATGAATTTGGCAACGGCGTGAGCCTCTTTACCCGCGACGGTAACGTGGCCCGCGAGTTCGGCCGCAAGATCCAGGTCGGCATGGTCGGCATCAACGTACCGATCCCTGTGCCGATGGCCTGGCATGGCTTTGGCGGCTGGAAAAAAAGCCTTTTCGGCGACATGCATGCTTACGGCGAAGAAGGCGTGCGGTTCTACACCAAGCAGAAATCCATCATGCAGCGCTGGCCCGAAAGCATCTCGAAAGGTGCCGAATTCGCCATGCCTGTATCACGCTGATCTCAGGGCCGGGGGGACAGGATATGCCACAGGCACCGTTTGATTACATCATCGTGGGCGCCGGCACTGCCGGGTGCCTGCTGGCAAACCGCCTCAGCGCGGATCCGAAAAAGCAGGTTCTGCTGCTCGAAGCCGGCAAAAAGGACAACTACATCTGGATCCACATTCCTGTGGGGTATCTTTACTGCATCGGCAACCCGCGCACCGACTGGCTTTATCAGACCGAGGCGACGCCGGGCCTGAACGGCCGGACACTGCGCTATCCGCGCGGTAAAACCCTGGGCGGCTGTTCGTCGATCAACGGCATGATCTATATGCGCGGTCAGGCGCGGGACTATGACAACTGGGCAAAGCTTACCGGCGATGATGACTGGTCATGGGACAAGGCTCTGCCCGATTTCAAAGCCCATGAGCAGCATTACAAACTCGATGGCGGTGCCGACCCCGCGACAGGCGATAACAGCCGGTTTTCCGACCTGCACGGGCATGATGGGGAGCTGCGCATCGAAAAGCAGCGCCTGCGCTGGGATGTACTGGAATCCTTTGCGGCGGCAGCCAATGAGGCAGGCATCGAAAGCACCGATGATTTCAACAGCGGCGACAATGCCGGTGTGGGATATTTCGAGGTTACGCAAAAAGGCGGCTGGCGCTGGAACGGGGCGAAAGCCTTTCTGCGTCCCGTAAAGAACCGCAAAAACCTGACGGTCTGGACCGAAAGCCAGGTCGAACGCCTCGTGTTCGAGGCGGACGCCGACGGTGCGCAGCGCTGTGCAGGGGCCCTCGTGCGCCGTGGCGGAGATGCCGTGACCGTCCGGGCCAGCGGTGAGGTCATTCTCTCTGCCGGCGCCATCGGCTCGCCACAGATCCTCCAGCTTTCGGGCATCGGCCCTGCAAAAGTGCTCAAAGAGCACGGGATTGCCGTGGTGAACGATCTGCCCGGTGTGGGTGAAAACCTGCAGGACCACCTGCAGATCCGGGCGGTCTTCAAGGTTGAGGGCGCGCAGACCCTCAACACGCTGGCCAACTCACTGGTGGGCAAGGCGAAAATCGGTCTCGAATACGCGTTCAAACGCTCCGGTCCGATGAGCATGTCGCCCAGCCAGCTTGGTGCTTTCACGCGCTCTGACCCGGGTCAGGCACATGCCAACCTGGAATATCACGTCCAGCCGCTGAGTCTCGATGCCTTCGGCGAGGATCTGCATCCCTTCCCGGCGATGACCGCGAGTGTGTGCAACCTCAACCCCACAAGCCGCGGGCACGTGCGCATCCGCTCGAACCGCTTTGACGACGCACCGCTCATTCAGCCGAACTATCTCGACACGGACCAGGACCGCCGTATTGCGGCCGACAGCCTGCGCCAGGTGCGTGAGATCATGTCGCGGCCGGCAATGCAGAAGTACAAACCCGAGGAATGGAAGCCGGGCGTACAGTTTCAGTCCGACGACGAGCTTGCAAAACTTGCAGGCGACATCGCCAATACGATTTTTCATCCGACCGGCACCGCAAAAATGGGCCGTGATGATGACCCTGCCGCTGTCGTGGATGCACGGCTGCGGGTCCGCGGTGTCAAAGGCCTGCGCGTGGTGGATGCCAGCGTCATGCCTGAAATCACCAGCGGCAATACCAACGCACCGACCCTGATGATTGCGGAAAAGGCTGCGCGCTGGATCCGGATGGCAGGCTGAGCAACCCGTAACGAGACACCCCTGTTTTAACATTACATCAATTGCCGCGACCAGCCGGGAGGAAAACCAACAGGTCTGGTGCGGGAGGAGCAAAAAAATGCAACACCACAATTCAGGAGATGACCGGCTTGACCGCCGGGTCTTCATACCCTCTCTGGCTGTCCTCATCGCGGTCGTGGCCCCGATGATCATGTTCCCCGAAGCAGGCCCTGCTGCTGTCAGCGCCGCTTTCGCTTTCGCGACCGGTCAGTTCGGCTGGCTCTATCTGCTGGCAGGCTTCGGCGCTGTCGTTTTCCTCGTCGGCCTCGCCATCAGCCGCTATGGCAACGTGCGCCTTGGCGGCCCCGATGATGCGCCCGAATTCAGCTATTTCAGCTGGATTGCGATGATCTTCTGCGGCGGTATCGGTATTGCCATCGTCAACTGGGCATGGGTCGAACCCATCTACTACATGCAGGGCCCTCCCTTCGGCGTCGAGCCGATGTCGGCTGCTGCGGCAGAATGGGCGCTGACCTACGGCCAGTTTCACTGGGGTCTGACCCCCTGGGCCATCTACTGTCTGCCCGCGATCCCGATCGCCTATTCCATGTATGTCCGCCGTCAGCCCGGCGTGCGCCTGTCGGTCGCCGCGCGCGGTGTGCTGGGGGATCACGCTGACGGCTGGGGCGGTGTGCTGCTCGATGCCATCGTGGTCTTTGGCATCGTCGGCGGTGTCGGCACCTCTCTGGGGCTCGCCGTGCCGCTGGTTTCCACCCTCGTCAGCGGGCAGTTTGGCGTGGCCCCCTCGCTTGGTCTTGATCTGGGCATTCTCGCAATCTGGACCGCGATTTTCGGTGCCAGCGTCTGGTTTGGTCTCTCCAAAGGCATCAAGATCCTGTCGGACACCAACGTCCTGCTCGCGATCTTCCTTCTGGCCTTCACTTTCATCGTCGGCCCGAAGATTTTCATCATCGAAGGCTGGGTGAACAGCTTTGGCCAGATGGCCTCGAATTTTGTCACCATGAGCACATGGACCGATCCCGTAACGCACTCGAGTTTTCCGCAGGACTGGACCATTTTCTACTGGGCCTGGTGGATTGCTTATGCGCCGATGATGGGCCTTTTCGTGGCGCGCATCTCGCGCGGCCGGACCATCCGTGAGCTGATCGTGGCCGAACTGGTCTGGGGGTCACTCGGGTGCTGGGTCTTCTTTGCGGTCTGGGGCGGCTATGCGCTTGATCTGCAGGTTTCAGGCAAGCTCGATGTCTCGGCGATCCTGAGCGAGGGCGGCATCCCCGCAACCGTCCAGGCGATCCTGAACACCATGCCGATGCCCGGGCTGATCACTGCGGTCTTTGTGGTCCTGTGCTTCATCTTTCTGGCGACCACGCTCGACAGTGCGGCATACGTTCTGGCTTCGGTCACCTCGCGCAAGCTCTCAGGCTATCAGGAGCCCAAACGCTCCATCCGCCTGACGTGGGCCTTTATCCTCGCCGCTGTGGGCGTGGCCCTGATCCAGCTTGGCGGGTTGAAACCGGTGCAGACATCGACCATCGTGGTGGCACTGCCGTTGATACCGGTTCTGGTCATCCTTTCGCTGTCGCTTCTGCGCTGGCTGAAAGAGGATTTCGGGTCCGAAGCAAGCCTGCATCACCTGGTGACAAAGCAACCTGCTGAGTAATGCAACACGGGCGGAGCGGCCGCACTGGCCGCTCCGCCACCTCCTGAAACTGAATTGTCATACCGGATTGCGAATATGAACAAAGGCACCTCATCACTCCTGCCACTGACGGGCGTCAAGGTTATCGACTTCGGCCAGTACATTGCAGGACCCGCGGTCGCGATGATCCTCGCGGACCTCGGTGCAACGGTCATCCATATAGACCCGCCCGCAGGCCCGCTCTGGGAAAGCCCGGCCAATGCCACGCTGAACCGCAACAAGCTGATCGTGAACATTGATCTCAAGGATGCGGATGGCCTGCAGCAGGCGCGCGAGCTGATCGATGAGGCCGATATCGTGGTCGAGAGCTTCCGCCCCGGCGTCATGAAGCGCCTTGGGATCGATTTTGTGGAGCTGCGCAAGCAGTGGCCGGACCTCATTACGCTTTCCATTCCCGGCTTTGCCTCCAATGACGAACTGCGCTGCAACTGGCGCGCCTTTGAGAGCGTTATCGCCGCCCAGTCAGGTGTCTTTACCGATATGGGGCTCAACCGCGTCCTGATGGGCGTGAACCCGTCCTTTTCACCGCTGCCGCTGGCCTCCGCCTATGGCACAACACTTGCGGCCTCTGCCGTTGTCCTTGCGCTGCAGTCGCGCGAGAAAACGGGGCACGGTGATCACATCGAAGTGCCGCTGGCCTCTGCCGTGATGGAAGGCCTGTGCTATAACTCGATCAAGGTGGATAATTACCCCGAGCGCTACAAAACACAGCGCGAGGCCGAGATCGAGCGCCGCCGCGTTGAAGGTCTGCCGATGAATGTGACCTATGACGAGCTTCAGGAACTGCTCGATCCCTTCTATCGCAGCTACAAATGCAAAGACGGGCGGATGTTCTATGTCGTTTGCCCGAGCCACAAGCATCATGCCAAACGCTGCCTGAAAACCATGGGAATCTATGATGATCTGGTGGCCGAAGGTCTGAGCGAGGAAGAAGACACCTACCTGCCGCTGAGCGAGTGGAAATCCGACGTGTCACTCGGGGTTTATCCGCTGCCGAAATTCTGGGCGGACAAGATCTCCGAGCGCATGAAAGAGGTTTTCATGACGCGCACCGCCAAGGAGTGGGAGCGTATCTTTGGCCGGGGTAAGTTCCCTGGCGCACCGCAGCGCTGGCTGCAGGAATGGATCAATGACGACCATGCCGAGACCACCGGCCTGATGATCGAGGTGGATGATCCGGAGTTCGGCCCGATGACACAGCCCGGCCCGATGGTCTGGCTGGAGGAAAGCGGCGAGGAGATGCTTGAGCCCAGACCGCGCCGCACCGTCGAGGTGGCCGCCGCGCTGAAAACCCTGCGCGCGCTGCCGACCAAACTGCCGAAACCGAAAGCGGCGCTGGAGAAAACCGGCTGGCTCGATGGTGTGCGCGTGCTTGATATGTGCAACGTAATCGCAGGGCCGCATTCGGTGTCGTATCTGGCGCGTTTCGGTGCCGAGGTAATCAAGCTCGATCCCGCAACGCCCAACTATGATTGCTGGAACACCGTGATTTTCAGCCTCTCGCATGGCCGCGGCAAACGCTCGATCCTCGCGGATATGTCCTCGCCCGAGGGCCGCGAGGTCTTTGAAAAGCTGGTGGCCTCCGTCGATGTGATCGTCTGGAACGCGCCGGACCGCCAGGTCAAAGCGATGGGGCTTGACGTCGAAGGTCTGAAAAAGCTGAACCCTGAGGCGATCTTCTGCAAACTTGACTGTTTCGGCGGTGTACGGCCCGGACCCCGGACCAATTATCTCGGCTATGACGATCTGGTGCAGGCCACCACGGGTATCATGCTGCGCTTCGGCGGCACCATGGATACGCCCGAAGAGCACGCCCATGTCGGCACCATTGACGTCATGTGCGGCTTCGGCGGCTCGCTGGGCATTGCGGCCGCGCTTTACCAGAAATACCGCACCGGCCGCATCGGGCGTCCGCGCACCTCGCTTTCCGCACTCAGCGGTCTGGCGCAGATCCCCTTCTGCTATGACTACGAACGCCGCGGTCTCTTTGATGAGCCGGCGGGGCGTGAAGTGAACGGGTATGATGAGCTGACGCGCTTTTACTACACCTCGTCTGACCGTTTTGTGCTGCTCAGCGCCTATGAGGCAGACGTGCCGCGACTGGCGGGGGTCGAG
>CBDUCB010000066.1:0-15419 GCA_965365545.1 uncultured Roseobacter sp. | reverse complement strand
CCCCGGGCGCAAACTGCTGTGCGATATCAGAGGGCCGGTCCGCCGGCCCTCCTGTTGCGAGCCCGGATGCCACACGGTCGGCGGTCAGCATTCTGTCGTTTGGTCCGCTCTGAACCGGTGCCTGGCCGGACAGCTCTTCGCGGCTTACCAGACCGGTATCCGCCAGCAGGTCCGCAAGTCCTGCCATCCATTTCTCATAGTAAGAAAACCGCGCATAGTCTGTCGGCGAGAGGCTTTCGCGGGCGTGACGGGAGACATCGATGTTCCACTTTCCCAGCGCCCCGCAGGCCAGCGTCAGAGCCAGCGCCCGCGCATGCCAGTCAGTGTGAAATACCGGCGTCTCCGGTTCGGGCGTGACCGCACCGTCGCCGAAACGCCCGCCCATATCATGCGCCCGGCTCATCCGGTCTGTCCTGCAAGGGCGGTACCGATCATGCTGTCGCGGGTCACAAGCGCCATCAGCTCATCTTCCGACAACCCGTCTGTACCATCCGGGCGCTGCGGTATCACAAGATAACGGACCTCGGCCGTGGAATCCCAGACGCGCACAGCCGTTCCGGAAGGCAGAGTAACCCCGAATTCGGCAAGTACTTTGCGCGGTTCGCGCACGGCCCGCGCCCGGTAGGCATCGGATTTGTACCAGCCCGGCGGAATGCCCAGCAACGGCCAGGGATAACAGCTGCAGAGTGTGCAAACGACCATGTTGTGCACCTCATCGGTGTTCTCAACCGCAACCATGTGCTCGCCCTGACGCCCGTAATAGCCCATCCCGGCCACCACCGGGGTGGCGTCTTCCATCAGCGCTTTGCGGAACGCAGGGTCAGTCCAGGTCCTGGCGACAACCCGCGCGCCATTGCGGGGTCCGATCCTGTGGGCATAGGTATCGATGATCTCGTCCAGCGCAGCCGGATCGACCAGACCTTTGCGAGTGAGGATCGTCTCGAGCGTCCGGACCCGTAAATCAGGATCAGAGGGCAGAAGGCTGTGCGGGTGGTCGGAATGATCATGCGGCATGGCCCATCATGACAACGCGCCGCCCCGAATGTCCAGCAGGGCAAAACCGATTCTGAGGGCGGTTCCGTCCTCGCCCGGTAAGATGCCGCCGGACAACAAAAACAAACGCATCCGGATCCGCTTGTTTCGTGCTATGATCGCCGCAAGGAAGCACATCTGTAGCGCCTCATTTCCAGGATAAACCTCTTAGAGCTTGCGCGAGAACACATTGCTTCCAGAAGACCGTTGCTTCGCGCGACGGTCTTTCCCTGTGAACCCCTGAGATCCAGCGAAACGCCCTGCGCGGCGGCGGTCGGACGTGCCGCATCAGAACAACCCTGCGATCTGGTCGTGTGTACCGGGAAAACCGGAGCAGGCAGCACAGCACCGGCACATGCGCCCTTTGCGCATTCCTCCCTTGCGAGCCGGGGCAAACTTGCCTAGATACCCCGAAAGCCCGAACCACAGCCCGAAGGTTTCCATGGAAAACGTCGTCCTGATCGTCCACCTTATCCTCGCTCTCAGCCTGATCGCAGTTGTTCTGCTTCAGCGCTCCGAAGGCGGTGGTCTGGGCATGGGCGGTGGCGGCGGTGGTGCCGTATCGGGACGTGCCGCGGCAACAGCCCTTGGCAAGCTGACCTGGCTGCTTGCGATTGCATTTATCTGCACCTCTATCACGCTGACTATTTTCGCAGCCGAGAATGCCTCCGGATCTTCGGTTGTGGACCGCCTCGGCGTGACCCCGCCGGCGCTGAACGAGCCCGCGTCCCCTGCGGGACCCGAAGGCGACGATCTGCTGCCCCCGGCACCCGGTGATAATGCGCCCCTGGTGCCGACACTCGAATAAAACTAACCAGACCTTGCGGCATGCACGTAAAGCGCAACATCATGTTGCGGTGCAGCTTGCTTTTGACATGCGAATCCTGATACCCTTAAATCCCGTGGTGCTGTGAAACTTCATGGCCCGCCCGGACGGATTTTACTGGTTTTCCAGGGTCTGCGCGGTCTCTGCTGACGACACGGGAGCTTTCAGAGCATGGCACGTTATATCTTCATCACCGGTGGTGTGGTTTCTTCGCTGGGCAAAGGACTTGCATCGGCGGCTCTGGGTGCTCTTTTGCAGGCGCGCGGGTTTTCGGTGAGACTGCGCAAGCTTGATCCTTATCTTAACGTGGATCCCGGCACGATGTCGCCCTTTGAGCACGGCGAGGTCTTTGTGACAGACGACGGCGCGGAAACCGATCTGGATCTGGGCCATTACGAACGCTTTACCGGCGTGCCCGCCCGTATGACGGATTCGGTGTCGTCGGGACGGATCTACTCCACCGTGCTCGAAAAAGAACGCCGCGGCGACTATCTCGGCAAAACCATTCAGGTTGTCCCGCACGTCACCAATGAGATTAAAGCCTTTCTCGATATCGGCGACGACGAGGTGGATTTCATGCTCTGCGAGATCGGCGGTACGGTGGGCGATATCGAAGGCCTGCCGTTTTTCGAAGCAATCCGCCAGTACAGTCATGACAAACCGCGCGGGCAGTGCATCTTTATGCATCTGACATTGCTGCCG
The DNA here is from genome assembly GCA_965365545.1 of uncultured Roseobacter sp. Lineage (GTDB taxonomy): Bacteria > Pseudomonadota > Alphaproteobacteria > Rhodobacterales > Rhodobacteraceae > Roseobacter. The sequence goes on along the minus strand of CBDUCB010000066.1, from coordinate 12,859 downwards.
TATCTGGCCGCATCGGGTGAGCTTAAAACCAAGCCGACGCAGCACTCGGTCAAAGAGCTGCAATCCATCGGAATCGCCCCTGATATTCTTGTGTGCCGCTCCGAACAGCCGATCCCCGAGAAGGAACGCGAGAAAATTGCGCTCTTTTGCAACGTGCGCAAAGAGGCAGTTGTGGCCGCCTATGATCTGTCGACGATTTATGACGCGCCGCTGGCCTATCACGCACAGGGTCTTGATCAGGCGGTTCTGGATGCCTTTGACATTTCCCCTGCCCCGCGCCCGGATATGACCGTCTGGGATGATGTTTCCGACCGGGTTCACAACCCGGAAGGCGAGGTGAAAGTTGCCATTGTGGGCAAGTATACGCAGCTCGAGGATGCCTATAAATCGATTGCCGAGGCGCTGACGCACGGGGGCATGGCGAACCGCGTGAGGGTGAAGGTCGAGTGGGTCGATGCCGAAATCTTTGATGCGGCTGAGGATGTCGCGCCCCATCTGGAAGGGTTTCATGCAATCCTTGTCCCCGGCGGGTTCGGAGAACGCGGCACCGAGGGTAAGATCAAGGCGGCCGAATTCGCCCGTACCCGCAAGGTGCCCTATCTCGGCATCTGCCTCGGCATGCAGATGGCCGTTATAGAAGCCGCGCGCAATGTGGCAGATATCGCCGCGGCCGGTTCTGAGGAGTTCGATCATGAAGCCGGCAAGAAGCGTTTTGAGCCCGTGGTGTATCATCTCAAGGAGTGGGTGCAGGGCAACGCGCGTGTCAGCCGCAAGGTGGGCGACGATAAGGGGGGCACCATGCGGCTGGGCTCTTACGACGCCGTGCTGAAGGAAGGCTCGCGGGTCGCGGAGGTTTACGGCAAAACGTCTATCGATGAGCGCCACCGGCACCGCTATGAAGTCGATATCAAGTATCGTGAGCAGCTTGAGGCAGCGGGCCTGTGCTTTTCGGGAATGTCCCCGGACGGAAAGCTGCCGGAGATCGTGGAATGGTCGGATCATCCCTGGTTTATCGGGGTGCAGTTCCATCCGGAGCTGAAGTCAAAACCTTTTGATCCGCATCCGCTTTTTCGCGATTTCATCCGCGCGGCGAAGGAAATCTCCCGCCTCGTTTAACGTGCGCGGTTGCACTTTTGTCCAGGTTTCCGGGCTTCTGCGCACGCGGATCTCCGGGCCACGAAAAGCCCCCTCACTGCGGATCAGGCTGCGCGATGTACCCCCAAGACTCTGCAAGAACGTCCGCATCGGGGACCAATGCTTGCCGTTGTCGTGTTATAGCAACTGAAAGATGCTGATCCGTGAAAAGGTGGCAGTAAATGTCCGGAAAAGACAATGTATCCACCTTATAAAATGCCTCGGTTCCATCACCGGCGCGCCGGATCCGACGTAACACCTGCTGTTTTTCAGCCGGCATCTGCGCGGCCGGGATCTTCCCAGCGGTCAGCGCTGAATTCATCATCCAGCGGCGTTGCCGCAATGTGGTTGGTGTAATTTGACATGACCTTCAAGGATGTGCCCAAGATCACCTCCAGCATGGTCCGGCGGCTGTAACCGGCGTTGAGAAACGCCTCAACCTGCTCGTCAGAAGGCCAACCGCGGCTCTCGTTAATCACCACAGCGAACCGGCGCAGCGCTTCAAGCTTCGGGTCGCTGAGTTCGGCTCCCGCACGCAGGTCCCGCATGACATCTTCCGGTACACCCTTGATTCCGGAATTCGTGGTGTGGGCCGCCATACAATAGGAACAACCGTTCAGCCGGTTATTGGTCATGAGAATGATCTGGCGCTCTGTCTCACTCAGGTCAGCCTTGTCAAAAATCCGCGACAGTGTCGCATAGCCTTCCGCCAGGGCAGGCGCCTCAGCCATCACGGCCAGCAGATTGGGCACAAAACCATATGCCTGCCCGACGCGTGTCAGAACCGGGCGCGCGGCGGCGGGCGCAGTCTCTGTCGTATGTATCTGAAAATCTGTCATTGCTCCGCTTCCTTCCGGGATTGTGACGCTCTGTCCGCATCAGACGAAATTACTGTACCGATCAGTCAAATCACTCACGCAATCGTGTTGAACGATCAGTCTACAGTTCTATATCAAAGCGCGAAGGAGAATTCTGACGTGCCCTGGGAGAAGTCATTCAACATTGATGATGTGACCGACAAGGCCATCGCGATATTTATCGACAAGGGGTATGAAGGCACATCAATGTCTGACCTTATCGATGGCATGGGCATCAATAAGGGCAGCCTTTACAATGCTTTCGGATCCAAACGTGAGCTGTTCTCACGGGCGCTCCGGCGGTATGACCTGACAAACAGAGCAGCACAGCTTAACGAGCTTGCGCAGAAGGATGACCCGGTTGCAGCGATCTCCGGTCTCTTCGATCACCTGATTGCCGAAGCCTCGTCGGGCGCGGATTACCGTGGGTGTCTGTTGGTAAACACGGCGCTTGAACTGCCGCATCAGCCCGACAGCATAAAAGAGATCGTGCGGGAGTCGCTGGGTGCGGTCGAAGCTTTTTTTGGCGATATGATCCGCAAAGGTCAGACCCGGGGCAGTATCCCCGAAAACATCGACCCCGAAGAAACTGCCACCTCTCTGATGTCACTTGTCGTCGGTCTGAGGGTTCTGTCGCGCGGTACTTCTGCGCCGGGTGATCTGGCCGCGATCAGGTCTGCGGCGCTGCGTCTGATCAGCTGACCCCTGAAACCCGGGCACGACAACGGCAAAGCATCCCCGGGCGTCAGCTGCTGCATACTCTTGCGCCTGACTTATCATGCGCTAAACGGGGCAGATGCTGAGCTATCAACATATGTATCATGCCGGGAACCTTGCAGATGTGCATAAACACGGGCTGTTGTCCTGGATGCTCGAATACCTGACGGCAAAGGATAAACCGCTCTCCTACATCGAAACGCATGCCGGGCGCGGGCTTTATGATCTTGAGGACGATTCAGCCTTAAAAACCGGAGAGGCTGCTCAGGGTATTGACCGGGTGGCGGATTTTTTTCCGTCTGAACATCCCTACAGCCGGGTGCTCACGGCACAACGCGACATCAGCGGTCCCCGCGCCTATCCCGGATCCCCGCTCATAGCCACGCAGCTTTTGCGGCCCGGCGACACGCTGCATTTTGCGGAACTGCACCCCGGTGAATTTGCAGCACTGGAGTATGCGACGTCGGCTACAAAGGCCCGGTGCTATCACCGCGACGGGTTTGAGCTGGCGCATTCGCTGGTGCCTCCGACACCGCGCCGGGGCATGATAATGATCGACCCGAGCTATGAGCAGAAAAGCGATTATGCGGAAATTCCCGGGCATATTTCACGCATCACACGGGCCTGGAATGTCGGCCTTGTTGTTCTGTGGTATCCGGTACTGACATCGGGTGCTCAGGCCGGCATGGTCCGCATTCTGAAGGATAACCGGCCCGACGCCTTTTGCCATGAAGTCCGTTTCCCCCCCGCCCGTCCGGGTCACGGGATGGTCGGATCAGGGCTATTCGTGATCAACCCGCCCTGGGGGCTGGCTGAGGAAGCCGTGCGCCTCAGCACATGTTTTGCAAAGCTGCAAAATCCGCGCGAAAAAGATTGACCCCGGCACCGCCCGTGGCAGGATAAGGCATGGTTCTGCTGTTTGCCCCGTTCGTACTCGCCACGTCCCGGATTCTGCGCGTGGTAAGACCCTGCCACCCCGGACCTTCGCCTGCGCCGATGATCGCAGACCGGGTGCCCAAGCCCCCGTTTTTCGTCCCGCGGGCAGTCCGGAATGTTCAGGCGGCGGAGCCCTGCCATGTTTGAACGTCTCTTTCCCCGTCGCAAAAAGAGCCCCGAGCCCCTGCCGCAACCGGATGCGCAGCTGGCTCTGGGCGCTTTGCTGGTGCGTGTGGCGATGGCGGACCGCAATTACAAGGCTTCGGAGGTTGGCCAGATTGACCGCATCCTCAGTGCCACGTTCGGGCTGAAACCTCTGGAGGCGGCAAAACTGCGAGCCACCTGCGAGGCCCTGGAACGGCATGCTCCCGGCACGCCGGAATTTGCTCAGATACTGCGCGACGAGGTGGATTATGCGGATCGTAAATCGCTGGCGGATGCCATGTGGTCCGTGGCGCTTGCAGACGGGGCGCGAGACGAGGACGAAGAGGTTCAGTTGATGGCAATTGAGACGGCTCTCGGCCTGACCGACGCAGATATAGCTGCCGCAAGGGAAGCTGCGTTGCGCGAAAACTGACATTGGCCATTGCACAAAAAACACCTATATCCCTGTCATGTTCGGAGAACTTCTGAAGAGGCTGACGCAGCCTGATGACACTGAGCTGCCCGACGAGGATGCCCGTCTGGCGCTGACTGCATTGCTCGTGCGGGTCGCACGTTCTGACAATGATTATTCAGACCGGGAAAAGGCGCGCATCGATGCGATTGTCTCGCGCCGCTACGGGCTGGGCCCGGGCGGCACCGCGGCGTTGCGCAGCGAAGCGGAAGGACTGGAGGCAGAAGCGCCCGACACGGTTCGCTTTACCCGCGCAATCAAAGATGCCGTACCCTATGAAGAGCGGCGCGCCGTACTGGCCGCGCTCTGGGAGGTTGTACTGGCCGACGGTGACCGGGCGCAGGAAGAAGACGCACTTGTGCGTATGATCAGCAACTTCCTCGGCATCAGCGACCGCGATTCGGCGCTGGTACGCCAGTCCGTCGACAACGGGGAATGACGGCCAGCCTGCCGATGTACGACACGCCTGTCACGCGGCAGGCCAATGACAGGCTGTGGGCGCTGATCCGCGACCAGTTGCCCGATGCCCCGCCGGACCTCGACCGCACGACCGATCCGCACGTGACCTGGCAGGACCCGGACCTGGTGCTGTCGCAGACCTGCGGGCTGCCGTTCCGCTCGGGCCTTCATGACCGGGTAAAACTGGTTGGCACGCCGGATTACGGGCTCACCGGGTGTCCGCCGGGTTATTACCGGTCGGTTATTGTCGTGCGCAAAGACGATCCGCGTCAGTTGCTGGCGGAGTTCCGTGGCGCGACATTGGCCCGCAACGACGTAAGATCACAGTCGGGTTGGGCCGCGATTGAAGGACATCTTGCGGAAAACAATTTTGATTTCAGCTTTTCAGAGAGCATTCTTGAGACCGGCGGCCATCTCAGCTCGGCCCGCGCGGTTGCCGCCGCCGGGGCGGACCTCGCCTCCCTTGACGCTGTCACCTGGGCTCTGATCTGCCGCGACGATCCGGTGGCGGCGGACCTGCGGGTGCTGGCCGGCACGCGACCAACCCCGGGATTGCCGTTTATCACCGGCCCCGGCCAGGATGCTGCCCGCATGCTGACGTGCCTGCGCAACGCAGTGGCCGGCCTTTCCGACGCGGACCGCGACTGCCTGATGCTGCGCGATGTGGTCTTTATCCCCCCGGAAGCCTATCTGGCGGAACCCTTTCCGCCACTATGAAGAGCATCAGGCGCCCATATTCTTCCGCAAAAGCACCGAAACCGCATTACGCGTTGCAAAAGTAGAAAAACTCACTGCATATACCCCATCGAAACAGAACAGAGACACCTGCCTTGACCACTCCAGCACCGGTTATCGAAATTCAGGGGCTTCACAAAGCCTACGGCACGCTCGAGGTGCTAAAGGGCGTCGATATCACCGCCCCCCGGGGTCATGTGATCTCGCTGATCGGGTCTTCCGGGTCAGGCAAATCGACGTTGCTGCGCTGCTGTAATCTGCTTGAGGACAGCCAGGAAGGCGAGGTCATTTTCAAGGGTGAACCTGTCACCTGGAAAGGCACCGGACATCATCGCCGCCCCGCAGATGCAGCGCAGGTCCTGCGGATCCGAACGAACCTCAGCATGGTGTTTCAGCAGTTCAATCTCTGGGCGCATATGACCATTCTGCAAAACGTGATGGAGGCGCCGGTCACGGTGCTCAGACGGGACCGCGACGAGGCCGAAAAGGCCGCGCGCGGATATCTTGAAAAGGTCGGCATCGGCGATAAATGCGATGCCTATCCCGCGCAGCTTTCAGGTGGCCAGCAACAACGCGCCGCCATTGCGCGCGCGCTTTGCATGGAACCCGAGGCGCTCCTGTTCGATGAACCGACCTCTGCCCTTGATCCTGAACTGGAGCAGGAAGTTGTGCGTGTCATCAAGGATCTGGCCACCGAAGGCCGGACCATGATGATCGTCACGCATGATATGAAACTGGCCGCTGATGTGTCGGATCACGTGGTCTTTCTGCATCAGGGTCTGATCGAAGAACAGGGCGCGCCCGAACAGCTTTTCGGCGCGCCTTCCTCAGAACGTCTGCGGGGTTTCCTTTCGGCAACCCAGGCAGCGTAACCACCCCTAAAAAAAACCAAACGGGAGTATCACCAATGAAAAAACTTATTCTGACCACAGCGGTTCTTGCGCTGACGGCGGGCGTCGCTTTTGCGGACGGCCACGGCAAAACTATCCGCATGGGCACCGAAGGCGCCTATCCTCCGTACAACTTCATCAATGACGCCGGCGAAGTGGACGGATTTGAGCGGGAACTGGGCGATGAACTCTGCGCGCGCGCTGAGCTGACGTGTGAGTGGGTCACAAACGAGTGGGACAGCATCATCCCCAACCTCGTGTCCGGCAACTACGACACCATCATCGCCGGTATGTCGATTACCGATGAGCGTGAAGAAGTCATTGATTTCACACAGAACTACACTCTGCCCGATCCTTCGGCATATCTGGTTTTGTCGGCCGATGTTGATCTCGCCAACGGCGTGATCGCGGCGCAGACCAATACCATTCAGGCTGCGTTCATAGCAGACACCGGTGCAACTCTTGTCGAATTCGCGACACCCGAAGAAACCATCGCTGCTGTGAAGAACGGTGAGGCCGACGCGGTACTGGCTGACAAAGCCTTCCTTACGCCGATCGAGGCTGACGACGCAGATCTGATGTTCCTTGAGCAGGAAGAAATGATCGGTGGCGGCATCGGCATGGGCCTGCGTGAAAGCGATACTGAGCTGCGCGACAAGTTCGATGCGGCCATCCAGTCCATGAAGGACGACGGCACGCTCAACGCGCTGCTCGACAAATGGGAAATCGGCGGCGCCTTCTGATCCGCCATGAGGGGGGCCGCATATCGCGGCCCCCTCACTTGTTTCTTTCCCCTGCTCAGCCGCCATGAGGCCCGCAATTTTCAGCTTCTGCACAGACCCGAGTGTCCTGACGGACCTGCCATGGATGGCCTGCTATCTGACGACCGGCAAACACATGTCGATCTATACGTCTGTGTTCACCGTGCTGCTGCTTCTGGCGATCACCGCCCCGGTTGCGCTGGGTTTCGGGTTTGCCGGCGCGTCGGCGGCGCGCTCCCCGGTGGCACCGCTGAGGTGGTTCGGCAAAAGCTACATCGCGCTTGTCCGCGGCGTGCCCGACATCGCGTTTTTCCTCTTTTTCGTGATCGCACTTGACCAGGGCATCGAATATCTGCGTCACAAGGCCCTTTGCCGCGACTGGTCTGAGCCGATCCGGCAGGGCAATGATTTCGTTGTCTGTCAGGCCGCCAAGATGCCGCTCGGTGATGCGCCGCAGTGGGTGCACGAGACTTATGGGTTTTCTCTGGCTGTTCTGACATTCTCCATTGTTTTCGGGGCCTTCGCCGCCAACGTTCTTTTCGGGGCGATGCGTGCGGTGCCCCACGCACAACTCGAGACCGCCGGGGCCTACGGCATGACGCAGCGCCAGATTTTCTGGCGCGTGCTGGTGCCGCAGATGTGGGTCTATGCGCTGCCAGGTCTCAGCAATCTGTGGATGGTCCTGATCAAGGCGACACCGCTCCTGTTCCTCCTTGGAATCGAAGATATCGTGTACTGGGCCCGCGAACTGGGCGGCACCAAAACCTCGCGCTTTACGGACTACCCGCACGGCGACTGGCGGATGTGGTATTTCCTCGCGCTGCTGGTGTTTTACCTCGTCTTCACACGGATTTCAGAAGTGGTTCTCGAGCGCCTGATGCAGCGGCTGACCCACGGCCAGGCTACCTCCGGCGGCGAAGCACAGCGAAAGGCCGCAGCATGACCGTTGCCCCCTGTTACCCGGCCCCAGCGGTGCACGACCCGCTGCAGAAGGCCTTCTCCGCGTGAGTTGCTGGCAGACCATTCAGGACTATGGCCTGAGATCGATCGGGATCGGCGAGCGCCTCCTCCCGCGCGAGGATTTTACTCTGTGCCAGCAGTTCACACTTATCGGCTCCGGCATGATCTGGAACATCTATTTCGGTTTCTTCGCGCTTGTGTTTGGTTTCTTTTTCGCGACTGCACTGGCCGTGGGCAAAGGCTCGTCCAACAAGCTGATCCGTAAACCGTCTGAATGGTTCATCTTCATCTTTCGCGGCTCGCCGCTCTTTATTCAGTTCTTTTTCGGGTATTTTCTCTTTCTCAGCCTAAAATCGAATTACCCCTTCTTTGACCCTTTCACCGCCGCCTGGCTGGGCGCGCTGATTGTACTCTTTTGCAATACTGCGGCCTATACCGGTGAAATATTTTATGGCGCGCTGCAGTCGATCCCGAAAGGTGACACAGAGGCGGCCGATGCTTATGGCATGTCGGGCTGGCCGCGTTTTAAACGTGTCATCTGGCCCACCATGCTGCGGCTGGCCTGGCCCGCATATACGAACGAGGCGATCTTTCTCTTTCAGTCCACAGCGCTGGTGTTCTTTTCCGGCTTTCCGGCCTGGCAGCAACGGGGCGACGCGCTCTATTACGCCAGCTATTTTGCCGACAAGACGTTCAACCCCTTTATCGCTTATCCGATTCTTGCGATGTATTTCATTCTGCTGACCCTGGTGATCGTCAGCCTTTTCGGCCTGATCAACGCACGACTCAACCGCCACCTGCCACAGCATACGCGCAGCAAACTGCGTGTTCGGCCCAATCTCATCCGCTGAAAATAACCGCCCGATAGCCGCCGGAAGCTGCATTCAGGGCGGTCTCAGATAATTTGATCAAATTTCACTGGCGGTCTGCATCAGAAACGGGCATTCAGAGCGCAGGCCGCGCTGAGCGTGCTGCCTTAACACTGGTGAGATATGAAAGACTGGCTCCGCAAACATCCTGAAGTCCGCACGATTCGTGTGGCCGCCTCTGACCTGAACGGACAGGCCCGTGGCAAACGCATTCCCGCCCGCTTCGCCGATGGCGTCGTAAGCAACGGCACCCGTTTCCCGATGTCGGTGCTGAACCTCGACATCTGGGGGGAAGACATCGATGACAGCCCGCTGGTTTTTGATTCCGGCGACCGGGACGGCGTGCTGAAACCCACCGAGCGGGGTTTTATGCCCATGCCGTGGCTTGATGCGCCGACGGCGCTTCTGCCGATCTGGATGTTTCACGAGAACGGTAAACCCTATGAGGGCGATCCGCGGCACGCCCTGCGCGCTGTGCTCAACCGGTTCAAGGCACGCGGGCTGACACCGGTCTGCGCGGTTGAGCTTGAGTTTTTTCTGATCGACGATTCCGGTCGCACGCTTGAAATGCCCGTCAGTCCACGCTCCGGTCGCCGGCGCAAGGCGGCCGAGACCCTGTCGATCCGGGCGCTGGATCAGTTCGATACCTTCTTCACCGATCTTTATGACGCCTGTGAGGAGATGGACATTCCCGCCGACACGGCCATTTCGGAATCCGGGCTGGGTCAGTTCGAGATCAATCTGATGCATTGCGATGACGCGTTGCGCGCGGCCGACGACGCCTGGCTTTTCAAGATGCTGGTCAAAGGGCTGGCGCGACGGCATGGTTTTGCTGCGAGTTTCATGGCCAAACCCTATGAGGATTATCCGGGCTCGGGGCTGCACGTGCATTTCTCTGTGCTGGATGAAGACGGCAATAATGTTTTTGACAACGGTGGCCCCGAGGGCACCGATATGCTGCGCCATGCTGTAGCGGGCTGTCTGAAGGCGATGCCGGGCTCGGCGCTGGTCTTTGCGCCGCACGCCAACAGCTTTGACCGGATGGTTCCCGGCAGTCATGCGCCCACCGGCATTTCCTGGGCCTACGAAAACCGCACTTCGGCGATCCGCATTCCATCTGGCGCTCCTGCGGCACGGCGCATCGAACACCGCGTGTCGGGCGGGGATGTGAACCCCTATCTGATGCTGGCCGCCGTTCTGGGGGCTGCGATAAATGGTATTGAGGATGGTAAAGAGCCGCCTGCTCCGATCACCGGCAATGCCTATTCTGCCGACCTCCCGCAGATCCCGGGGGACTGGAAAACCGCGATCGACACCTTTGAGGGCTGTTCTGAAATTGCGCGGATTTTTACGCCGGAGCTGGTGCGGAATTTTGTTCTGACCAAACGCCAGGAGTTGCATTACATGCAGGAACTGACCCCGTCAGAGCAGGTGACTATCTATCTCGATACTGTGTGAAGATGCGGAGGTGATATGAAAATCGGTGTTCTCGTCACCGGGCATCCGCCCGATAACATGCGTGAAAACGGCGCGTATGATCAGTATTTTGCGCGCCTGCTGGAGGGTCACGACTTTGAGATCGAAGGCTGGGCCGTCGTTGACGGGCAGTTTCCGCCTGGCATTGACGCCGCAGATGGCTGGCTGATCACCGGCTCAAAGCATGGCGCGTATGAAGATCACGACTGGATCGCGCCGCTTGAGGAGTTTGTCCGCGCCGCATGGGCTGCCGGCAAGCCGATGATCGGGGTGTGTTTCGGCCATCAGATCATCGCCCAGGCGATGGGTGGCCGGGTAGAGAAGTTTGCGGGCGGCTGGTCGGTCGGCCGAACCGGATATCAGATGGACGGGAAAACCGTCACGATCAACGCCTGGCACCAGGATCAGGTCACCGAACGGCCCGAAATGGCCGAAGTATTCGCCAGCAACGCCTTCTGCGAAAATGCCGGGCTGCTTTATGGCGATACATTCTGGACCATTCAGCCCCATCCCGAATATGACGCTGATTTCATTGACGGGCTGATCCGCACCCGCGGCAAAGGCGTTGTGCCGGATGATCTGCTTGAGGCAGCTTCCGCACAGCTTGACCAGCCGACCGACCGGATGGAAGTGGCCCGGACGATGGCTGATTTTTTCACGAAAGCGAGGACGCGATGAGCGACTGGACCGACGGGCTGCCTGAGGCGGCACAGGCCTATCTTGAAGGGCGCAGGCTTGATGAGGTGGAATGTATCATTTCCGATCTGCCGGGCATCGCGCGGGGCAAGGCCGTGCCGGCGACGAAATTTGCACGCCAGGATTATTTTCATCTGCCCGACAGTATCTTTTATCAGACCATCACCGGGGACTGGGGCGAAGCGGCCGGAGAGGACGGGTTCATCGAACGCGATATGGTTCTGCGCCCGGACATGAGCACCGCAACAGCGGCGCCCTGGACCGGGGACTGGACGCTGCAGGTGATCCACGATGCCTTTGATCGCAACGGCGAGGCTGTGGCCTGCAGCCCGCGCAATGTGCTGCGCCGCGTCTGCCAGCTTTACGAAGAAAAAGGCTGGAAGCCGGTGGTGGCGCCGGAGATGGAGTTTTTCCTCGTCGCCCGCAACACAGACCCCGGACACGATATCAAACCGATGATGGGCAGGTCCGGCCGGCCGGCCGCGGCGCGCCAGGCTTATTCCATGACCGCCGTGGACGAATTTGGCCCTGTCATAGACGATATTTACGATTTTGCTGAAGCTCAGGGGTTTGAGATCGACGGGATCACCCAGGAAGGCGGAGCCGGACAGCTTGAGATCAACCTGCGCCACGGCAATCCGGTGAAACTTGCTGACGAGGTTTTCTATTTCAAGCGGCTCATCCGTGAAGCAGCCCTCCGGCACGACTGCTTTGCGACTTTTATGGCCAAACCGATCGCGGACGAACCCGGCTCCGCCATGCACATCCACCATTCGATCCTCGATGCAAAGACCGGAGCGAACATCTTTTCCGGACCGGATGACGAAGAAACCGACGAATTTTACCATTTCATCGCCGGGCTGCAGAACCATATGCCTGACGCCATGGCGGTGATTGCGCCTTATGTGAACAGCTACCGGCGCTATGTGAAAGACAGTGCGGCACCGATCAATCTTGAGTGGGCCCGCGATAACCGCACCACCGGTATCCGGGTGCCGCTCGCGAGCCCTGCCGCCCGGCGTGTCGAAAACAGGCTGGCTGGCATGGACTGTAATCCTTACCTCGGGATCGCGGCGAGCCTTGCCTGCGGCTATCTCGGCCTGACTGATCAGCGTAAGCCAAAGCCGGAATTCAAAGGCGATGCGTATGACGGCGACGGTGATATACCGCAGGTTCTGGGCTCTGCGCTCGATCTTTTTGAGGAGGCGCAGGCACTGCACGCAGTCCTTGGTCCTGAGTTTGCGCGGGTATATGCCATCGTGAAGCGCGCGGAATATGAAGAGTTTCTTCAGGTGATCTCCCCCTGGGAGCGCGAACACCTGCTGCTCAACGTGTGACCTGCTGCGCGGCCTGACCGCGCAGCCTCCACCTTTTTACCGGGAGAAGGCCGAGGCATGGATCTTCTGTATGCAAATGACACTCAGGGTACGTATCCGCCAAGCTGGTATGCGGCGACGACTGAGCTGCCCGACGTCCGGCCCGCACCTGACGGCGATATCACGGCGGATGTCTGCGTCATCGGCGGCGGCTATACCGGACTTTCTGCAGCCCTGCATCTCGCGCAGGCGGGCGTGTCGGTTGTGCTGCTCGAAGCGCACAGGGTGGGCTTTGGCGCGTCCGGTCGCAATGGCGGGCAGCTTGGCAGCGGGCAGCGGTTAGATCAGACAAAACTGGAGAAGATGGTCGGAGACGGCCCGGCCCGAGCGCTCTGGGATCTGGGGGAAGAGGCCAAGGCGCTGGTGCGGGATCTGGT
>CBDUCB010000065.1:0-15741 GCA_965365545.1 uncultured Roseobacter sp. | reverse complement strand
CTGTGGGGACATCGGGGCCCGGCGGTTCCGTCAAATGAGTGCAATGCGTCCTGCCTGCACTTCGGTTCAGGCCCGGTGTCCGTCCCGGCTTTTCCGGACCTTTCTCCGGAAAGAGCGTATGAGACCGGCGCACCGGATGTTTTCCCTGTTATGCCCTTGAGACGGTTCGCATCGCGACCCTTTTATCCGGCTTGCGTAAAGGTAAGCGGCAAACCCCCGGTTTGCGAGCTACAGGACACGGGTGCCGGGCACGACAGCAACGGCTATGAGTACTCAGCGGGAAACAGGGGTCTGCTGCCTGTACGCAGAGGAGGCCTGTAATTCCTGCCGTTCCGGTCGCGGACCTCTCCGTATACCCGTGTTCGAAGCCGTGCAGGGAAGCGGCGTGAGAACATCCGGTGATGCAAAAGCCCATGTTTACAGAGGCGGAAAGAGGTTCAGGCTGATACAAGCGTGCCGGTCAGCCACCGGACATCCCTGGCACGACGCCCTTCCCGATACCAAAAGGGCGACCCGCAGGCCGCCTCTGGTGTGTCAGATGTCAGCGCGGTTCAGCGGCCCCATGTCCGGACAACGCCACAGTCCATGTGCACGAAGTTGGACCCGGAGTATTTCCCGACACCTCCGCCCCGGCAGGCCGCCGCAGCTTTGGCCATCTGGTTGACCGATCGGGTCGACAGCCGCAGATCAGCGGCCTGGCCCTGCATGTGCAGCGAATTTTTCGCCACCCGCCGGCTCCGTGCGCGCAGCATCGCGTTGGTCTGTGGGCTGCGATACCCCGAGAGCAGCATATAGGGCTCACTGGCATCCATCATGTTATGCGCCGCCGACATGATGTCGACCGTGCGCAGATCCATAGATTTGACGCCATCAGTGCGCCAGTCGCGCATGAAATGATTTACCTCTTTGACCGCTTCGGCAACATACTTGCCCTCGATCCAGTAAATCATGTCGATACGCTCGCCGGTGCGCCCCGAATACATCCGGATCCGCCTGATATCGCCTGATCCTCTGAGGAATCCTGCTGCGTTTGCGTAGGTTGGTGCGGCGACCACTGTTGTCGCGGCAAAAGCTTTCAGTAACGCACGCCTTGAAAGGCCCGCTGAGCTGTCTTTCATCATAGCATTTATTGCCTCGTTCCTGCCTGACCCGTGATGTTACACGGGCACGTCATCTCTGTCCCAGATGCAACAGTTGTATGTCATAGAGCCGATTGTTAACCAAGACGTGAAAACGCAATGCCCTATTTCCGCTTAATTTTAGGCAAAAAACCGCCAATGCAGGGTGCGAGAGCTTTTTCTGCGGAACCGGTGCGTAACTGCATCATTTTCACGTTTCCTTGACAGAACCCGGAAATGTTATTGGACACGCCCCCGCCGGCAACGGCACACACGACGGGCCGCCCTGAATGTGAGGATTAACAATGATCACGCTTTTGCCTTCGACGCTCCGGAACGCCCTTGTGGCGATTCTGTCTTTTGTTGTCATTCTGACCATCACGCCCGCGCCCTTGGCTGCCCAGACGCAGAGCACAGCTTTCCGGCAGGCCGTCGCAACTGCCGCAGCGCGCGATTCCGAAATTGCCGCTTTTTATAAAGCAAACGGCTATGACAGTATCTGGACCGGGAACGGGCGCGACCGTAAACGACGTGCGGCCCTGATCGCGGCCCTGAGCGAGGCGGGCAATCACGGGCTGCCCTCCGGACGGTATGATCTCGCCGGACTTGAAACCCGCATGCGCAATGCGCGCAGCGCAGCAGACCTCGGCGCGCTTGAGGTCGACCTCAGCCGCACCTTTCTGCAATACGCACGCGATGTGCAGACCGGTGTCCTTGTGCCGTCGCGTGTCGACAAGGCGATCGTGCGGCAGGTGCCGTATCGTGACCGCGGGTCTTATCTGGTGAACTTTGTGAAATCCTCACCGGAAGGTTTCATGAAGGCACTGCCGCCGGCAGGCCGCGAATATAACGCGCTGATGAAAGAAAAACTGCGCCTGGAACGGTTGCTGGCAAAGGGTGGTTGGGGCGAGACGGTGCATACCAAAACGCTCAAACCCGGTGCGTCGGGCTCCAATGTGGTGGAACTGCGCAACCGTCTGCACCGGATGGGGCATATGAAGCGCAGCGCCGGACAGATCTACGACGAGGATATGGTCAAAGCCGTACTCGCCTTTCAACGCGCGCACGGTCTTGCAGAAGACGGCGTGGTCGGGCCCGGCACGATGGCGGAAATTAACACCTCTGTTGCACAGCGCCTGCAGTCTGTTGTCGTTGCCATGGAGCGGGAACGCTGGACGAACATGGAGCGGGGCAAACGCCACATCGAGGTTAATCTTGCCGACTTCACCGCCAAAATCTTTGACAACGGCAAAGAGACATTTTCAACCCGCTCCGTCATCGGGCACCGCGCCTCCGACCGTCAGTCGCCGGAGTTCTCGGACGTGATGGAATTCATGGTCATTAATCCAAGCTGGTACGTTCCGCGGTCAATCGTCACCAAAGAATACCTTCCGGAACTGCAGAAAGACGCCTATGCGGTAAACCACATAGAAATCACCGACCGTCAGGGCCGCCGCATCGACCGTTCGGCTGTCGACTTCTCGCAGTTTAACGCGCGCAGCTTCCCCTTTTCCATGCGCCAGCCCCCCAGCCGCGGTAACGCGCTCGGGCTGGTGAAGTTCATGTTCCCCAACAAGCACAACATCTATCTGCATGACACTCCGGCCAAGAACCTCTTTGGCCGCGAAGTCCGCGCCTACAGCCATGGCTGTATACGCCTCGCAGACCCGTTTGATTTCGCCTATGCGCTGTTGGCGAAACAGACCGGCGATCCTCAGGGCTTCTTCCAGAGCAAACTGGCCACCGGCACCGAGCAGACCGTTTACCTCAAGGAGCCGGTACCTGTGCATATCATCTACCGCACGGCTTTTGCCGACGGGCGTGGTGAGGTGCAGTTCCGCCGCGATATCTATGGTCGCGACGGCCGGATCTGGAGCGCCCTGTCACAGGCGGGGGTGGCATTGCGCGCCGTACAGGGGTAAGTCTGCCCGTGAACGGGCAGGGGCGGGATACGATGACGGAAACCACATTCAGCGTATCTGAAATCGCGAACGCTCTGGGTGCCGAAGCCCTGGGCGATACCGCCCTGCGCATCACCGGCGCGGCTGAGCCGCAAAGCGCCGGCCCGCAAGAGCTGGCAATGGCCACACAGCCCCGGTATGCCGAACAGCTCGGCCAGGGCCAGGCCCTTGTGGCACTGCTCTGGCAAGGCGCGGACTGGCAGGCGCTGGGGCTCAAAGCCGCAATCATCCCGGCGCGACCCCGCTATGCGATGACAAGCCTGACGCGGCTCATGGACCCCGGTCAGGGGTTCGCATCGGGCATTCATGAAACAGCGCTGATTGACCCTTCGGCAGAGCTCGGAAAAGACGTAAGCATCGGCCCCTTTTCAGTCATTTCAGCCGGCGCAAAAATCGGGACCGGAACTGTGATCGGCCCGCATTGCTTTGTCGGCTGGAATGCCGTGATCGGCGACGGCAGCTTTCTGCGCGAACATGTTTCGGTCGGCGCACGCGCAACCATCGGCGCACGTTTCATCGCGCAACCCGGCGCGCGGATTGCCGGTGACGGGTTTTCATTTTCAACGGCCGAACGCTCGGGCGTCGAGGCCGCGCGCAACAATATGCGCGACCAGGAAGAGACCACATCGCAGTCATGGGTCCGCATCCACTCGCTGGGCTCGGTCACCATCGGAGATGACGTCGAGATCGGGGCCAATTCCACCATCGACTGCGGCACCATCCGCGACACGCGCGTCGGTGACCGGACAAAAATCGATAACCTCGTGCAGATCGGCCATAACTGTGTGATCGGGAACGACTGCCTGCTGTGCGGACAATGCGGCATGGCAGGCTCATCGGTTATCGGCAACAACGTGGTGCTGGGCGGTCAGGTCGGCGTGAATGATAATATTTTCGTCGGTGACCGGGTGATTGCGGGCGGCGCCAGCAAGATTTTCTCCAACGTGCCCGCCGGACGGACCATCCTCGGCGCGCCGGCCACTAAAATGGAAACCAATGTCGAAATCTACAAGGCACTGCGACGCCTGCCCAGGCTGATGAAGGAGTTCGCGGCGCTCAAGAAAGCGGTTTCCAAATCAGACACCAGTGACTAAATCACAGGCGACAACGGCACGGAGGATCTCCCGATGAGTACCCGCGACAAGGTCATCAGCATCATCGCCGAACAGGCCGTGCTGGAACCTTCGGATGTTACGACCGACAGTACGCTGGACGAGCTCGGGATCGACAGCCTCGGTCTTGTGGAATGCATATTCGCGATCGAAGAAACCTTCGACATTTCGGTGCCCTTCAACGCCAATGCCCCCTCCGAGAGTGATTTTGACATATCGACCGTCGCCTCGATCGTAGACGGTATTGAACGGCTGCGCGCCGAGCAGAGCTGACAGATCACATGCACCGCGTTGTCATCACAGGAGCCGGCACGATCAATGCGCTGGGTCACGACGTGCCCGCAACGCTGGAAGCCATGCGCGAAGGCCGCTGCGGCATTGGTGAGCTTTCGCTGCGCGACGTGGAACGGCTCTCGATCCGCATCGGCGGACAGGTACGCGGATTTGAGGCCGAAGGACGCTATAACCGCCAGCAGATTTCCCTCTATGACCGGTTTACCCAGTTCACTCTGGCCGCCGCGCGCGAGGCAATAGATCAGTCCGGGATTACCTTCACCGGTGAGCTTGCCGCGAAAGCCGGCGTCGTTCTGGGCACTGCCGGCGGCGGGGTCAGTACATGGGACGACAATTACCGGTCGGTTTATGAAGACGGTAAAAACCGGGTGCATCCCTTTGTCGTGCCCAAGCTGATGAATAACGCGGCCGCAAGCCACGTAAGCATGGAGCACAATCTCAAGGGGCCGTCTTTCACGGTTTCCACGGCCTGCGCCTCATCTAATCACGCCATGGCCCAGGCGTTTTCAATGGTCCGCTCCGGCATGGCGCCGGTGATGGTCACGGGCGGCTCGGAAAGCATGCTCTGTTTCGGTGGCGTCAAAGCCTGGGAAGGGCTGCGTGTGATGAGCCGCGATGCCTGCCGCCCGTTTTCCGCTAACCGCAACGGGATGGTGCAGGGGGAGGGGGCAGGGGTCTTTGTCTTCGAGGAAATGGAGCGGGCCAGAGCGCGCGGGGCGGAGATCCTTTGCGAAGTCGCGGGTTTTGCCATGTCGTCCGATGCCTCAGACATCGTGATGCCCTCAAAAAACGGCGCATCCCGGGCGATGGCGGGTGCACTGGCCGACGCCGGGATCAACCGTGAAGAAGTGGGCTATATTAACGCTCACGGCACAGGTACGGCGGCCAATGACAAGACTGAATGCGCTGCTGTGGCTGACGTCTTCGGGCCGCACGCGGACCGGCTGATGATGTCTTCGACCAAATCCATGCATGGTCATCTGATCGGCGGCACGGGTGCTGTGGAACTGCTGGCCTGCATCATGGCGCTGCGTGACGGGATTATCGCGCCCACAATCGGCTATGAGGAAGCCGATCCCGAATGTGCGCTTGATGTGGTGCCCAATGAAGCGCGGGACGCAAAAGTGACTGTCAGCCTGTCAAACGCCTTTGCCTTCGGCGGCATGAACGCGGTTCTGGCTCTGCGCGCTGTCTGACCATTCAGAGGCGTGTCAGGTGCCGGGAGAGATGCCCGGCACCTGGATGATATTTACTCGGGCGTGACGCTCGACACCTTGTCATAGCTCGCCGTGAAGCCCTCAAGCGACAGCGTGACGTCAACGCGCTGGTCCTGTGCGGCCACCGGTATGATGCTCAGCACCGCTTCGTTGCCCCGCTTATAGGTGGCCACGTCATCCGCCGTCAGCCCGATGCGGGCGTAACACCCGACCGGATTACAGAAGGCATACGGGTAACGTTTCCCCTGCTGTTGATCGACACGGATGCTCAGCTGCTGCTGCAGAGCGGTTTCGAGCGGCACGATAACAGTCGCGCCCGCTTCTGCCTGGCCCCCGTCGGCGAGCCGGAAGAGCGAAAACTCGGCGATGGGCGAGCCTTGCGCGTCTTCAAGAAGCTGCACCATCTGGCAGGGGTCTTCGTCCGTATCGGTTTTAACACAGCGGATTGACCACGGCCCGATTGTTTCGGTGACATAGGCTTCGCCTGTTTTCGGGCCCGTCTCTACCTCTCCGAGGCTCAGATCGCTGTTGGCACCGGCTGTTCCGGTGCCGGTTTCCGTCGCCGTTCCGGTTTCGGTCCCGGTACTTTCGGTGGTCGTGGTCTGCGCATGTACCGTGCCGCCGGTCAGGGCCGCCGATATCATCGCCGCTGTCAGAAGAGTGGTGATTCTGGGCATAAAAGCTCCGTATATTTTCAAGTGTCACGAACAGGCATTTTGCCGGTGCAACGGCCAGAGTGCAGGCGCCTGGCGTCCGTTTTTGAGTATCAGATGTGACGCCTGCTCTTCAAAGAAAAAGGGACGCCAAAGCATCCCTCTTTCCCGATTTTTTTCTCCCCGTCGGACTGGCCGACTTATTAGCGCAGAGCCTACGCAACGTGCAGACAGGCGTCAACCGAAAAACCGGTGAGCGCCGAACCCCCTGTCAGCGGGTGAAAAAATGGCCGTACCGACAAGCGGCACGGCCCAGTCTGACAGGGAGGATGCCCGGACGGAAAGGACATAACTGAACGCCCGGACAGGAAAGTTCTGGCACAAAAAGCTTAAGAACGTATGGTCGGTCAGAATAAAACCTGCGGGGGGCAGTGAGGAACTATGACAGATGAGATCTTCGTCGGCGGCGGTGGCCCGGATTACGGCACGCAGCAGCATCTGAGCCTGAAATACGCCAATCGTCACGGGCTGGTCGCCGGCGCTACCGGGACAGGCAAGACCGTGACGCTGCAGATCCTCGCGGAAGGGTTTTCAGCAGCGGGTGTGCCGGTCTTTCTGTCGGACGTGAAGGGCGATCTCTCGGGGCTCGCGAAACCGGGTTCTGAGACGCATAAACTGCATCAGGCCTTTACTGAGCGCGCGGCTAAAATCGGGTTTGACGACTACAGCTATGCCGCCTTCCCGGTGATCTTCTGGGACATCTTCGGCGATCAGGGGCATCCGGTGCGCACGACCGTCTCGGAGATGGGCCCCTTGCTGCTGGCGCGTTTGCTGGATCTTACAGAGGCGCAGGAGGGTATTCTCAACATTGCCTTCCGGCTCTCTGACGAAGAGGGTCTGCCGCTGCTGGATCTCAAGGATCTGCAGGCGCTGCTGGTCTGGACGGGTGAGAATGCAAAAGAGCTCTCTCTGCGCTACGGCAATGTCTCCACCGCTTCCATCGGTGCGATCCAGCGCCGGCTGCTGGTGCTTGAAAACCAGGGTGGTACCGGTCTTTTCGGCGAGCCCGCGCTGGCGCTCAGCGACCTGATGCGCACGGCGACGGACGGGCGCGGTCAGATCAACATCCTGGCCGCCGACAAACTCATGGCCTCACCGGCCCTTTATGCCACTTTCCTGCTCTGGCTGCTTTCGGAACTCTTTGAGGAACTGCCCGAGGTAGGTGACCCGGACAAACCAAAGCTCGTGTTCTTTTTCGACGAGGCGCATCTTTTGTTTGACGATGCGCCCAAAGCCCTGGTGGACAAGGTCGAACAGGTTGCCCGTCTGATCCGCTCCAAGGGTGTCGGCGTTTACTTTATCACCCAGAACCCTGCGGATGTACCGGACGACATTCTGGGCCAGCTCGGCAACCGCATCCAGCATGCACTGCGCGCCTTTACCGCCAAAGACCGCAAAGAACTGCGCATGGCCGCACAGACGTACCGCGAGAACCCGGCCTTCGACACCGAAACCGCGATCCGCGAAGTGGGGGTGGGCGAAGCCGTCACCTCAATGCTGCAGAAAAAGGGCGTGCCCGGCATTGTCGAGCGTACGCTGATCCGACCGCCGTCCTCGCAACTGGGACCGGTGACGGCTGCCGAACGCGCAGACCTCGTGGCCGCCTCACCGTTGCAGGCGACCTATACAAATGCGATCGACCGGCAATCGGCTTATGAAATTCTGCAGGCGCGTGCCGAAGACGCTGCGAAAGAGGCCGAAAAGGCTGAGGCCGCAGCAGAAGAAGCTTCCGCCGCCGAACGGGAATTCAACGCAGGCAGGCGTTATTCAGGCACCGGCGTGCCGCGTTCCACCTCACGGCGCAGCACCCGCCAGCCCGATACCCTGGGCTCTGCAGTCGCCACCGCCGTGCTGAAAGAACTGAAAGGCACCACCGGCCGCCGCATCGTGCGCGGCATCCTAGGCGGTCTGTTCAGAGGTCGCTGATCGCCGGCGCCTGTCCGGCTCACGATACGCAGAATCACAAAAAGTGTCGCCGCCCGTCAGGGCGGCGTCCGCTGGCCGATGCGGCGGATCAGCGCTCAGGGATAAGGCCCCGCGGACTGAACCGCAGCACAAGCAGCAGCACCACTCCCATGGTAAAGAGCCGCATATGCGCTGCACTCTCGATAAGGTGTGCCTTCAGCGGCGAGCCATCCGCCATGCCCGAGGTGATCAGTTCCATCAGCCAAAGGCCCATCGGTTCGACCTGCACCCACAGGAACCAGATCAGGAAACCACCCAGCACCGCGCCGAAGTTATTGCCCGAGCCGCCGACGATCACCATGACCCAGACCAGAAACGTAAACCGCAACGGCTGATAGGTGCCCGGCGTCAGTTGCCCGTCGAGCGTTGTCATCATCGCACCCGCGACCCCGCAGACCGCCGAGCCCAGCACAAAAATCTGCAGGTGCCGGGCAGTGACGTCTTTGCCCATCGCTTCGGCTGCCACTTCGTTGTCGCGGATCGCCCGCATCATCCGCCCCCATGGGCTGTGCAGCGCGCGTTGCGCCATGACCAGCAGGATCACCAGAACAACCGTGAAAAGCCCTGCATAGGCCAGCTTCACATAGAGCGTCGAGGCCGTGACCGGATCCATCCCGTACCCGGCCGCTCTTTCGACAAAGCCGGGATCATTCTGCAGATCGATTTCAAAAGGCGCAGGCCGGGGCAGGCCGACAACGTTTTTCACGCCCCGCGCCAGCCAGTCTTCGTTTTTCAGCACCGCGATGATGATCTCGGCGATGCCAAGGGTCGCAATTGCCAGATAATCAGAGCGCAGCCCGAGCGCCGTCTTGCCGATCACCCAGGCGGCTGCCGCCGCAAAAAGCCCGCCCACAGGCCAGGCCAGCGCGACCCAGATCCCGCGTTCGATGCCAAGCCCGCCGAGAAAACCGGTCAGGGCCGGATTGCTCGCCTCGACAGCCTCGACACCGGGATCGAAAAGCGCACGGTACACGAAAAATCCGGCAATCAGCATCGCGATGACCACAAAGCTGCGCGCCCAGCCCGCGCGCATGCGCCCGCGCACCATCACCACGGCCACCAAAGTCAGCAGCGCAAAGACAAAAGCGCCAAGGATGTTCCATCCGCCGGCACTCCAGGCACCCGGGGTCGGCGGCATGCCCGTCAGCACCGCAGCCAGCCCGCCCAGGGCCACAAAGCCCATGATCCCCACATTAAAGAGCCCGGCAAACCCCCATTGCAGGTTCACCCCCAGCGCCATGATCGCTGAAATGAGACCCATATTCAGAATAAGCAACGCTGTGTTCCAGCTCTGAGCAAAGCCGGTGTAAAGGATCATCAGCCCGACCACAGCAAAAAGCAGCGTATTTTTCAGAGCACTGTTCATACCGCTTTCCCCCGAAAGAGCCCTGTCGGCTTAAAGAGCAGCACAATCAGCAGGATAAGAAAGCTGACCGCCAGTTTGTAATCGGTGCTCAGCAGCTGCACGAGGCCGTCGGGCTCAAGGCTTTCGGGCATCAGATAGCCCAGCACCTTTTTCCAGGCATACGTGACGGTTACTTCCGAGAAAGCGATTACAAATCCACCGGCGATTGCACCGATCGGATTGCCGAGACCGCCGACGATGGCACTGGCAAATATCGGCAGGAGCAGCTGGAAATAGGTGAAGGGTTTAAACGACTTGTCGAGCCCGTAGAGCACACCCGCAATGGTCGCCAGCGCCGCCACGATCAGCCAGGTGATCATCACAACCCGCTCAGGGTTGATGCCCGACAAAAGCGCCAGATCCTCGTTATCGGAATAGGCGCGCATTGATTTACCTGTCCGCGTCCGGTTGAGAAACCAGAAGAGCAAAGCGACAACAATAACGGCTGTGATCAGGGTAATGCCCTGGGTCGTTTTGATCGCAAGCCCTTCTTCGAGGCCGGTCATTTCTTTGAAGGTACGAGCAGAGACGATGAACCGTTCACCGTCAAGAAACCGCTGATCATCCGGGCCGATGATGAACCGCACGATGCCGTTCATGATAAAGGTAACACCCAGAGACACGATCACCAGAATGACCGGCTTTGCCTTTTGCGCCCGGTAAAACCGGTAAACGACCCGGTCGGTCGCCAGCAGCAGCAGCATACATCCCGCGATGCCCAGTGGCAGCGCCAGAAGCGCGGTGGGCAGGGGCCCCAGACTAATGCCCCAGCTCTGGAACAGCCAGGTAAAGAGGACAGTCACCATCGCGCCGAAGGCCATCGTGTCGCCATGGGCAAAGTTGGAGAACCGAAGAATGCCATAGATCAGTGTGACCCCCAGCGCGCCCAAAGCCAGCTGGCTGCCGTATGCGATCGCAGGCACAAGAACAAAGTTCGCCAATGCGATGAAAGCGTTGAGAAAATCCATTATTCGATCACCCTGCACATACCGGTCAGCGCCTCCGGCTGAAATGTCAGATCGCTATCATCTTCACGGCTTACAGAGACCGACTGAACCGCCGCCTCCAGTGTCGGCCCGACGACCATCCGGAACGAGGACCCGAAGCGGCTTTCACCGTCGCCGATCTCTTCGATTTCAAAGATCGTCATCGCCCCCATCTCGCGCACCAGCGCTTCCTGCTCCGAAGACTGCAGCGCATTGAACAGGGCGAACCGCTCTTCCGCTTCGTAGTACCGCAGGATGATCCAGCGGGCGTAATCTTCACATTCGACATTATCGCGCGTGCAGGCCGGTCCGAATTTGCAGGACAAAAGCGACTGCCGGCCCTCGTCTGTGGTCTGCGCCTGTCCGCCTGATGCTGCCAGCACCAGAACCGCCGGGATCAGGGCCATCCGGTTGCGAAACATAGTCACCCCCCCAGAAACGATTTGCGCACGTCAGGATCGGCCAGCAGTTCTTTACCTGTGCCGGTATAGGCATTGCGACCCTGCACCAGAACATAGCCTTTATCAGCGATCTCCAGCGCCTGACGCGCGTTCTGCTCGACCATCAGAATGGGAATACCGGTGCGCGCCACTTCGATGATGCGATCAAAAAGCTCATCCATCACAATCGGGCTCACGCCGGCTGTCGGCTCATCGAGCATCAGCACTTTGGGCCGGGTCATCAGGGCACGACCGACGGCCACCTGCTGGCGTTGCCCGCCGGAAAGCTCACCAGCCGCCTGGTTGCGTTTTTCCCGCAGGACAGGAAAAAGATCGTATATCTGCTCCATCGTCGGGCGGATGTCATCGGTCCGGATAAAAGCGCCCATCTCGAGGTTCTCTTCAACCGTCATCGACGTGAAAATATTTGACGTTTGCGGCACAAAGCCCATGCCTCTGGCAACACGCGCCTGCGGGCTGAGACCGGTGATATCCTCGCCATCGAGTTTCACATGACCCTCACGCAGGTTCAGCATCCCGAAGACCGCTTTCATGCCCGTCGACTTGCCGGCCCCGTTGGGCCCCACGATCACAGCGATCTCGCCACGGTCCACAGCAATAGTGCAGTCATGCAGGATATCCGGGCCGGCGCCATAGCCACCGGTCATGTTCTCTCCGATCAGAAAAGGCCCGCCCGGCGCGGGCCGCGATCTGCCACCCTGCGGCACGGGATATGCGCTGCCCATCCCCCTCGCATTGCCAAGCGACAGATCCTTGTTGCCCCTGTCGTCATAGGGTTTGTCACTCATGCGCACGCCTCCCGCGTCCGGAAAAACCCGTTGTCGGACCGGAATTCAAGTGCGCTCAGCGGACGGGCCTGACTGTGCATCCGGTGCTTCATGCGCCAACCTTGTCTTTGTTTTTAAGGCCGGTGCCCAGATACGCCTCGATAACCTGCTCATTGGCTTTGATTTCGTCCAGCGTGCCCTGAGCAAGCACCCTGCCTTCAGCCATACAGATCACCGGATCACAGAGCCGGCCAATGAAATCCATGTCGTGCTCAATCACCACGAAAGTATACCCGCGCTCCTGATTGAGCCGGATAATCGCATCACCGATTGTATTGAGCAGGGTGCGGTTCACACCGGCGCCCACCTCATCAAGAAAGACGATCTTGGCATCGACCATCATTGTGCGGCCAAGCTCCAGCAGCTTTTTCTGTCCACCCGAAATCTGCCCGGCTTTGTGATCAGCCAGATGCCCGACAGTCAGAAAATCCAGGACTTCATCGGCTTTTGCCCGCAATGCGCGTTCCTCATCCGCAATCCGCTTGCGTCCGAACCATGTGTTCCACAGTGTCTCACCCGACTGTTTGCCCGGCACCATCATCAGGTTTTCGCGACAGGTCATCGATGAAAACTCATGCGCGATCTGAAAGGTGCGCAGCAGCCCCTTGTGAAAAAGCGCATGCGGGGGCAGGCCGGTGATATCCTCACCATCCATCATCACCCGGCCGGATGTTGGTTCATGAACACCCGCGATCACATTGAAAAGAGTTGTCTTTCCCGCGCCGTTCGGTCCGATCAGCCCGGTGATCGTGCCTTCCCGGATTTCCAGGCTGGCCCCGTCGACCGCGTGAAAGCCGCCGAAATGTTTGTGAATGTCGTCAACGACGATCATTGCATGTCCCCTGAGGTCCGCACGTCTTTGGCGTGCCTTTTATTACAAACAGCCCGGTGTCTGCACACCGGGCTGTTCAGGTATCACAGGTCGTGATTATTTGAAGCCGATTGTGACGTTTTTCTCGTCCTGGACTTCGATCATCCGGTATGTGCCGGCGGATTCGCCCGGGCCGATCAGCTCAACCGCTGAGGCACCGACGTAGTCGACATCGCCGCCGTCCCGAATAATATCGAGCGCCTTTGCAAGCTCACCGGGATAGATCTTTTCGCCGGGGGCGTTGGCCACATCAAGGATGTGCTTGCCATACTCCGCCGGATCCGTGCTGTCTGCAGCCTGCATCGCAAGCATGAAGAGCGCTGCGGCGTCATAGCTCTCGGGGGTGTAGGGGGAGGTTGCGTCAAACGCGTCGCCCGCCATTTCCTTGAGCTTCTCGATGCCTTCACCGCCGGAACCCGCGATCTGGCCGTAAGAGCCGTTCAGAGCGGAGCCGACATTGGTCGGCAGGCTGTCACCGATCATACCACCCGGCAGACCGAAGGTATCGAACGCGCCGGTATCAAGGGCAGCATTGATGATGCCCAGACCGCCCTGGTCGAGATATCCGGCCACAACGAGCAAATCTCCACCAGCAGAGGCCAGCGCGCCCATTTCAGCAGAATAGTCAGCTTTTCCGTCTTCATGAGCCGCCACGATGGTCACTTCGCCGCCTATGGCCTTGAAGTTACTCTCGATCGCATCTGCGAGACCCTTGCCATAGTCGTTGTTGGTATAGGTCAGAGCGATGGATTCGACACCACGCTCCTGCAGGATCTCGGCCATAACCTGACCTTCACGCGCGTCTGATGGCGCGGTGCGGAAGAAGAGATCATTGTCTTCAACTGTGGAAAGACCCGGCGACGTCGCAGAAGGTGAAATCATCACCATGCCGTTGGGGATTGCCACGTTCTGCAAGATGGCACCGGTCACACCGGAGCAGTCGCCACCGATCAACCCGTTGATGCCGTCGGCGATCAGGCGTTCGGCGTTGGAGGTCGACAGACCGTTGTCGATACAGCCCGTATCGGCCCGCATCGGCGTAACGGTGGCCGCATCCAGCAGTTTGCCGCTTTCGGTCACTTCGGTCATCGCAAGTTCGGCACCTGCGGCCATCGGACCGGTCAGCGATTCAATCGGGCCGGTGAAGCCGATCAGAATACCCAGTTTAACTTCCTTGGCGTGTCCGTCTGCAAAAGCAGAGGTCGCCACGAGTGCTGCAGCCGTGCTGGCCAGAAGCATCTTTTTCATTTGTTTTCTCCCGTGTTGGAACCTGACGTTCGCGCCTGAGATTATGCGGGCGAACCGGAAAACAAAAGAGGGATTTTCAAAGCGTACCAGAGGTTGCGCTGATCACTTCTTCGCGTGTCACGTGGCAATCAATCCGGCGCTTTCTACATCCCCAAGTGCAACTGTGAAAAGGAGAACAGCCATGCCGGTCAGGATCTGCCTGTCTGCCGCACTCGGCATCACACTGAGCATCGCGGGGATGTTTTTTCATCCGAAAACGCCGGCTGCGCAAAGCGCTGAACCGCCACGTCTGACGATGATGGCTGAAGGTCTTGATACACCCTGGGGTCTGGCGCTTTTGCCTAGTGGCGGTTTTCTTGTGACCGAAAAAGACGGCCGGCTGCTGCATTTCGACGGCTCGGGCAATGCAGTGGACGTCAGCGGTGTGCCCCCCGTGCGCGACAGCGGCCAGGGTGGGCTTCTCGATATTACACTCGCGCGTGACTTTGCCACCACCCGCGAGCTCTGGCTGACGTATTCCAAACGCCAGCAGGGGGGCAGCGGAACAGCGCTTGCATCTGCCCGGCTCTCGGACGACGGCCGCCGTCTCGAACGAGTGCGCCAGCTTTTTGAGGCCGCACCCGGTGGTTCGGGCGGCCGGCATTTCGGCAGCCGGGTGGTTGAGGCCACAGACGGCACTCTGTTCGTGACCATCGGTGACCGGGGCGACCGGCCATCGGCTCAGGACCGCAGCCTGCACAACGGCTCGGTCATCCGCATTAACCGGGATGGCAGTATCCCGGCAGATAACCCGTTCACCGGTCAGGCCGGCATTCAGCCCGAGATATGGTCATATGGCCACCGCAACGCGCAGGGTGCGGGCCTTGATGCTTCCGGCAACCTCTGGACGGCCGAACACGGAGCAAGGGGGGGAGACGAGGTTAACCTGATCCGCAAAGGCGCCAATTTCGGCTGGCCGGTGATTTCATACGGGCGTCATTACTCCGGTGGCAAAATCGGAGAAGGGACAGTGAAAGAGGGTATGCAGCAGCCCGCGTTTTACTGGGATCCGTCGATGGCGCCCTCCGGGCTGCTGATTTACTCAGGGGATATGTTTCCCGAATGGCGCGGCGATATGTTTGTGGGGTCGCTGAAGTTCGACTACATCTCGAGGCTCGAGATTTCTGGTGGCACGGCGCGCGAAGTGGCGCAGATCAGATCACCGGAAACCGGACGTGTCCGTGACATCATCGAGGCACCGGACGGATCCATCTGGTTCATCGCAGCAGGAAACGGCGCCATCTATCGCATGTCATCGGGCGCCGGGGGCTAAGGCCGGGGCAGAGCAAAATAAGCAGTGTCACACCAGTCACTCTCCCCGTAGAGAAAGTCTTTTTCGACCGTTTTCAGGTGACGAAATCCCAGCCTGCGCAACAGGGCCACTGACGCACGGTTGCGCGGGTCGCATTCTGCGGTAAGTTCCGGCGCTTCTGCGAACTTTGCAAAACAGCGCGGGATCACAGCCTGCAGCGCTTCTGTCGCAAACCCCTTGCCCCAGTGGTCGCGGTGCAGCAGATAGCCGAC
>CBDUCB010000064.1:0-15766 GCA_965365545.1 uncultured Roseobacter sp. | reverse complement strand
TGGCTGCCATCAGCCGGGCCTCGGTGATGGGCTATGGTGCCTTTTTCGTGGGCCCGCCGCTCATGGGCCTCACGTCCGAGATGCTGGGGCTGCGCGCAGGTTTCTTTGTCGTCGGGGGTGTGATGGTTCTTGCAGCGCTGGTGCTCGTGCCGATGCTGACACGCGCGGTTACAGCGCGGGCCGGTCTTTGCCGCGCCTGAGCAGGCCACCGGCGTCGATAAGCTGCTGATAGAGCACAAACTCCGCTGCACGAGCGCGGCGCAGCTTTGCCTCTGTGGCCTGATCCAGGGGTGCGGGAATATCGGGTGATACATTGCGCTGCTCAGGGGTGACGGGGCCATCAAGGCGTGTGCTCATAAACGCCAGAAACTGCGGCTGGTCCTCCCAGGCGAAAACATGATCAGCTACCAGACGGCCTTTGCCGTTTGTCAGAAAGGCAAACTGGCTGCCGACGCGGGCAAATTCGGGCGGGTCATCTGAAATCACCGCGCTGATGAATTCATCGAAACTTAACCCGCGTGTGGACTGTGGAGCGCCGTCCTTCGCCTCGCGCATGCGATAACGATACCAGCTGCGCAGCTGGTCAACCGGCTCGCGCATGACCGCAACACTATCCGGTGAGACGCTGAAGGTTTCTTTAAGAAACGGACGGACACGGGCCTGATAGCGTTGTGCTGTCACATGCTTGCGCCCGCGCGCGAAAACAATATCGGCACGGGGCCGCAAGGTCATCTCTACAGCCGTCGAGCCGGTTTTAGGCGTGGCAAGATAGGCAAGGCGTTCGGCCAGAAAAATCAGCATGATGGCACCGTAGCGCCAGGATCTACTTCTGCCAACGCCCTTCGAAATCTTCCGGAATCAGCAGGTTATGGCGGCCCAGATCGGCCACATTTGTCTCGCCGCAAAGCGCCATGGTTGTGTCGAGTTCCTTATGAATGATCTCGAGCGCTTTGGTGACACCCTTCTGACCCATCGCACCGAGCCCGTAAATAAACGCGCGCCCGATGTAGGTGCCCTTTGCCCCCATGGCCAGTGCCTTGAGCACGTCCTGACCCGACCGGATTCCGCCATCAAGATGCACCTCGACCTGGTCGCCAACAGCATCAAGGATCGACGGCAGCATCCGGATGGAGCTGAGCGCGCCATCAAGCTGGCGGCCGCCGTGATTAGAGACGATGATCGCATCGGCACCGGTTTTGGCCGCCATTTTAGCATCTTCGGCGTCAAGAATGCCCTTGATAATGATCTTGCCGCCCCATTCCTCTTTCAGCTTAGCGACTTTGTTCCAGTCGAGTGAGGGGTCAAAAGATTCCGCCGCCCATGCACTCAGCGATGTCGGATCGGAAATGCCGTCCACATGGCCGACAATATTGCCGAATTCGCGGCGTTTGGCGGTCATCATCTCGATGCCCCAGGACCACTTCGTCGCAAGGTTCGCGATTGATTTCATGGTCAGTTTCGGCGGGGCAGACAGCCCGTTCTTGAGGTCTTTGTGCCGCTGGCCCAGGATCTGGAGATCCAGAGTGAGCACCAGCGCGGAGCATTTTGCATCTTTCGCCCGTTGGATCAGCCGGCTGATATAGTCAGTGTCGCGCATCATATAGAGCTGAAACCAGAACGGTTTGTTGGTGAACCCTGCCACGTCCTCAATCGAGTTGATCGACATGGTGCTCAGTGTGAACGGCACACCGAATTTTTCTGCCGCCCAGGCCGCCTTCATCTCACCATCTGCGTGCTGCATCCCGGTGATCCCGACGGGAGCCAGTGCGACTGGCATCGAAACATCTTCGCCGATCATGGTGCCCGCGGTGGACCTGCCGGTCATGTCGACGGCGACACGCTGGCGCAGCCGGATTTTCTCAAAATCGCTCGTGTTCTCGCGGAAGGTCTGCTCGGTCCAGCTTCCTGATTCGGTGTAGTCAAAGAACATCCGCGGGACGCGCCGTTCATAAATCCGCTTCAGATCATTGATGTTGGTAATGGTGGGCATAGCAGAACCTTCATTTTGGTAAATTTTAGTTACCAATTCGGCGGGCAAAGATCAATCTGGCATTTTCCGGAAGAGATGTCTTGTTTGATACGATATCGCACTATATATAGTGCGATATCGTATCAGAAAGGATTTCATATGGCACTCTCAAGACGACAAGCACTGACCGTAATTGGTGGCGGATCTGTCCTCGCGGCGACAGCATCCGCTGCCGGGTTCCTGACCAGCCGGACGCCGCATGATGCGCGTGCTCCGTGGGAGGCCGCCGGGAGTTACGCCGATCCGCGGCTGAATGCGCTAAGCTTCGCGCTGCTCGCTCCGAACCCGCACAATCTGCAGCCATGGCTTGTTGCCCTTGAGGGGGACGATGCTGTCACGCTCTGGCGCGACCCTGACAAAGCGTTACCCCACACCGATCCGGATGACCGCCAGATCATCATCGGCATGGGCTGTTTTCTGGAACAGCTGGTTCTTGCTGCCGGGGCGGCAGGATACTCCGTTGACCTCAGCCTCTGGCCAGACGGAGAGCTGGGCCCGATCGCTCAGGCGGTGTTCACTGATGGGGCAAAGGCCGATCCGCTGGCCGGCCAGATCATGCAAAGACGCTCCTGCAAAGAACCATTTGAGCCGGCGCCGGTACCTGCGTCCCTTGCCAATGAACTGGAGCTTTACGCCGACGTCTATACCGACGCGCGCACCGTCGAAGCGCTCAAAACACTGACATGGCAGGCCTGGATGACCGAAGCTGACACACCGCGAACGCTTCAGGAATCGGTTGATCTTATGCGGTTCGGAAAATCCGAAATTAATGCGAACCCGGATGGCATTGATCTGGGCGGCCCGTTTCTGGAGACTTTGATGCTGGCAGGCGTGGTGAGCCGCCGGGTGCAGTCCGATCCGCAAAGCACCGGATTCCGTCAGGGCGTTGAAATATATCGTGAAATGCTGCACGCAACACCGGCTTATGCCGCTCTGACGTCTCCGGCCAACACCCGCGCGGACCAGATCGAAGCCGGTCGCCGCTGGTTGCGGCTTAACCTGAAATGCACCGAACTGGGACTCGCGCTGCATCCGGTCAGCCAGTGTCTTCAGGAATTTGCTGAAATGAAGCCGCACTATGACCGGGCACACAGCTTGCTGAGCACAGACGGTAAAACGGTTCAAATGCTCGGCCGGCTGGGCTACGGTCCCCTGACGCCACGCACCCCGCGCTGGCCCCTTGAGGCGAAAATGATGAATGGCTGACGACCCCGGCGCGCTCTTCTTTGAGGTGTTCAATGAGATCGGAATCATCGAACAACTCAGTCGCACTCTGCTTGAAGCCCGGCTGCCAGAAGGTCTGATAGGCCCTCATTTTGCGGTGATCAGCCACCTGGTTCGCCGTGGTGACGGGCGAACGCCAATTGATATAGCCCGGGCGTTTCAGGTCCCCAAAACCTCAATGACCCACACGATCAAGGGGCTGGAGGCGCACGGTCTTGTAAAGGTGCAACCCAATCCGGATGACGGCAGATCAAAACTTGTCTGGCTCACCCCGGAAGGTCGCAGCCTGCGCTCGGATGTCATCGCCGCGCTCGCGCCTGACCTTCACCGACTTGAGCGCGGGTTTGATGTCGCAAGGCTGAGCGCGGTGCTGCCCGTGCTCAGAGATCTGCGGATATTTCTCGATGAAGACAGAAATCACCCCGGGCGGCATTCCGGATCAGACTGAATGCGCGGCATCCGTCAGGGTTCTGACAAAGCTGAGAACGCTCTCAGTGCTGTCACCGGCGGTAATCCGGCTGACAATTGCGGAGCCTACGACAACGCCGTCAGCAACTTCCGCAATCGCTTTCGACTTCTCGGGTGTATTCACGCCAAAGCCGACCACAACGGGAAGCCCTCCCTGTTCTCTGATCCGGGCCACCTCAGGGCCAACATCCGTCGCCTCGGCTTCCGCCGACCCGGTAATGCCGGTAATTGACACGTAATAGACAAATCCTGAGGTGTTCTGAAGCACACGCGGCAGGCGCTTGTCGTCTGTCGTTGGTGTCGCGAGGCGGATGAAATTCAGCCCGGCGGCCTGCGCGGGCAGGCAGAGTTCTGCATCCTCCTCCGGGGGCAGATCCACAATGATGAGACCGTCAATGCCGGCTTCATTTGCCTCTCGCAGAAAGCGTTCCACGCCGCGGCTGTAAATCGGGTTATAATACCCCATCAGCACGATTGGCGTTTTCTGGTCTGTCTCCCGGAAAGCGCTTGCAAGGCCCAGCGTTTTTTCAAGGGTCATACCGGCCTCAAGCGCCTGTTGTCCGGCAAGCTGAATCGTAGGCCCGTCAGCCATCGGATCGGTAAATGGCAGGCCGAGCTCAATGATATCTACACCGGCGCCCGGCAGACCTTTTACGATTTCGAGCGATTGCTCGTATTCCGGGTGCCCGGCCATCACGTAGGCGACAAAAGCTTTTCGGCCTTCACGGGCAAGATCTGCGAATGTGTCGTCAATCCGGGTCATTTTCTCAGCCTTTACGCAGAATGTTTGCGCTGGCATGCCGAAAAAGCGTCCGGAAATCAATGCACCAAAGAGCGCCATCTGTTTCGCGCAGCACAGAATTTGTACAAACCATACTTTTCCCCGTTAAAATTCGCTGGTCGGCCCCTATATTCTCGTTATGAATTATTTGCTTGCGATACTGTTGCCCCCGCTTTCGATCCTGTTAACAGGCCGCCCGATCATCGCGATCCTGACTTTTCTGATCTGGATCCCAGCGCTGTTTTTCTCAGGTGGGTTGACGCACCCGATGTTTATTCTGCTCGCCTGGGCCCTGATATTTCATGCCCGCGAAGACCGCAGGTCCCGCTGACACTTGTCTTGGCCCGTTGCCGGTATTAAGAGCAACCGGCATCACAAAAGGACCGTGTCATGGGTTTTAAAATGGGAATTGTGGGGTTGCCCAACGTTGGCAAATCCACTCTTTTTAACGCGTTGACGCGGACGGCCTCGGCGCAGGCAGCCAATTTTCCGTTTTGCACCATTGAACCAAACGTGGGCGAAGTCGCCGTTCCGGATTCAAGGCTCGATCGCCTTGCCATTATTGCGAACTCAAAACAGGTTATTCCGACGCGCATGACCTTTGTGGACATTGCGGGATTGGTGAAGGGGGCGTCGCAGGGGGAAGGTCTCGGAAACCAGTTTCTTGCTAATATTCGCGAAGTTGATGCCATCGCGCATGTACTTCGTTGTTTCGAAGACGGTGATGTTACCCACGTCGAAGGGCGGGTAGATCCGGTGGCTGATGCCGAAACCATCGATACAGAACTGATGCTCGCGGACATAGAAAGCATCGAAAAGCGTTTGCAAAATATCGTGCGCAAAGTGCGCGGCGGCGACAAAGACGCCGTTCAGCAGGAGAGGCTGATGAAAGCCGCTCTGGAAGCTCTTGAGGAGGGCCGCCCCGCACGAGTGGTGAAAGTGGATGAGGAAGACGCGAAGGCCTGGCGGATGCTACAACTGCTGAGCACCAAACCGGTACTTTACGTCTGCAATGTCGGTGAAGATGATGCAGCTGACGGTAATGCTTTATCAGCTCAGGTTGCAGAGCTTGCGGCGCAGCAAGGGAATTCTCACGTTGTGATCTCTGCCCGGATTGAAGAAGAAATCAGTCAGCTTGAGCCGGAAGAAGCTGCGCTCTTTCTGAAAGAAATGGGGCTTTCCGAGGCCGGTCTCGACCGGTTGATCCAGGCCGGTTATGAACTTTTGCATCTTGAGACATACTTTACTGTAGGGCCGAAAGAAGCAAGGGCCTGGACGATCAGGTCAGGCACGACGGCGCCCCGGGCCGCGGGCGTCATTCACGGTGACTTTGAAAAAGGTTTTATCCGGGCCGAGACCATTGCATACGACGATTTTGTTTCATTGCGCGGAGAGTCGGCAGCAAAGGAAGCGGGGAAGATGCGGGCAGAAGGAAAATCCTATATCGTCAAAGACGGAGACGTTCTGCATTTTCTGTTCAACACGTGAAGCTTCCCGTGAGTTGCGACGTTTCTGTCTGAGCGAACGGGCGTTCGCAAATCCTTCAGAATTCCGTTGGCCTCTAATAAGCATTCATGCATCTGCTTGATTTCTATTAAGTGGTAATCACGCTGCAGAGGAATGATTGAATTCATTAGTGTCATCGGATTGAGCGGGTATGTCTGATGCGCCTGGGATCCGGAAGGATGAAACGATGCGTGCGAGTTTTCCGGCTTCCTCAGTAAGGGACTGGCTTGCCGCGGTCGTTTCTTCAAACATGGCCGCGTTTTGCTGTGTTGTCTGATCAAGCTGTTCTACCGCTGAATTGATCTCTCCGATACCGCCCGACTGTTCTTTTGCAGAAACTGCTATTTCGGAGACATTCTGTGAGACGTTTGTTATGCCTTCCAGAATTGTGGAAAGGGCATGGTTGGTCTGGTCAATCAATGAAACGCCTTTTTCGACATGATCCGTTGACTGAGTTATCAATGTCCCGATCTGAAGAGCAGCCTCGGAACACCGGTGCGCCAGTATGCGAACCTCAGACGCTACTACTGCAAAGCCGCGACCTGCTTCTCCCGCACGCGCAGCTTCCACACCAGCGTTGAGCGCCAGCAGATTTGTCTGAAATGCAATTGAGTCAATCACCTCGACAATCTTGGAGATATCGCGCGAAGATCCTTCGATTTCGCTCATTGCCGAAACAGCATCGTGCATTACTGTGCGGCTTGCTTCCGTATCGCGTTTTACGACTTCAACCGTCGAAAATGCATCGGATGCACCTTCTGCTGCAGAAGAAACACTGCTGGTCATCTGACTGAGGGCGGCAGCGGTTTCCTCAAGTGTGGCAGCAGAGTTTTCTGTTCGTCGGGAGAGATCCAAAGATGATGCGGCAATTTCCGCACTGGATGAGTCTATCACTTCAGCGCTCAGGCCAATGCGTCCGATAAGATCTGCAAGATTGCTGACCGCTTCATTGTAGTCCTGCCTCAGCGTCTCATACTCCCCGGGAAATTCGGTTTCGATTGTGTGCGTGAGGTCTCCGACGGACAAGCTTTTCAGACTGGACGCGAGTTGCGAGACGACAACTTCCTGCTCTTCGGCACGCGCCTCGCGCTCTTCTTCTGCAGCGCGGCGAAGTTCTTCCTCTCGCACACGCTCCTGCTCTTCCCGTTCGCGCTCTTCTCTCTCGCGCAATTCTTTTGCCTTTTGTGCGGCGACCTCAGCGTCGCGTTTCTGCTTTTCTGATTTCCGCTCTGCTTCATTCAAGTCAGCCTGGCGCGCTTTTTCCTCTTCCTGCATCCGCTGGCGTTCAAGAGATCCTTCACGGAAAACCTGAAGTGCGTTTGTCAGTTTCCCGATCTCCCCCTTGTAACGTTCAGTACCTTCGATTTCAGAAAGATCACCGGCAGCAAGCCGTTGAGTAATTCCGGTGACCCGGTTCAGGGGTCTCGTAACCATCAGCCATACGAAAACAGGCGCTGCCAGTACAATCAGGAGGCTTAGAAATCCGATCTGTTGCATGCGCTGCCGCGCCGCGGAAACTTCAGCGTTCAGTTGGTCTGCTGCAAGCTCAATTTGCGTCTGCGACGCGCTCGCGAATTCACTGACGGCGACCGCGATGTCACGTACAGCCTCGGCAGCAGCCGTCGTTGCTTCTGCCGCATTTCGCTGAGCGTCAAAAGCGGACGCACGGATTGCTGATATTCCGGTTTTTGTATCAGCAACCGCAAGTATGGCATCGAGGTGGGCTGCAATGTCAGGACTGATCTTCGATTTGACTTCCGTAAGCAGCTGACCGGCGGACTGTAGTTCAGCCTCCCGCAAACTCAGTTCATAGGGATCTCTGGCCAGTGCCGATTGCATCGCCGCAGCGAAAAATGACTTGGTTGCGGCATCTACTGCGGCCTGATCCCGGATCTGGGTAACCTGATCGTCCATCAGATTTTGTATGGCTGACGCATTCTCTTCCTTTGCGGACTCGCTGTTGATCACAAAATCGAAATAAAGGCTGTCGAGGGCTGACGAAAGTGCGGCATCCACACTCTGGCGTTGCGACAGGGTCTCCGCGATTCCTGTTCCGCGCCCGCGGGATGCGATGGTACTGCTGAAAAATTCATTCGACGACGTCAAGGTTCCGGCGAGGTCAGGTATGGTACCGGCTTCGTTAATCTGTGCAGCAAAGATACTCAGCCGCTCTGATGCTGCGCTTCCCAGATCCTGCAAAATCGTCACCATGGCCGTGTCACGGGTCTGAAGGATACTCAGTGCAATGCCGGACAACAGATTGACCTCTGAACGCGCGCCAAGCGCTGCCTGAAAAACGATAAAGTCTTTTTCGATGAGCTGCGTCAGCGTGGCGTCGATGCTGCTGATTGTATCTTCCGCGCCGATCACCAGATCGAAATAGGCATCATCGGTGGCGGTGGTCAGAAGCACCGTCGCTTCATTTGCCAGTTCGAGCGCAGATTGCACAGCTTTGGCGACCCCTTCGGCACTGCGGAACTCTTCGCCGCGTGCGGCGGTGAGGGTTTTCAGTGCTGCAGCCACCCTGTCGATCTTGCCCGTGAGCTCAGTCTGTTGCCCGGGCCCGAAGGCTTCCGCAGCTGTCCGGATATCCCCGAGGATCAGCGATGTTTTGAACGCCAGTTTTTCAAGATTTTCCGGTTCAGACGCGATCAGAATGTCGGACAGAACAGCACGCAGCCGGTCAGTCACGGAGACGACCCCGGCACTGTCACGCAATTCGGGCAGGCGTTCTTCTGACAGAATTGCCATGTTCGTTGCAATAGACTGAAACACCATCCAGCCGATCACAATTGCGGCTGCCGTCATCGCAGCCAGCGAACCGAAAATCAGAAGCAGTCTGACGAGAACCGAACCAAAGAAATCTGAAAGGGTACTGCGCATTTTGACCTCAATTAAATCTGTTCTTTTGCTCTGACCGGATCAGCCGGCAACGTTTTGCAGGTGCCCGCAGTTCAGCGGGCACCCGGAAATAGTCTTTTGTCAGCTGCCGGGGCGCATTGCGGTGAACGAGCCGTCTGCTTCAATGCGCGTGAGGAAAACGTCGTCAGAGCCCTGATTGTCACCCGGCCCGAAAGTCATAACCATGCCGCCCATATCTACTGTGCCAAGCGAGCTCATCGCTGCCATAAAAGATTCCCGGGTGAGGTCCTGACCGGCTTTGCGCAAGCCTTCGATTGTCAGGCGACCGGCTACATAGCCTTCAAGCGAAACGAAACCCGGTTCGGCTGTCGCATCGAGGGCCGTCAGTGCGGCCTGGTACTCGGCGACCACAGGAAGGTTGCTGTCCCATGGCTGGGGAACCACCTGACTGATGATCACGCCATCACCATCCGCACCAAGCTCGGTCGCCAGTGCTTTTGACCCGACAAAAGAAATCGTCACAAAGGTGACATCCATTTTCATCTTGCGCGAAAGTTTTACGAATTCTGCCAAAGGCTTATAAGCACCCACCATGACAACCGCCTGCGGTTTCGCCTTGCGGATTTCCAGAAGCGCCGATTTCACAGCAACGGTATTGCGGGTGTAGCTCCCTTCAGCGACCAGAGACATGCCCCGCGCTTCGAGTGCTTTTGTGACACCTGACAGGCCGACCCGGCCGAAACCGTCATCCTGATAAAGAATCGCTATGTCAGTCAGACCCTCTACATCGACCAGATGATCAATCCACGCCTGCGTCTCTGCGTCATAGGTGGCGCGCACATTTACGACATTCGACAACTCAGGTGCGCGCAGGAATCCGGCACCTGTGAAAGGCGCGATCATGGGCATCCCGGCGTCAGTCGCAATTGGCTGAGTGGCTTTGGTGGTCGGCGTGCCAACAGGTCCGACGAGGGCCAGGTATTCGCCGCTGTCGATCACTGACCGCGTTTCGGTGATCGAGCGGTCAGGTTCATAACCATCATCAATGCTGGTCAGCGAAATCATACGCCCGTTGATGCCACCTGCACGGTTGGCTTCTTCAAAAGCAGCCATCATCCCCTGACGCATGCCGGTCCCCAGCGCGCCGGCGGGGCCGTCCATTGCCGCGACCTGCGCGAGGTTAATAGTGTTGTCTGTGACACCCTGCCCGGCGGCGAGAGGGCCGGCCACGACAAGGGCTGCTGCGAGTGCTGACATTCGCGTTAATCTGATCATTTGTGAGAATCCCGGATACTGTTGAAACTGCACCCTGTTAGCCCGGCAGTATTGAAAAAAGATTTAACATCCTGCGGATCGCTGAGGCGCAGCCCGCCTGTTGGACGATCAGACAGCGGCACGTCAGTCTTGTGAGGTGCCGGAACGATGTAACTTTCAGGGGGTTAGGTGGTATTTCGAATGCGGGGTAATCGCCTGAATCCCGGTTTTCATTCCCACATAACGATTGCAATGTCTGTAGTTTGCAGTCGCGCGATGACGGATGTCGCCGCAGAAAAGTGTTTTACCCTTCTGACTGCTCCTGTAGCCGGTCGGCTTTTTTGCGCACCAGAACCGAGCGCAGATCGTGCATCGCCAGCAAAAGCTCATCGGTTATGGCCTCAAGCTCATCGGGTTCCGCCTTTGACTGCGCCCACTGGGCCGTCAGGTTCAGGTGGTCGATCGCCCTTCGGATATCATCCATATCCCGTGCGGCAAGAATTTCGCGACGCGCTGCCATCCAGGATCTGATTTCGTCGAGATCGCCCTCGGAAAGCTCGCGGTTGCCCTGCGGGCGGATCTCGCCGTTGCGGATGTTGGCGAAGGCGATCTGATCCATATCGATGCGGCGCTGGCGGTTGCCGGTATCGACCCGAAAGACTGCCGCACCGTTCTCGCGCACCCGGAAATAGTACTCTGGCAGGTCGCCGCTCATGCCTCGCTCCTCAGTCAGTCAATCCTGCACAAAAGGTCTGGATGCGCGTGCAGGCCTCTTTGAGCGCCGCGTCCGAGGTCGCATAGCTCACCCGGAAATTCGGGCTCAGGCCGAAGGCCGCACCGAAAACAACGGCAACACCGGCTTCTTCGAGAAGGGCCGCCGCAAAGGATTCATCGTCAGTGATCTTTGCCCCGCCTGCGGATGTTTTGTCGATGAGACCGGCAATTGACGGATAGACGTAAAAAGCGCCTTCGGGCGTCGGACAGGTTACACCGTCGATGGCACTCAGCATCTCAACCACCAGATTGCGGCGGCGCA
This sequence comes from uncultured Roseobacter sp., assembly GCA_965365545.1. Taxonomy (GTDB): domain Bacteria; phylum Pseudomonadota; class Alphaproteobacteria; order Rhodobacterales; family Rhodobacteraceae; genus Roseobacter. The sequence continues at coordinate 4,606 of CBDUCB010000064.1, read as the reverse complement.
CGAACATCTCATTGTTCGATGCGATATAATCCTGTGGGCCGTTCAGCGCTTCGACAGCGGCCCACTGGCTGACAGAGCAGGGATTCGAGGTGCTTTGCGACTGGATTTTGCGCATCGCAGCGATGAGTTTTTCCGGCCCCGCAGCATATCCGATCCGCCATCCGGTCATCGCATAGGCTTTGGACACGCCATTGACCGTCAGCGTGCGGTCAAAAAGACCAGGTTCCACCTCTGCCGGTGTGCAGAAATTAAAGTCATCATAGGCCAGATGCTCGTACATATCGTCAGTCATTACCCAGACATGCGGATGACGCATCAGCACATCGGTCAGCGCTTTGAGTTCGTCACGGTCATATCCGGCACCTGTCGGGTTGCTGGGAGAGTTAAAAATAAACCATTTCGTTTTTGGCGTGATCGCAGCCTCAAGCGCTTCGGGGGTCAGTTTGAAATCCTGCTCCAGCGTGGCGGTCGCAATGACCGGCTCACCACCGGCCAGCAACACCATATCCGGGTAGCTCACCCAGTAGGGTGCAGGGATCACAACCTCTTCACCGGGGTTGAGTGTTGCCATCAGTGCGTTGTAAAGGATTTGTTTACCACCTGTGCCCACACTGACCTGGGAGGGGGTGTAAGTAAGACCGTTGTCGCGCTTGAATTTATCGCAGATCGCCTGCTTCAGCTCTGGAATTCCGTCGACGGCGGTATATTTGGTTTTGCCTGAGCTGATCGCCGCGATGGCCGCCTCTTTGATGTTCTGTGGTGTGTCAAAATCCGGCTCGCCTGCGCCAAGACCGATCACATCCCGTCCGGCGGCTTTGAGCTCGGCGGCTTTCGTGGTCACGGCGATTGTCGGGGACGGTTTGACACGAGCAAGTGTCGCAGAAAGCAATTCCATAGCAGCCTCCGGTTGATAGGACTGAGGCGCATTCATAGGGGGGGACCCCGCCCCGATCAAGCGGGATCGGCAAAAAGGAGATTTCAGAATGGATGACGTTCACGACTGGTACGGGCCTGAGACGGCTACATTCGGCGACAGAGTAGCAGCAGCACGGGAAACGGCCGGTATGAGCCAGAGTGAACTGGCGCGCCGGCTGGGTGTCAAAGTGGCATCACTGCGCGCATGGGAAGATGACCTGAGCGAGCCGCGCGCGAACCGTTTGTCGATGATGGCGGGGCTGCTTAACGTATCCATCATGTGGCTCATCAACGGCGAGGGCGCCGGTCTCGAAGCGCCTGCGGGTGAAGCGGATCTTCCGTCATCATCACATGAGCTGCTCAACGAAATCCGCGAAATCCGGGCGGATCTGTCGGCACGGGTGGAACAGCTTGGCCGGCTGGAGAAAAAGCTGCGTCTGACGTTGATGGCTGAGGTTCATGACGGAGCCGCGTGATCATAAAATCCGGCGCCTGAAAATGCGCTCGATGCGCCGTGGTATCAAAGAAATGGATCTTATCCTTCAGCGCTTTGCAGAAGCGAATCTCGACGCCATGAGTGATACCGGTCTGACCCTCTATGATGCCATGCTCAGCGAAAATGATCATGATCTTTATCAATGGGTTACCGGGCAGGTCGCCCCCCCGGAAATCTACGCCGGGATGATCTCCGAAATCGTGGATCAACTCCCTCAGGTCGGGACCTGAAAACACAACGCGCGCAGTTTTTCCGGGTTTTTAACGAAATATTGGCCTTTCCGACTCATTTTCTGGTCACACAAAATGAATCGGAGCGTGTTTATGAGTATTCAGGATCAGATCCCGGCACCGCTTGCCGCGTCGGGGCAGACACAGGGCTTTATGGTGAACTACCTTGAGGCCCTGTCGCTTGTCGAGCGGCTGCACCGGCTGCTTCTGGATGTTATAAAAGATGAGTTTGAACGCGTCGGCGTGCTTGAGATAAACGCGGTTCAGGCGCTGTTGCTGTTTAACATCGGCGATCACGAAGTCACCGCCGGTGAGTTGAAAAGCCGTGGTTATTATCAGGGCAGCAACGTCAGCTATAATCTGAAAAAGCTGGTGGATATGGGCTTTATGCATCATCAGCGCTGCGAGATCGACCGTCGGTCGGTGCGTGTGAAGCTCACCGATAAAGGATGCAAAATCCGTGATGTCGTGGCAGCTCTTTTTGCGCGTCACGCGGAAGGTCTCGAGGATAAAGGTGTTCTTGGCCCGACCGGAATTGATGACATCACCCGCTCGCTTAAACGCATGGAGCGCTACTGGTCTGATCAGATCCGTTACATTTACTGAAGTGCGCCAATGGCCAGCACGCTGAGTTCCCTGAGCAGTTTCTGCGTCATGGCTGCCTGATAATCCTCAAACCCAAGGGCCGTCTGCACAAAAGCATCCGGCCCGGCGATCACCTCTGCCCTGAAATAGGAGGAGAGTTCGCCGATATCTGACTGACGCCTGTCTCCGTAGGCAGGCGCATCCGCACCGATCACAAGCCCGTTTATCGTAAGGCCACCGGTCGCGACATCATCTCTTACGTCACGCGGTCGCGGACCCTGATTGGATTTGCCGTCTCCTGAGATATCAAGCGTTCGCTTCCAGCAATGGCGCCGGCCCGCCAGAAGTGCTGCGCCAAACTGCATGGCAGTACCGAGTGCTGTTCCCGGCGTGGAAACGCGACGTTCCGCCCGTGCGAGTGTCAGACTGATGTCGCGAAGATCATCGTGATCAGCGATTGCGGTCCAGGGCACCAGCACAACCTGATCGTCAGGCCCGCTCCATTCAAAAACAAGCAACGATACGGGCGCGCCGGGCTGCGCCAGCAGGACCTGCATTACTTCAGGATCGTTCAGCGCGGCAACCAGCCCGTCGAGTTGTAACCGGTATTCGCGCAGATCAACCGACCCCGAGACATCGAGCCCGAGGGCCAGAGCCTGCCGGCACTGAGCGGTTGCACCCTGCGCGAGACCGCAAGACAGAGCGGCTGCAATGATCGCGGCACGCATCCTCGTCATCCTTTCGGCGGCACCCCTGGCGCAGCCCCGATGACCGGCGGGGTCAGTTCACGCTCAAGTTTGCGGCGCATAGCACGTTCGTAATCCTCAAAGCCCTGAGCGATCTCGACAAAGGCACCAGGCCCGTAAATTACCTGGCTTTTGTAAAAGGCGATCAGCCCTGTCTCGGCTTCGTAATCGGCGCCATTAACCACCAGCCCGTTCACAGTGACGCCGTCAAACGGAAATGCGGCATAGGCCTGTCGCGGGCTGAAGCCTTCGTTGTTCTGCCCGTCACCTGAGATATCGATGGTCTTGTACAGACACTGTGGTGCCTTCTCCAGCAGGCCTGCGCCATAGCCCAAAGCATAACCCATCGCAGTAGGGAAGTCATTATGGCTTCTCTCAGACCGCGCAACGATACCGGCTACGCGCAGGAGTGACGCCGGGCTGTCGATCAGGGTCCAGTCCAGGATCAGCTCCTGATTATAGCGTCCCGACCACTCAAATACCGCAAGTGCTACCGGCTGACTGGTGGCAAAGAAAGCAGCCGATACTTCCGGGGCGGTCAGCGCGGAAACCAATCCCCCCCGCTGCAGCGCATCTTCCGAGGCATCAACCGAACTTGAAACATCGAGCGCCAGAATGAGCGCCAGCCGGCACCCGTCAGCCGCTGCACTGCCGGCTGACATAACAACCGCAAAACAGGCCTGCCGTATCACCAATGCCCGGTGTTTTCCATGCTGGACCAGGGTTCGGCAGGTGGCAGATCATCGCCTTCCTGAAGAAGCTCGATCGAAATATTGTCGGGTGACCGGACAAAAGCCATATGTCCGTCGCGCGGTGGACGGTTGATTGTAACACCGGCGTCCATAAGTGTCTGGCACATCTGATAAATGTTTTCCACGCGATAGGCCAGATGCCCGAAGTGGCGGCTGTCATCGGGCAGGGCGTCGTCGCCATCCCAGTTATAGGTCAGCTCGATCGGGCACTCCTCCTGACCGGGAGGGGCCATAAACAAAAGCGTAAACCGCCCCTGTTCGTTGTCATAACGCCGTGTCTCCTTCAGCCCGAGCAGCTTGTAGAATTCGACCGACGCGTCGAGGTCTTTCACCCGGACCATTGTGTGCAGATATTTAAGGCTCACGCTGTTACTCCTGTATTTCTGGCGTTTGTCAGTAATTCTAGCATGCCCGGGCGGGGTTGCCACCCGGGCGCACCGTTTCGTGACAGCCGGGCCTGGCGCGGCTTTTTTGATCCCATCCCTGCAGTCATCGCTTTGCGCCGTCGTTTCTTTGCGGATATGTCTGGTGTCGGAACGAGTCTGTGACTGCGTCGGCAACCGGGGAGACGAACCTTGCACCAATACCATGACGCGCTGCGCACCGTTCTTGAGAAAGGCACCGCCTCGACGGACAGGACCGGCACCGGGACAACGTCGTACTTCGGGCTGCAGTGCCGCTACCCTCTCAGCGATGGATTTCCACTTGTTACCACGAAAAAGCTGCATCTGCGGTCCATTGTGCATGAGTTGCTGTGGTTTCTGTCAGGCGATACGAACATCCGTTACCTGAAGGAAAACGGCGTCTCGATCTGGGATGAATGGGCCGATGAAAACGGCGATCTTGGCCCTGTCTATGGCCACCAGTGGCGCCATTTTCCCA
>CBDUCB010000063.1:0-15800 GCA_965365545.1 uncultured Roseobacter sp. | reverse complement strand
TATGGACCGCCCGCTTTTCATTGGTGCCGAGATTTTCCGCCACTCCAGCTATGGTCGCTGGCACCCGCTGAGGGTGCCGCGGGTGAGCACGGTGATGGATCTCAGCCGCGCTCTGGGCTGGCTGCCATCTGAGCAGTTCATCACCGCCCCCCGGGCCAAGCCGAAAGCGCTCGAGGTCTGGCACACTCCTGATTACCTCGCGGCGCTGCAGCGGGTCGAGGCCACTCAGCTGGCCACCGGAACAGATACCGCGCGCCATGACATCGGATCGGTCACCAACCCGGTCTATCCGGAAATCTACCGCCGGCCTGCGACGGCGGCGGGCGGCTCGCTGCTCGCGGGTGAGCTGCTGCGCGAGGGGGGTGTTATCTATAACCCGCCCGGCGGTACGCATCACGGCATGCCTGATCGCGCAAACGGTTTTTGTTATCTGAACGATCCGGTTCTGGCGATGCTGAGCCTGCGACGGGGCGGGGTGCGGCGCATCGCGTATGTCGACATTGATGCGCATCACTGTGACGGGGTGGCGGTCGGGTTTCATGGTGATCCTGAGTGCCTGATGATCTCGGTGCATGAAGAACGACTCTGGCCGCGGACCGGACCCCTGGAGGATGACGCGGGCGGGTCGGCGATTAACATGCCGGTGCCGCGCGGGCTGAACGACAGCGAAATGGCATTTATCCGCGACGCGCTGATCGTGCCGCGGGTGACGGCGTTCCGACCGGACGCGATTGTGCTGCTGTGCGGGGCCGACGGGGTGGAAGAAGACCCGCTGGCGCATCTGTGCCTGAGCAATAACGCGCACTGGGCGGTGCTGGAGGCGCTGATGGAGCTGGCGCCCCGGCTTCTGGTGCTGGGCGGCGGCGGATACAATCCCTGGTCGGTGGGCCGTCTCTGGACGGGTGTCTGGGCGACGCTGAACGGCCACACGATCCCCGACCGGCTGCCCCCTGCGGCGGAAGCCGTGCTGCGCGGGTTGCGTTTTGAAGGCAACCGGCGGGGTAAAAATCCGCCGGCACACTGGTTTACGACCCTGCGCGATGCACCGCGCAACGGGCCGGTGCGCGATATCATCAAAGACCGCGTGCAGGTTTTGCTGGCGCGCTCGCCTGGCTGAGACCCGGTTTTGTAGGCTTACTGTCCATCTGAAGCACGCGCGGCCGTCACAACGTGTGAAGATCCAGGCCCCGACGCTTTTCCTGTCCGCTTTGCCGGACGCATTCCCGCCATTCCGGAACAGCCTGAAACTGCGCTATCTGGCTGGCATAAGGAGGGCTTCGAATTCATCAGGTTTTGCGCGTCCCGGGCCCTACCCGGCCGTCATGCCCGGCGTCTGTTGTGCCCGGTGATCTGCCATAATCCCGACAAAATGATTAAAATCTGACACAAAGTTACCCTGGGTTGCACATGCCGGGGTCTGCACCCTGCCATTTTGGGCGGGCAGAACCATGCACAGAAACAAAAAGCCCGGAGCAAGGCATGAGCAGTAAACTGACATTCGGAAGCCCTTCGCAGACACAGATGGTCCTGCTGGAGACAGCCGTCACCGCGCAGCGCTTTGTACTGTCGGAGCGTCGTGAGAAATCCCGGTCGCGTCGAAGTGCCGAAGCGCTGACAGGCGGGCTGATTGTCCTGCTCTTTATCTGCGCTTATCTGCAACTGTTTCTGCCGCAAATTTTCCCGGCAGCCTTCGGGGTGTCAGCACCGCTTATGCTGTCCGGTTCGGCAGTGGCTGCGGGTCTTGGGTTATATGCATGGATGACCCGCGGATATCTGCCCGAATTCGGGATTGACCGGGAAAAGCGCGAAGTCTGGACCTGCATGCTGAACAGCCAGGGGCGTGCCCGGGTACGGCAGCATTTCGCAATATCGGACATCAAAAGTATCTATGTGTTCCGCCCGGAAGGTCAGGCAGCGGATGCCGTTCTTTGTCTCAGGGTCCGCGCAAACCCGCGGCCGATCTGTCTTGTCCGCGGGCGGACAGACGAGATCAAAGCCGCCCACGATCAGATCTGCCGGTTCCTGCGCGCCGATCAGGCGGTCGCCCCGGCAACACCGAGGCATGGCTCTGCCGCTGTAAAACCACGCAAAGCACCGTCTGTTTTTGCCTCACCCGGTCGCGCCTGAGCGCCGGGTCCGGCTTCAGACCGGCATATTGTCAAACATATCGTCAAAGGCGTCTGCGCGCAGACGTTCGTTCAGCAGCCGCAGGCGCGGCGGAACCGCAAGGCCCTGCGATCTGAGTGCAGTAATCACCCGGTCGATCCTTGGCTGAAGGACCAGTTGTTCACGATGCGGGGTCTGTTCAAGCAGAGACTGAAGATGAATGGCACGTTCTTCAAGATCGGTCACGGTAAGCTCCCTTATGCGCTGTGGATCCTGCCTTGCCGCAGGCTTCACACGTGAAGATGGTTTCAGCTTGTAACATACCCGTGACTGTTACGCATGTTCGTTCTTCGGTCAGGGTGTTCAATTTTGTGCCGCTGCCTTGAATTTCATCGTCTGCTGCGCAGCTGCGATCAACCCGGTCAGAGGATTCTGCGGATTTTAGCCCGGGCAGCAGTCTCTGACCCTGAGGGGGCAGGCCGGCTGTCCTGAACCGGCTGTGTCAGGAGTATGCCATGGCTGACTGCCCCGGCACACTGTGCCGGAGCGAGCCTCGCGCGATGATTATTCCGCCCAGCTTACTGCAGTCAGATCAGTGGCCTGGGTCGGAGCGTTGGCCCACAGACCCCGGAGGCCGGCTTTGGCCACAGAGGTATTGGCAAGCTGGAAAAGGTATCCGTTGACGTAATCATCCGCGATGATCGTCTGTGCCTTTGCCATCATCTCGGTGCGCATTTCAGGGTCGGTGGTGCTGTTCAGTGTTGCAATCAGGTCCTGAAACGCCGGGTTGTCGTACTGAAAGTAATAATCCGGGTTGGCATAGATGCCGATGTCCATGGGTTCTGTATGGCTGACGATGGTCAGGCCGAAATCTTTGCCGCGGAAGACTGATTCGAGCCACTGCGCCCACTCAACGTTGGTGATTTTAGCGGTGATGCCAACCTCAGCAAGTTGCGAGGCGATAATCTCGCCGCCGCGCCGGGCATAAGAGGGGGGTGGCAGATAAAGCGTCGTTTCAAACCCGTCCGCAAGGCCCGCCTCAGCCAGCAGGCTTTTCGCCTTTTCGGGATCGTAGGCGGATTTGCCCGTCAGATCGACATAGGCCGGATTGTGTGGCGCGAAGTGGGTACCGATCGGCGTGCCATACCCGAACATCGCGCCGTCAATAATCGCCTGGCGGTCAATGGCGTGGGCCACAGCCTGGCGAACGAGCAGATTGTCGAAGGGCGGCATTTTGTTGTTGGTGCTCAGAATCGTTTCACCCTCAGTGGAGCCGACAAGCACCTGAAAGCGCGGGTCGGCTTCGAACTGTGGCAGGTTTTCCGGGGCGGGAAAGGCGGAGAAGAAATCCACGTCTCCGGCCATCACAGCGGCAAAAGCGGCGGTAGGGTCGGAGATGAATTTGAATGTCGCAGTTTCCAGCACGGCGGGCGTGCCCCAGTAATCGTCGTTGCGCACCAGTTCAATCCGGTCTGATTGCGCCCACTCCACAAACTTAAAGGCACCGGTGCCTACCGGCATCTGTTTGATATTTTCGATGCTTTCGGGGGCCACAATCACCGCATCGCCCCAGGCAAGATTGAAAAGAAGATTACCGTTAGGCTCAGAGAGGCTGATGCGCAGGGTCAGCGGATCAATGACTTCTACGGTGCTGATGGCTTCGTAAAGTGCTTTTTGCGCATTCGCACTGTCTTCCGCCAGGATCCGGTCGAGCGTGAATTTCACGTCTTCGGCGTCCATGGTTGTGCCATCGTGGAAGGTCACACCGTCCTGCAAAGTGAAGGTATAACTAAGGCCGTCATCAGAGATTTCCCAGGACTTTGCCAGACCGGGAACGACCGAGCCGTCGGCCATGAACCGGGTAAGCCCCTCGAATACGTTTGAATAGAGCACGGAATCGATGGCACCCGCTGCAGCCGACGTCGGGTCGAGATGAGGCGGTTCCAGTTGCAATGCCACGGTTATGTCGGTCTGCGCCGTGGCGCTGACGGCGGTGACGGCAAGCGCCACGGCGAGAAGGCTGCTTTTGATGGACTGCATGACGGTTCCTTAATCTGTCGTACCGCGGAGCTGCGGCACCCTGTCAGCGGTAAGTCTCCCAACAAACATGGCGGCATTCAAGAGCCCCTTTTGCCTTCGCCACCGGGGACACAACGTCATGTCAGCACCTTTTTGCGGCCCGCCTGCCGCCCGGCTGGCAACAGCGGTGAGGGTCCGACATGCCCGGTGGCTGCCTGCGGCGCCACGCGGGCCGAACAGTGCATTGCCTGAGACAGTATCGCCAAAGCGGCGGTTGTGGCGGTCAACACGGTCCGATCAGGCGGGTCAGGCGGAGCACTGCCAGGCAGATCTTGCGCAGGGGCGCGGTCAGCCGGCGTCGGTCAGCAGAGTTTCCAGCGTGCGACCCATGACCTTTGCGCTGTCGAGCATGTCGTCGATGCCGACGTATTCATCCGGTTTATGCGCAAGTTCCAGAATCCCGGGGCCATAGGCGATGCAGTTTTTCAGCCTGCCGATACGGTCAATGTGTTTCTGGTCGTAGGTGCCGGGAGAGGCAACATAATCGGGCTTTTTGCCCATGATATCCTCAATCGCCCGGGCCACCGTCTGTACCACAGGGGCCGCGCGGTCCGTCATGCTGGGCAGCACCGCGTTCAGTTCGGTCAGGGTGTAGTCGAAATCAGCGCGGGTTTCCTTCAGCCCCTCCAGCAGGGCGGTCACCTCAGCGCGCACCTGATCCAGCGGTTCCTCTGCCAGAAAGCGGCGATCGATCACAATCCGGCAACTGTCGGGAACGCAATGCGCGGGCAGGCCGGTGGAACCGGGCTCCGGCTCAGGCGCGCCGCCGTGTACCGAGTTGATGTTCATGGTGGACTGGCGCGCGCCCTCGGGCACCACGGGCATATCGGTCCGGCGCGCGGCCATGGCAGGAAAGAGCGTCTCTTCGAAGGCGGACAACACAGCCCCCATATGACGGACAGCACAGTCGCCCAGAAAAGGCATCGAGCCATGAGCAATCTCGCCTTTGGTTTCGATCTGCGCCCACCAGCCGCCGCGATGACCCAGACAGATGCGGTCTTTGTTCAGCGGCTCGGGGATGATCACATGCTGCACACGGTCCGGGCTGAAATAACCCCGTTCCGCAAGATAAGCGACACCACCATAGCCACCGGATTCCTCATCTGCGGTGCCTGAGATCTCAATGTGGCCGCTGTAATCCGGATGCGTCTGCATAAAGGCCTCAGCGGCGATGACGGAAGCAGCCAGACCGCCTTTCATATCGCAGGCGCCGCGTCCGTAGATCCTGCCGTTGCTCACGGTGCCAGCGAAGGGATCGAAGCTCCAGCCTTTGCCCGTTTCGACAACATCCGTGTGACTGTTGAAATGCACGCAGTCGCCCCTGTGCGGGCCGGAGTGGCGGGCGATGATATTCCAGCGCGGGTAGCGGTCGCTGTCACCGGGCGCGCCGGTTGCCCGGATCAGTTCGGTGCTGAAACCGCGCGCGCTCAGACGGCGGTCGAGATATTCACAGATCGCCCGGTAATCCTGTCCCGGCGGGTTGAGCGTGGGAATGCGGATCAGATCCTGAGTGAGCGCGACCAGATCGTCGCGGCGGGCCTCAATGAGAGCGGAAAGCGGAGACGTCATACGATCAGTCTTGGACGTGTCAGCCGGAATGGCAAGAGGTGCTGTTTGCTGAGGACATGTAGCCAGAAGAGATCAGGGGGCGGCGATTTCCTTCATCGCGGCGAGCAGCGCAGACACCTCAGCCGCCGTATTATAGTGACACAAAGACACGCGCACGGCGGCTTCAAGTCCGAGGGGCGTCAGGATGTTACCCGAGTAGTGGTCTGCTTTGCGGATATGGGTGCGGATGCCGGCTGCGTTCAGGCGGCTTACGATGCTCTCCGCAGGCACATGATCAAGCGCAAAACAGACAAGACCCTCGCGTCCGGGATTGTCCGGGCCGCCAAGGATGGTAACGCCCGGCAGTTCAGCCAGACCGGGCAGATTGCCTGTGCCATGCAGCATGATGTCGGTCAGTGATTTTTCATGCGCATGGATGGCGGCACCTGCCGCCTCGATGCGGGCACGGGGCTCTGTACTGCTGCTGTGCTGAGCACCCAGCCAGTCGAAATAGGCCACAACATCCGAAAAAGTCGCATAGGCCCCGGTGTCGCGCGTGCCCATTTCCCAGCTGGCGCGGGGTCCGTCGATAAGCTGTTCCAGCGGCAGGCCGGTCAGCCGGTCAGACACCCAGGCAACACCATAGCCGTGGCGCGAAAACACTTTGTAAGGTGACACAACATAGCCGTCGATGTCGCAGGCGGCGATATCGATCCGGCCGTGGCTCGCATGCTGAATGCCGTCGACGATGATAAAGGCGTCTGGGCTTACCGCACGGACCGCGGCGGCGATGGAAGCCACATCATTGGCGATTCCGGTGACCGGTGAGGTGTGCAGAATTGTCGCAACCCGGACGTCAGGCGACATATATTCTGCATAGGCCTCAGCGGTCACAGCGCCGGTCGTATCGTCATGCGGTACGGATATATAAGGCTTGCCCGCGATACCCGCCCAGTGGCGCGCAGCTGAACGGGAGGCAGGATGTTCAACCGTGGAGCCAATGACCTTTCCGCCCTTTGCAGCGCCTGTCACAGCGGTGCGGATCAGACGGAATGTCAGCTCTGTCCCGCTTTCCCCGACAAAAAACTGGCCGCCGTCTGCATTAAAAAACGTTTGCATATCAGCCTTTGCACGGCTGATGATCCCGCCGAGGGCGGCGGCGGCGGGGTTGTCGCGCCCCTGGTTGTCCGGGATCGCAGCAAAGGTTGCGGAGGTCTCCACGGCTGACTTCAGCGTCAGCGCGCCACCGGCGTTTTCAAAAAAGATCCGCGGGCCCTGAAACGGGCAGCTATCGACATGCGCAAACCGGCTGCGGATTTCTGTCATCAGCTCTGGCGCGAAAGCGGTCATCGGTATGTCCTGGTTTATATATCCGGCGGAACCCATTCACCGGGTGGGGCGTTAGAAGTCAAGATGTGCCGGACGGACCGGTGTCAACAAGGAGATCCGATGAGCCCGGCTGAAGAGAAGAGAAAAGAAGAGGAATCGGTCAACGAGGCCGCGGCGCTTGCGCCGAAACTCATCTATGAGGTTATCCGCCGCGAAGGCGATGAAGAGATGGCGCGCCCCAAGCGGTCTCTGGTGTGGTCCGGTATCGCGGCCGGCGTGATGATCAGCCTGTCGGTGCTGGGCGAGGCCATTTTCCGGACCTATCTGCCGGACACCGGCGCCCGCTATCTCATTGAAAATCTTGGTTACTCTCTGGGATTTCTCGCCGTCATTATGGGCCGGATGCAGCTTTTCACCGAAAACACGATCACCACTGTTCTACCCGTGATGGTCGAACGCACGTGGAGTATTGTTTTCAGGATGCTGCGCCTGTGGTGCATTGTTCTGGGCGCCAACGTCATCGGGGCCTTTGCAGCGGCGGCTCTGATCGTCTTTACGCCTGCGATTGCGCCGGAAGTTCTAAGCTCGGTGATCGACCTGTCGCATCATGCGACCGGCATGGGGGCTTCGACAGGCTTCTGGCGGGCCATCCCGGCGGGCGTGATTGTTGCCCTGATTGTCTGGATGCTGCCTCAGGCGGATTCGGCCAAGTTCTTTCTGATCCTGATTTTTACCTGGCTGATCGCAGCGGGAGATTTCACGCACATCGTCGCCGGATCTGTTGAGATGGCCGCATTGATCCTGCTGGGAGATCTGAACGCTTACGGCGCGGTTTTCGGCTTCTTCCTTCCGGTGCTTGCAGGCAACATTATAGGTGGTACGATCATTTTTGCCTTGATGGCATGGGGCCAGGTGAGGGATGAATTACCAGACCCCTGACCTCGCGCAGGCACGCGGGACCGCGCGACAACGTTAATCCATCGGACCCTCACAGGAGAATGAACATGGAATATGCAGGTTTTGGCGGGTTTGTCCTTCTGGTTCTGAACATCTGGGCGATCGTGTCTGTGATCGGATCGCGCTCCCCGACGGGGCGCGAGGTGCTCTGGATCCTCCTGATTATTGTGCTGCCGCTTGTCGGCTTTATCGTCTGGTTCTTTGCCGGGCCGCGCGCCGCTTCAGCGACTGCATGACATGATTGCGCCGCTGCGCTACCCGCTTAAGACGTATCGCGCAGCGGCCGCGGCTGTCTTCGGCAATATGGCTAAAAACAACCTCGCGCTGATCTCGGCGGGCGTTGCCTTTTTCTCGATGCTTTCGATTTTTCCGGCTCTTGCGGCGCTCATCGCTGTGCTCAGCCTGATCGCGGACCCTGCTGTCGTGATCACGCAGCTTGAAGAGGTGCGTGGCCTTATGCCTGACGAGGTGTACCAGATTCTCAACAGGCAGATTGTGGGTCTGGTAAGCACGAGTTCTGACACCCTGGGCTGGGCGGGGGGTGTTTCCCTGGCCGTTGCACTCTGGTCCGCGCGCGCCGGCGTCGGCGCGATCATGCAGGGTCTCAATACCGTCTACGCCACCGAAGGCCGGGCAACCTGGCGCCATTATGTGCGCGCCCTGATGCTCACCGTCAGCCTTGTCAGCGTGGCAATTGTTGCATTGGTCAGCCTTGTCGTGGCTCCGATCGTGCTGAGCTTTCTGCAGCTTGGGACACTTACGGTCATCGCGGCGGAAATTCTGCGCTGGGGGATCGCCATCGCAGTGATCTTTGCGGGCATTGGCATGGTGTACCGCTATGGTCCGAACCGCAGCGGCATCAGCATCGGCTGGGTGACCCCCGGAGCTGTGTTTTCGGTCACCTCCTGGGCGGCGGTATCTGTGGCGTTCTCATATTACGTCTCACATTTCGGCAATTACAATGAGGTTTACGGCTCCATTGGTGCCGTGATCGCCATGCTGGTCTGGCTTTGGATCAGCACATTTCTGGTGCTGATCGGGGCCTCTCTGAATGCAGAGCTGGAGAAACGCGCAACCCCCGGACGCATTTCTTTACGCCGCTCGCGCCGGCGCAGATCAGGTGAGCGGGCGGACGGTCTTCCCGCTGACGATACGCCGGGCACCGGCAGGGGCGAAATTCCCGATCTGACGACAGATCCGCGCATCTCCGGCTGATTTCGGAACCCCGTGTCGCCCGACGCGTTTGTCCGCCGACAACAGATAAACAGGAGACAGATATGACAAGCGCATTGAATGTAGTGCCCGAAAAAAGCGACGTGAGCACCGGTGTGAAAGACACGGAAGCAATGGCGCAGGGTCTTGAGAATATGCTGGCGGACACGTACCGGCTGATTTTCAAGACGCATGCTATTCACTGGAACGTCGAAGGGCCGATGTTCTTTTCAGTGCACAACCTGACCGAAGAACAGTACGGAGAGATGTTTGAAGCAGCCGATGTGATTGCCGAACGTATCCGCGCGCTGGGTGAGCTTGCCCCTGCATCGCTGCAGTCGATTGTCGCCAATTCCGTCGTTCAGGATCAGGAAGATCCCCAATCGGCGGGCGAGATGTGCGAGGACCTGGCGGCAGATCACGAGCGCGTGGCGCACCGGATGCATGCTGTGATCAAAATTGCAGGCGAGCATGGAGACCCCGTTACCGAAGATCTTGCAGTGGCCCGCGCCACTTTCCATGAAAAGGCCGCATGGATGCTGCGGTCAATTTCGAAAAGCTGAGCTGCACGGACGCGCGGCGCTTGCCGCTCGCTCTGAAATCAAATGCCCCGCCGGAGACGGCGGGGTTTTTTGTTGTCTGATCAGACGCGGCGGCACATGTCCGGTGCCTGAAGGGCGTAAATTACCCAGTGATCGCGCATCAGTGTGCGCTCTGAAAGACAGGCCGTATCGCCCGGTGAAAGGGTCAGCATACCATCGCGGGTGTGAACTTTGTGTGTGCGATGCCCCAGATCGACTGTCACCATCCGGTCGCTCAGATCTTCACCGGGGACCTGCATCACGGCGACCACCTGAACCTTGCGGAATTCAAGCTTGTGCGCCGGAACGGTGACAACAGCCGGGATCAGCATTGCGACGGTCCCGATTACTGCGATCCGGTAAATCCGTCTGATGTGCCGCGCCACGCGATTTGCCATGTGCTCTCTCCGCTGCCTGTTGATGCAGTCTCTGCGGTGAAAGTTAATATTCTGATTACGTGGTTAACCTGGCAGAATTGTGAAAAAAAAATGCAGCCCTGCGGGGGGCCGCATTTTTAACCAATATGAGAGCCCGTTTCAGGCGCGCAGCGTCTCTGTCGACGAAAAAAACATGGCCTGGCTGACAGCCGAGATCACCTGCTCTTCAGTATAGGGCTTTGAAATCAGGAAAGCCGGTTCGTGCTTTTCGCCGGTGAGCAGACGCTCGGGGAAGGCGGTGATAAAGATCACCGGGCGGTCACCCAGACGTCCGATCAGGTCATTGATGGCATCAATGCCTGACGAGTTATCGGCCAGCTGAATATCCGCGAGTATCATGTCGGGCACATCTGCCGTGCCGATCTCATTCGCTTCGGCACGCGTTCTGGCCACGCCGGTTACCCGGTGGCCCATATCAGTCACGATGCTTTCCAGATCCATGGCAATGATCGCTTCGTCCTCGATGATCATCACCGACCCGGAGACCGCATCCGCCATCTCGCGCCGTGCGATTTTCACCAGTTCTTCGGCTTCGTCCTGTGTGATGCCGATGATTTCAGCAACCTCACCGAAGTTGAAACCCTCGATTGTGTGCAGCAACAACGCTTCACGACTGTTGTCGGTCAGACGCGACATATGTTTCTGGGCCTGCGCGCGAAGACCACTTTCTTCCATGTCGACCGGCGCACCGGCTGAAGACCAGATCCGGTAGAGCACCCGGAACACGCCGGTTTTCACATCGACCCCGTCAAGGACCGAACGGTCCGCGAGGATCGCCTCCAGCGACGCCGCGGCAAAGCGATCACCTGAACCCTGACTGCCCGTCATTGCACGCGCGAAGCGGCGCAGATACGGTAGTGCTTCGCCAAGCTGTTCGCTGATGTCGGTGGATGCTGATGCATCTGTCATGCCGGTCGTCCTTTTTTTCAGTATTTTCGGAACCAAACGCACAGACAGACGTTTGGTTCCGACGCCGTGAGAGATTCTTACCAAATATGTTTGGAGCACAAGCAGGTTTATGACGCATGCAGATTCAGACCCGAAGCGCGAAAGCGTGATTGATGAGAACCTGAAACGGGTCTACAAAGAAGCGCTTGAAGAAGGCGTACCGGACCGCTTTCGCGATCTGCTGGAAGAGCTGAAAAAGCAGGACAGCCCGAAAGGTTCCGACAAATGAGTTCTGAAGACCCGCGGGACGAACTGGTAGAGCACCTGCCTGCCATGCGTGCTTTTGCGATCAGCCTTACCCGCAACGGGGCCACGGCGGATGACATGGTCCAGGACACCCTTGTCAAAGCATGGACAAATATCGATAAATTTCAGGCCGGTACAAACATGCGGGCCTGGCTCTTCACGATTTTGCGCAACACCTATTATTCGTCGCGTCGCAAAACCCGGCGCGAGGTCGCGGATATCGATGGTGTGCATACCGAGGCGCTGGCGGAAAAGCCTGCGCATGACGGGCGGCTTGCGATGAAGGATTTCCGTGCTGCCTTCGGTTTGCTGACCGATGAACAGCGCGAAGCACTGCTGCTGGTGGGCGCATCGGGTTTTTCCTATGAGGAAGCGGCCGGGATGTGCGGGGTGGCTGTGGGGACGATCAAAAGCCGTACGAACCGCGCGCGACAAAGACTTGCCGAGCTGATGCAGCTGGATGACGACGAAAAACTTGAGCTGACGGACGACGCGACCATGTCTGTTATCTCAGCGTCGAAAGCCGCTTCTTTCTGAAGATGACCGGCGGGTTTCTGGATGGTGATGTTTTTCGCGGACTTGCTTTTCGCATCCTCGTGTTTTTGTCGCTGGCGCTGCTGCCTTTCGGGCTGATCTCAGTTGTGCAGACGCGTGAGCTTGCAGAGCAGGCCGCGCGCAACGCTGAAACCTCGCTGATCGGTCTGACCGAACGTGCGGCCGGCGCGGAACGGACAGTCATCCAGGAAGCCTTCGGTTCCGCAGATGCGATGAGCTCATTTGTCCGTGCCTTCATTGCGGAGCCTGAGGCCTGCAGTGATTTTCTGGCGCAGTATATAGAATCAGAAGAACGCTATTCCCATATCGGGTTTGTCGGTACCGACGGGGTGATGAGCTGCACCTCTGCGGGGGGCGTGCATAACTTCTCCGACGATCCGGCATTTCAACAGGTGCTTCTGGACCCGCGCCGCAATGTGCGCTTTATCGGGGACCCGACGATCAGCGGAAAGCCGGTTCTGCTGGTGTTGCGGCCGGTGTTTGAGGCCGACACTCTGTTGGGGTTCATGACAATTTCTATTCCCAGTGCGGCAGTGGATAATATCGTGCGCCCTGAACCGGAACGGCTGCCATTCGGTGTCATCGTTTTTAACCGGGGCGGCGAGGTACTTTTGTCATCGCCAGGCGATTTCGATCCGGAACTCAATCAGCCCTTAAACCGCAGTCTCACCGCACTGATCGGCGAAAAGCCAGTCGTTTTCACCGACGAGAACTACGCCGAAGAAACCCGCGTTTATTCGGTGGTGCCCATCGTGCCGGATGTGGTCTATTCCATGGCTGTCTGGCGCAGTGACGATCTGATTGCCAGCATCGACCGCACCGGGCGGCTGAGCCTTTTTCTGCCGGCGATGATGTGGCTTGCCAGCCTTGTGGTTGCCTTCTGGTCTATCAATCGACTGGCAATCCGGCATATCCGCAAGCTGAGCCGGCAAATGCGGCTTTTTGCCTATAACCGGCGCATGCCGCGCAATACGCTGGGAAATGGCGTGCCGCGCGAACTGCAGGAAATCCAGCAGTCCTTTGTGAACATGGCCGGATCGATTATCCGGGACGAGGCATCGCTGGAAGACAACATCCGCGATAAGAATATCCTCCTTAAAGAGGTACATCACCGGGTTAAGAATAATCTGCAGCTGATATCGTCCATCATGAACATGCAGATCCGGCGCGCCAGAAACGAAGACGCGCGTTTCGTGCTTAAAAGGCTGCAGGAGCGTATTCTGAGCCTCGCAACCGTGCACAAGAACCTGTACCAGAGCGAGCGGCTTGACCGGGTCGATGCCGGCGCCCTCATCAAAGAGATCGTGCAACAGTTGCTGGTCGTGGGCCTGCCTGCGGGCTCGGGTACAAAGGTGAACCAGCATTATGACCAGATCATGCTGGATGCCGATGACGCAGCACCTCTGACCCTGACGGTGTCAGAAGCCGTGACAAATGCGATGAAATACATCAACGAACCGGGGCAGGGGAACACGCCGCAGCTTGATATCACCTTTGTGATGGGTGACGATGAGTCAGCTGTGTTCACCATCAGCAACACCACGCCGGAGCAGCCACGGCATAAAGGCACGGGCCTCGGTTCGCAGCTGATCAACGCCTTTGCCCGGCAGCTCAACGGTGACGTCGAAACGATACATGAAGACGGGCTGTACAAGCTGGTGCTGACCTTTCCTCTCGGCCAGCGCGACCTGAAAATCCACGATTACTGACAGCGTTAACCAATACTCAGGGTCTTTGGAACTATAACGCACCGGGATGCGTTTTTATTGTGATGCCAGAGAAAGGAGCCTGAACATGTCTACAGAATTGTTTGTTTTCGGGCTTTCCATTCTGACCGTGGTTGCATTGCTGGTGCTCGTGGCGACAAGTCGCGACAGTTCGGAGCATAAAGGAGAAGAACAGGACCGCGGCTGACCGCGGCACCTGATCCGGGACCATTTGAGGAAATAACCGCAGCAGGACGTGCTACCCTGCCGCTTGCCGCATCAGCGATGCGGGGGAAGCCACTGAATTCCAGAACCCCGGTCGCGTTAAACGCGGCCGGGGTTTGTTTTATTGTCAGAAACTTGGCGGCGTACAGGCGCTGATGATCTCGCAGGGTTCTGTACCGGTATTGCGGAACCGGTGCGGCAATCGGCTGTTGAACAGGTATCCGTCGCCCGGCCCGAGCGTGCTGACTTCTTCATCAACGGTAATTTCAATCTGACCGCGCACAATGACACCTGCTTCTTCGGCGTCGTGGCTGAGTAGTTCGGGGCCGGTATCCGCACCCGGCTCATAGCGTTCGTGCAGCAGTTGCAGCGCGCTTTCGTGCGCGCCGCCCAGCATCCTTAGTGACAAAAGCTGTGCATCGTCATCCGCAGGCGCGATCTCGGTAAAATCGCCGGCCTTGTAGAAGTATTTGCTCTGTCCCTGATCTTCGATCGTGGCAAAAAATTCAGCCATCGAGATGGGAATCGCATCAAGCAGACTTTTGAGCGATGCAACCGACGGGCTGGTCCGGTTTTTCTCAATCAGGGAGATTGTGCCGTTCGTCAGGCCGGCGCGGGCGGCAAGTTCCCGCTGAGACAGGCCACGCTGTTTGCGGATTGCCCTTAATCTGTGGCCGATGTCCAACGATGCTTTCCCCTGCGATGGCGTGCGTATGCATTGCTTTTATTCAGTTATCTAGCCGCAGTGCGGATGGTTGTCACACCAAATCGACAACGGCCCGGGAAAACTCTCATCGCACGCTGCACGAATCTCAATTGACAACTAAATTAAACGGAGTATCGATATTTTAAACACGACCGACTGACCCATGTAAGGATTTTTATCATGGCAACGACCGCCAAAACCACCGCATCAAAGAAGCCCCGCAAGGCACGGGCCACCCGAAAACCAAAGATCGCAGTTGTGCCGGACACACCTGAAGTGACTGGTAACGCCGCACTGCTTGCGCGCCGCGAAGCGGCCGTGCCGCGCGGTGTGGCCTCTGCCGCTCCGGTGTTTGCAGACCGTGCGGAAAACGCCGAACTCTGGGACGTCGAGGGCAACCGCTACATCGATTTCGCCGGCGGTATCGCCGTTCTGAACACCGGCCACCGTCACCCTGCGGTGATCGCCGCGGCAAAAGCGCAGGAAGACAAATACACGCATACGTCTTTCCAGGTTGTGCCTTACGAGCCCTACGTGGCGCTTGCAGAAAAGCTGAACGCCATTGCACCAGGTGATTTCGCCAAAAAGTCGCTGCTGGTCACCACCGGCGCTGAAGCTGTTGAAAATGCTGTGAAGATCGCGCGTGCCGCAACCGGCCGCCCGGGCATTATCGCCTTCACCGGCGGGTACCACGGCCGCACCCTGCTGACGCTCGGGATGACCGGTAAGATCAGCCCCTACAAAAAGAATGTGGGCCCGTTCCCGGCGGATATCTTCCGTGCACCTTTCCCGTCTGTACGCGACGGAATTACGGTTGAGGACGCGCTCACCGGTCTGAAAAATCTCTTCCTCACCGATGCGCAGCCCGACCGCGTGGCGGCCATCATCATCGAGCCCGTGCTGGGCGAGGGCGGCTATACCCCGGTTCCTTTCGAGATGATGACAGCTCTGCGCGAGATCTGTGACGCTCACGGTATCCTGCTGATTGCCGACGAGATCCAGGCCGGGTTTGGCCGGACCGGGACGATGTTCGCGATCGAGCATTCCGGTGTCGTGCCTGATCTGATCACTGTCGCCAAATCAATGGCGGGCGGCTATCCGATCGCCGGCGTGATCGGCCGTGCCGATGTGATGGACGCGATGGAGCCCGGCGGGCTTGGTGGCA
>CBDUCB010000062.1:0-15815 GCA_965365545.1 uncultured Roseobacter sp. | reverse complement strand
GCGTCGTCGCCCGCGAACTGCGCCAGAAACAGCGCCGGTCCTTTGATCGTTTTCATGTGGTTTCCTCCCGTTAAACTGCGCCCGGGTCAGGGCGGCAGGTTGTCTTTCAGATAAATATCGATGCGGATACGTTCCTGCGCGGTGTCGATCGGGGTGTTGTCTGTGGCGGCCCGCATGATCCGGATCGCCGAGCGCACGAGGTGACCCGCATCCTGGCTGATCACGGCGTCAAATATGCCCGATCCCAGGGCCGCGCGCGAGAGCGGCGTGAGTTCATGTGCGACGATGACCGGCGCCGGATCGGGCGCGTTTTGCTGCAGGTGGCGGATCAGCCCGGCGTTGCCCGCCGCAGAAGAATAAATACCGACAATATCGGGCGTGCGTGCAAGAGCGTCCGGCAGCAACCGCTCGATCAGGTCCGGATCGTCCCGGCCTTCCAGCGAGGCCAGTACTGTGAGGTGCGGAAAATCGCGTGACATGACCTCATCGAACCCGAGACGGCGTTCCAGATGGTCCCGCGCCAGCATTGATCCGGTGAGCACCAGCACGTTGCCGGCCCGTGGCGACAGAAAACGCCCCATCAACCTCCCTGCCGTGCGCCCGGCCGCAATGTTATCCACGCCGACATAGGTGTTGCGATCCGAACTGGGAATGTCGGACACCAGCGAGACCACGGCGACCCCCGCGCGCCGGAGCCTGCCGATACTGTCGCGCACCGAAGGCGTTTCAGGACCAAAAACAGCGACCCCGTCCAGCCCGCTGGTATCAACTGAATTGATTGCCTCGGCGAGCGCCATCGGATCAAAGGCCGGCACCCGGATCAGTGAAATCTGAGTGCGATCCCGCCTGAGGCCAAAAGACTGCCCGACGATGTGTTTTTCCAGCAGTGACAGAAACTCATTGTCGGTGGCCGGCAGGATAAAGAGAAACCGATACACGCGGCCGCGCGCCAGATTGGCCGCCGCGGTGTCGCGCACATAGCCGAGATCGGCGATGGCCTTGTTGACCTTTTCGACGGTGATTTTGCGCACGCCCGGCCGCTCGTTCAGAACCCGGTCCACGGTTGCAAGGCTGACCTCGGCCACGCGCGCAATGTCGTTGACCGTGGGTTTCAGCGGATTATTCTCACGACCTGCTTTCATGAGCGTGCCGGGTTATCCTTTCATTGCGGCGGCGAGACCCTCAAAGAGACGCGCGACGGCCTCCGCACCCGGATCATTGTGGCCGATCAGGTTCTCTTCGGGCACATAGGACGCGCGTCCTGCTTTGGCGCAACCCATTTTTGCCGTTCCATCCGCCCCCGTACGGGCAGCTTGAGCCGCCGCCTCAATACCGTCGGGCATAGCAATCAGCGCCGGATGCAGAGCGTCTATCATCGTGCGGTCACCCGTTGTGGCTCCGCCCACTTCGCTGATGCGTTCCAGACCTTTCAGCAGCGCCTCATGGGTCGGATGCCCGTTGGCGCAGGCATCCCCGGTGGCCCCGAAAAAGATCGCTAGGATGACGCCGGAGGAGCCGCCCATGGTCTGGCTGAGTTCATTGCCAACTGCACGGAAAAGCTGCGTAAGATCGGCCAGCGGCATACGGTCCATCGATCCCTTCAGCGCCTTTGCGGCGGTGGCAAGCGTGCTGCCGGTATCCCCGTCGCCGGATTTCGCATCGAGCTTGTTCAGATCATCCTCGGCGGCGATGAGCAGATCACAGCACGTCCCGATCATGCTGCGGACGCGCGGGTTCTCCGATGGAATGGGTTTGATCGGGCTCAGACCGTCGGGCAGTGGTTTAACCTTGCCCGCGCCCAGCGTGTTCATGCCGGGCCAGGCCGCCAACGGTACGGGCCGCGCCAGCCCGGCCTCTGTGTCGGCATCAAGTGGCATAACAGACACCGAAAATCCGTGCATATCGAGAGAGGTCATCATGGGCGCAGGGCCGATCACCGCTTTGATCCCGGCAGCATGGCTGGAGGTTGCCAGTGCGTGGGTCAGCACCGCCATTTCGAGCGGCGTAGTGCCTCCCAGATTATTCAGGAGTGCCACACATTCTTTGCCATCAAGATGTCGGGCAAGCTTGCTGAGCACCATTTCCATGGCTTTCTCGGCGTTCTCAAAGTCGACCTGCTGCACACCGGCCTCGCCGTGAATACCCAGACCAAGCTCTGCCATGCCGGCGGCGATCCGGTCTTCGCGCGCAGAGCCCGGCACCGTGCAGGTATCGAGCGACATTCCGATGGACGCGGTACTGGCCACGACCTTTTCGGCGGCGGCGGATACTGTGGCGAGACCGGCGCCGTCCTCGGCCAGCGCGCCGGCGATTTTGTGCACAAAAAGGGTGCCGGCGACACCGCGCGCCTGAGGGAGGTCAGGCAGCGCGATGTCGTCGTCCACGATGACCATCGCAACCTTCAGACCATACGCTCGCGCACGTTCTGCGGCGAGGCCGAAGTTAAGACGGTCTCCGGTGTAGTTCTTGACGATCAGCAGACAACCGGCCTCGCCCGTAACGGCAAGGATACCCGCAAGCACCGCGTCGACGGAGGGTGAGGCAAATACTTCGCCGCACACCGCCGCCGTCAGCATGCCCTCACCGACAAACCCGGCATGGGCGGGCTCGTGCCCGGAACCGCCGCCCGAGATCAGGGCCACGCGCGATTTGTCCCAGTCACTGCGGCAGACAACCTTGATATGCGGGTATCCGTCGAGCCGGCAGAGCGCGCCGCCGGAACCGGCGAGCACCCCGTCGATCGCATCGGTGACCAGGGCGTCTTTGGTGTTGATGAACTGTGCCATGGTTGTCTCTCCCTTCAGTAAATGCGGTTGCCTTCGGCGTCGAAGCACAGCGGATCGCGTGGCGCGATGCGCACCTGATTTCCCGGCGTGTATCTGGCATGCGGATCGGCGAGTGTCGTGATGTCATGCCCGTCAAGGTTCAGGTGCAGGCGGGTGTGATCACCGAGACGTTCGACGCGGCCCACGGTGGCCTCGCGGCCTGTCCCCTGCTCGACATGTTCAGGGCGCAGCCCGATCCGGTGGGCGCCGCGCGGCGCCGCGCCAAAAAGATCACCGGGCAGGATATTGATCCGCGGCAGGCCGAGGCGCGAGGCGACATAAACAGAATTCGGGTTCTCGTAAATATCGCGCGGGGTGCCGAACTGCACCAGACGGCCTTCGTTCAGAACGCCCACATGGGTGGCCATGGTCATCGCCTCGATCTGGTCGTGGGTCACATATAAAATGGTGGCCCCGAGGCTTGCCTGAATGCGTTTCAGCTCGATCCTGAGATCGGTGCGCAGCTTCGCGTCGAGAGATGAGAGCGGCTCATCCATCAGATAGACCTGCGGCTCGCGCACGAGCGCGCGACCGATCGAAACCCGCTGCATCTCGCCACCCGACAGAGCCGTCGCCTTGTTGTCGAGCTTGTGCGCGATCTGCAGCACGTTCGCCACCTCGTTGACCTTGCGGGTGATCTCGTCTTTGGGCGTTTTCAGGATCGGGGACTTGAGCGGGAATTCCAGGTTTTCGCGCACGGTGAGGTGCGGATAAAGCGAATACTGCTGGAACACCATCGCCACGTCGCGCTGTGCCGGTGTCTCTTCGCGCAGAACGCGGCCACCGATGCTGATCTCGCCGGCGTCGAGCTTTTCCAGCCCTGAAATCAGGCGCAGCGTGGTGGTTTTGCCCGCGCCCGTGGGGCCGAGAAGCACAACAAAAGCACCGTCCGGGATCGTCATGTCGATGTCTGCAACACCAACCGTGTCACCAAAGGATTTTGACACGCCTTTCAGAATAACCTCAGCCATGGGCGAGCACCTCGTCGTTGAGCTCCGAGCGCAGGGCGCGGCCGGTTTTTTCGTCGAAAAGCGTCACGGTGGCAGCGTCAAACCCGAGGCCTACTTTTTCGCCAACGCTGGCAGATTTCCCCGCGGGGACACGCGCTTTGAGTTCGCCGTTGGGGGTGGTCATCGTGATGATCTGCGTGGTGCCGAGGTATTCGGTGGCAATGATTTCCCCGCGGTAGTCGCCGCTGTCACTGAGCTCGATATGCTCTGGCCGCACACCAAAGACGAGCTTGCCTGACGCTCCCTGCATCTGTCGCGGAACGCCCAGCATCCTGCCATCCATCTCGATGCTTTGAGCGCCTTCGGCGACCTTGCCCTCAAAGCTGAGAAAGTTCATCGAGGGAGAGCCGATGAAGTCCGCCACGAACATCGTGGCAGGCATGTCGTAGATGTCCTGAGGCTTGCCGAACTGTTCGACCACGGCGTTGTTCATCACAACGATCTTGTCACCCATCTGCATTGCTTCGAGCTGATCGTGGGTCACGTAAACGGTGGTCGCCCCCATGCGGTCATGCAGGGCGCGGAGCTCTTCGGACATGTGTTCCCGGAACTCCGCATCAAGCGCGCCGAGGGGTTCGTCCATCATGAAAGCCTTGGGATCGCGGACGATGGCGCGCCCGAGCGCCACGCGCTGCCGGTCACCGCCCGAAAGCCCTCCGACCGGCTTTTTGAGAATGTTTTCAATGCCAAGGATCTGTGCGACCTCGTCGATCTTTGCTTTGACGGCGGCGCGTTTCATGCCCTGGCTGATCAGCGGATAGCTGAGATTTTTGTAGACATTCATATGCGGATAGAGCGCGAACATCTGGAACACAAATGCAATATCGCGCTGGCTCGGCGGGCGCTGGCTGATCTCTTCTCCGTCGAGGTAGATCTCGCCACTGGTGGGCAGCTCCAGCCCCGCGATCATGCGCAGTGTGGTTGTCTTGCCGCAGCCGGAGGGGCCCAGCAGCATGAAAAACTCGCCGTCCTCAATGGTGAAGGAGCTTTCCCTGACCGCGACGAAATCGCCGAATTCCTTGCGGACGTTCCTGATGATGATCTGCGCCATTAATTGTCCTGCCGGTCAAGGGTTTCAACGGTATGGATACGATCAACCCAACCCGGGCGCAGGGATGCCCAACAGGCTTTCGCTGGTTCCGGAAAATCGCCGTCATCAAACGCGCCACGGGTCACGCTCTGATCTTCGCGCGAACAGGTCGACAGGCTGATGCCAGAGCCTGTTCGGTCCTGGAAACTGCGGCAGGAGCAAAGCATCGCCCGTTCCGGCGCACCGGTCGTTTTGACCGAAAGCGCGCCACAGCCGCATGTCGCCGTTCTCAGGGTTTGATCGGTCATGGCGTTACTCCCGGAAATGGCTGACAATGATAAACATCACGGTGCCGATGAGCGTGGTGATGAAGGAATATGTATAGGCCCACATCACGAAAGGCTGCATCAGCATCACGACGCCGAGCGCAATGATGATCGTTGCCAGCATTTCCCAGGGCCCGTGTTTGAGGCGCATCAGACCGGTCAGAAAATTGCTCATGCTGTTCCCTCCGTCCGGGGCTTGAATGCGCGTGCACATCCTGTGCGCAGGCTCTGGTAGCTGTGTACCCGGCTCATTTGCGGACCGCTCCGAATGTAATCCCGCGCAGCAGGTGTTTGCGCAGCAAAATTGTGAAGATCATCACCGGCAGCAGGAAGATGGTGGCGCCGGCGGCGACGGCGGGCCAGTCGAGGCCGCCCACGCCGATGATGGTGGGGATGAAGGGCGGGGCGGTCTGTGCCGTGCCGGAAGTGAGCAGTACCGCGAACGCGTATTCGTTCCAGGCAAAGATCAGGCAGAAGATCGCGGTGGAAGCGATGCCGGTTGCCGCCTGGGGCAGCACGACTTTGTAGAAGGCCTGGAACCTGGTGTAGCCGTCGATAAGTGCGGCTTCCTCATATTCGCGGGGAATCTCGTCGATGAAACCCTTGAGAAGCCAGACGGCAAGCGAAATATTAACCGCCGTATAAAGCAGGATCATGCCAAGATGGGTGTCGGACAAACCAAGCTGGCGGTACATCAGAAAGATCGGGATCGCGACCGCGATGGGGGGCATCATCCTCGTGCTGAGAATGAAGAAGAGTAAGTCATCCGCCAGCGGTATTTTGAACCTGGAAAAAGCATAGGCGGCGAGCGTGCCCAGAAAGATACTGAGGAAGGTCGACCCGAAGCCGATGATCACCGAATTAAGGAAGCGTTCGCCAAATTTGGACGGACCGGCAATGACCATATCGTACTGGCGCACGATGTCTTCATACCAGGTCTCGGGCGGGTTGGCGGCGAGGAATTCCTCTGTCTGGCGCGTCCGGGTGGTAAAAAGGTTCACGTAACCTTCCAGCGTCGGTTCAAAGAAGACCTTTGGCGGGTAACTGATCGCATCCGAGGGGGATTTGAACCCGGTGAGCATTATCCAGGCGAGCGGGATCATCGTGATCAGCGCGTAAGTGACGACCAGCGTTCCGGCCAACCATTTGGACCGTTTGCCCGGTTCGGTGACAGAAAAGCTGCTCATTCTGTGGTCTCCGGTCCGCTGGTCAGTTGCGCGTCGTCGACCGGGGGTTTCTGTCCGGGTGCGGCGTTGAGGTTGACGGGACCTGACGGAGTGATGCGGGCGATCAGCGGGGAGGCTGCTTTTCTGGTCTGAATGGTGATTTTCATGATCAGCGCTCCTTCACCTTATTAAGGGCTTTGACGTAGATGGAGGCGAGGCCGAAGACGGTCACGAAAAGGATGATCGCATAGGCCGAGGCATAGCCGGTGCGCCATTTCTCGAAAGCTTCGCGTTTAAGGTTGATCGACGTGAGCTCGGTTGTGGAGCCCGGGCCGCCGCCGGTCAGCTGCACCACCAGGTCGAACATCTTGAAATTCTCGATGCCACGAAAGAGGACGGCGAGCATCAGAAAGGGCAGAACCATCGGAACGGTGATCGTAAAGAACTGCCGGAGCTTGGACGCGCGGTCTATTTCGGCGGCCTCATAGATGTAGTCGGGAATGGAGCGGAGGCCGGCGAGACAGATGAGCATCACGAAGGGCGTCCACATCCAGGTATCGACGATGACGATCGACCAGGGGGCAAGATCAACAGAGCCCAGCATCTCGAAGCTCGACGGATCCTTGCCGGTGAAAAAGGCCACGATATAATTAAAGAGCCCGATCTGCGGCTGGTAGAGGAATTTCCAGAAGTTGCCGACCACGGCGGGGCTGAGCATCATAGGCAGCACGATGATTGTGGTCCAGAGGTCGTTGCCTTTGAATTTGCGGTTGATGAGCCAGGCCAGCGTAAAGCCGATCAGCACCTGGAAGAAAATCGTCCAGAACAGAAAATGCGCCGTGGCCTGCATGTTGAGCCAGATGTCGGTGTCATTGAGAATGCGTTCGTAATTTCGCAGACCCACGTATTCGACGTCGCGGTTCAGACGGTTGGCGCGGAAGTTGGTGAAGCTGAGATTGATCGTCCAGATCAGCGGAAAGATATTGATCGCCAGCAGCAGGAAAATCGTGGGCGCCACGAAGATCCAGGCGATGGCCCGGTCGCTCAGGCCTTTGATCTTGCGGGCCATGACGGGGGGCGTGGCCTCGGCCGCGCGGGTGATGGGGGTGTCGGACATTTAAACGCAGCTTTCCGGTGGCAAGGCGGCGGGCCGCCTCACCGGTTCAGGAGAGAGCCAGGGTGAGGCACGTACCCCACCCTGAAGTGATTTTCAGAGTTTTCCTTCGTCTTCGAAAGTCTCTGTCCAGTCCTCGATCAGCTTGTCGAGCGCTTCCTGTGCGGTGCCCTGATCGGCGACCACATAGTCGTGGATGCGTTTCTGCATGGCCAGAAGCAGTTCGGCATAGGCCGGTTCCTGCCAGAAGTCCTGCACGGCACCCATGGCTTCGAGGAAGTCACCGGCAAAGGGCGCGCTGTCCACAAAACCGGGGTCTTCGAGCACAGCTTTGTGCGCGGAATAGCCACCCAGATCCCACCATTTCTGCTGGACCTCGGGGTTTGCGAACCACTTGATGTACTCAAGCGCCGCATCCTGTTTGTCGGAGTAAGCGACAACCGAGATGCCCTGACCGCCCAGCGTCGAGCCCGCCTGATTTTGCGGCGGATTCACGAAGAAGTCGATTTTTTCGCCGCCGGTATTGGGGTCAGCGTAGAGACCCGGGAAGAAGGCAAACCAGTTCATCGCCATCGCCACCTGGCCGGATTTGAACGCATCAAGGCTTTCACCCATATAGCTGTTCGTGTAGCCCGGAGGTGTTGCTGTCTTGTAGAATTCTTTATAAAATTCAAGTGCTTCAACGGCTTCCGGCGAGTTTACAGCGCCTTCCATATCGTAAGAGCCGGGCTCGTTTTCATATTTGAAGCCCCAGGGGTAAAGTGCCGAGGTAACACCCATTGTGATGCCCTCAGAGCCGCGCTCGGTAAAGATGGCGGCACCATAGACGGTCTGTCCGTCGATCTCGCGGCCCTGGAAGAACTGAGCTGTTTCAAGCAGCTCTTTCTGGGTTGTCGGCTCCGCCAGGTCGCGGCCGGTGGCCTCTTTGAATGCCGCCTTGATGTCGTCGCGTGCGAACCAGTCTTTGCGATAGAACCAGCCGTTGGCGTCGCCCATGGCCGGCAGGGCGTAATAGTTCGGCGTGCCTTTTGGCCATGTGGAATAGGCATAAACGGTCGCATCTGCGAAATCGCCCATCGAAATGCCTTCGGCGTCAAAGAAATCATTAAGCTTCACGTAGTGGCCGTTTTCCGCGCCGCCACCGATCCACTGGCTGTCTCCGATGAGCAGGTCGCAGAGCTTACCACCTGAGTTGAGCTCATTGAGCATGCGGTCGGCGAAATTGGGCCATGGGATAAATTCAAAGCTCATGGTGTGGCCGGATTGCTCTTCGAATTCTTTGGACAGCTCAACGAGAGCGTTGGCCGGATCCCAGGCAGCCCAGCACAATGTGAGTTCTTCGGCCTGAGCGGCACTGCTCATGCCCGCGGCTGCGAGGCTGAGTGCGCTGACCGTGGTCAGTTTCGAAAATTTCATGTGATTCCTCCCTATGTGTCACGCCCGACCGCTTGATGACGATTCGGTGGCTGACTGTTCAGAGGCTAATTGAGGGGCGTACCTCATGTCGATGATTTTTTTGAGGAGCGTACCTCAAAAACTGCTAAGGTGCGGTTTTAAATCGAATGTTTGTTGTTTGTCCCTCATCAACAGAAGACCATCAAAAAGCGGCGATCAGTGCATCTGAGACTGGGAACGAGGTCAGATGCGCCCCGGGGAACAGCATGATTTTTACCACATGAGGCTGATGATCAGGCGCCCTGGTGCCGTGATGGCAACGACGTGTGCCGGTCTTACAGTCAGACTTCTCCGTCGCGGACATTGCCGCGAAGTGCTTTGACCTCGCCACGGGCTTTCTTCGCCTTCAGGCGGCGTTTTTTCGACCCTAATGTGGGCTTTGTCGGGATACGCCGTTTGGGTGGAACGAGGGCTTTGCGGATGAGTTCGACCAGCCGGTCGCGCACGATATCGCGGTTGCGGGCCTGGCTGCGGGTCTCGTCGCATTGCAGCACCAGCGCACCTTCGGTGGTCCAGCGGCGTCCGGCGAGGCGGCGCAGACGGTTTTTCACCGGTTGTGCCAGATTGGGCGAGCGGGCGGCCTCGAAGCGCAGCTCCACAGCAGAAGACACTTTGTTCACATTCTGCCCGCCGGGTCCGGACGAACGGATGAAATTCTCGGTCAGCTCCCAGTCCTCGATGGCGATGTCTTTATTGATCCTCAGCATAGGGTGCCTTTTGCCACGAAATGCGCAGACGAAAAAGGGCCGCACGGGATGCGTGCGGCCCAATCGAATGGTTTACGGAGGTGGGGTCGGTTAGACGACCGTCCACTTCGGGGTTCTGCCCGCCAAGGGCTGCCTCAGCAGGCGACCTCCAAAGCTGTTCCGACACCTCTCTCCAATACCGTTCTTGACACTGGATCACCTCCTTTACCTATCTGTTAAAACTATCTGAATCGTCGCACAGCAAATCGCATTCGCCAAGCGCTTTTTTACCGGTCGGCCACGAGGGAGCCGGCCGGTGATTATTTTGCAGGCAGCTCGGACGCAGGCATCAGGTCGCCGGCGCGAGCCTTGCGGTCAGCGCCCGGAACGGGATGAGGGCAATGAGCGCCAGTGCCAGTTTCACCCCCCAGTCGGCCACGGCCAGCGACACCCAGAGTGGCGCCAATGGGCCCACGCCCAGCACGGGCAGGACTTCGCCGGCCCAGGACACGTCATTGCCGGGTTCGAGGACTGTAAGGCTCGCGGAGAAAGCGATGGTGAAGAAGAGTGCGGTATCCACGGTGCTGCCGATGATCGTTGAGGCCAGAGGCGCGCGCCACCATGCGCCATTCCGGAGTGCGGAAAAAATAGCCACATCAAGCAGTTGCGCGGTGAGAAAGGCGATCGCAGACCCGACCGCGATGCGCAGGGTCACGAGAGGCCCGAATTCACCCATGATCTGCGTGCCGATGAGAGAGCAGATAACCCCCACGACGAAACCCGCGAGCACAACCCGCCGGGCGGCCTGCGCACCATAGACGCGGTTCATGATATCGGTGACCAGAAAGGCCAGCGGATAGGTGAAGGCCCCCCATGTCAGCCAGTTCCCGAAGAGGAACTGCACGAGGATATTGGACGCCACCACGATGGCGGCCATGGCAATTATGCCGGGGATGTAAGCGCGGGTCATGAGTTTGTTTTTCCGTTTTGACAAGGGTGCGGCACTTGGTCCGCGCTATGGCGGACGGGCGGTCTTTAGGCTGCATCCGTCCGGGGCGCAAGTCACTCTTTGGGGGCGTGTTCCGTCAGTGCGCTGCGCAGGAGCGCCAAAGTGTTATGGAACGGAACCATGGTAAGGCGGATATGGTCTGACGGATCGTGCCGGACGGCGAGGCCTGCGCGGTTGCCGTGCAGCAGGTAAACGGTGTCGGCGACAAAAATTAACCCGCGACCACCGGGCGTGAGATCAATACCGGAGAACCTGCCGGTAGCTGGCCCATCCGGGATCGGGTGTCAGGACTGTGCTCACGTCTGCGCAGGGTGAACCGGTGGCCGCCGCGCTGTCTGCCAGCTGCCGCGCGTAGCAGATCAACGCGAGGACAGGACGGTGGCGCATTGTGCCGGAAGATCCGCAACGCGCAATTCGCGGCGGGGTTTCGGCGCGGGCGCGTTGGGGTCCGGCGGCGGCGGGTTGAGGATGTTGTTCACCCAGGCCTGGGCATCCGCACAGCCATCGCCGGCAGGGGGCGGCGTCTGGTTCACGCAGCCCCGCGCGCCCTTGGGGCAGGCGAGCCGCACGTGAAAGTGATAGTGATGCCCGTACCAGGGCCGCACTTTATTCAGCCAGGACCGGTCGCCTTTGGCGTCCTTGCACATCTGCACCTTGGCACCGGGGAAGATGAAAATCCGCGCGACACGCGGATCGGACGCGGCGGCCCTGACGATCTGGTGATGCGCCGGTGTCCAGTTTTCGTTGACGAAAGCGCCTTTGTTACGGCGCATAGAGACAGACGAGATATTCTCGCGCTGGCTGGCAGACAGCGACAGATCATCCGCACGCCGCAGCCAGATGTCGGCATCAAGACCAATTTGATGGCTGCGATGGCCCGAGAGCATCGGCCCACCCCGCGGCTGGCTCAGGTCACCCACATAGATGCCGTTCCACCCAGGTTGCCGGGCGGCGGCGCGGCTGAGGTCTTCGACGAAATCCACGGTATCGGGATGCGCCCAGTTCCGGTTGCGCGACAGGCGCATTGCCTGCCAGGTCGGGCCGGTTTCGGCAAGCTGTGCGGCACCCGCCACGCAGCCTTTGGCATAGCTGCCATAGGGCGCGGGGGCCTGGCCGGAGCCATCGGTTTTTGCGCCGAAAACCGATTTGGCGACCTTCTGGGCATCGGCTGATCCTGAGGTGCCGATGGTGGGCAGCGGTCCGGCAGGGGCGGTGTTTGTCGCAGGTTGCGAGCAGGCCGCCAGGATGAGGCCGGCAGCACAGATCAGTGTAATCATTCGGGGCAGTGTCATCGGACGCGGTCTCCCTTTGGATGGACCCAGATCAGCACGAAAAGGGACAGGATGAAAAGCCCGATAAGCGGAGAGATGCCCATGCGCGCGCTTTCAGTGAGTGTGGTGACAACCGAGATCAGCGCAGGCGCCAGAAAGGCCGTGGCTTTACCCGACAGTGCAAAGAGACCGAATGCCTCGGTGGGGCGGTCGGGGTTGGTGTGACGCACCATCATTGAGCGGGAGGCAGCATAAAGTGCGCCGCCCGCCCCGCCGATGGCCGCGCCGCAGATGTAAAAGAGCACGTCCGGCAAGGCGGAGTCGGGGGCGAGAGGCTGACCGAAGAAGGCCTCCCGCGACATGCCCACGATGATGCAGCAGACAGTGATGAGAATGAAAATACAGATCCTGATAACCGGTTTAGGGCCGAATTTTGCGTCAAAGCGCCCGCCGATCCACGTGGCGATGGCGGCGGTCACCGCACCGAGGATCCCAAAGAGCGCGATATTGGTCAGCGACCAGTCGAGTACCAGACGCGCATAGACGCCGCCAAAGCCATAAAGCGCATTGAGAGCGTCGCGGTAGAGCATGGACGAACCCAGATAGGCCGCAAGGCTGGGGCGTTTGAGGACCTGTGCCAGTGACGTTCTGAGATCGGTCATGGCCTCGGCGAAGCCGCCCTGTTTTACGACCGGGGCAGGTTCTCGGACCCAGATGAAATAGGGGATCATGAAAAGCGCAAACCACAGCGCGATAAAGGGGCCGACAAAGCGGGTGCCCTCGCTTTGCGCGGGGTCCAGCCCGAAGGCGGGGGCAAGACCAATGAGTGTGGTGCCGGCCTCCGGGTTGGCCTCGAAGAAAAAGAGCAGCATCACGAAAAGCGAGACCACACCGCCCCAGTATCCGAGCGCCGCACCTGTGCCGCTGATCTGTCCGATGGTATCCTCATCGCCCAGGCCCGGGAGCTGTGCATTGACGAAAATCAGTGCGAATTCGGCAGCGACAAAGCCGATGGCGAAGGCCACCAGACAAAACCACAGGCCAGAGCCGTCGGGCATCAGATACCACATCGCCGCAGCCGCAATCACATAGATCACCGAAAAGGCGATGATCCAGGGCATGCGTTTGCCGGTGCTGTCTGCATAAGCCCCGATGATGGGGCCCAACAGACCGATGGTAAGCCCTGCGACCAGCTGCGCGTTGGCCCAGACCGATTGCGCGCGCGCATCCGCCCGCGCCTCTGCCATGCCGCCGGCCATGAAGAAATCCGTGGCGACACCGGCAAAATAAGGTCCGAATATAAAGGTGAGACCAAGCGTGTAAAAGGGCTGCGTCGCCCAGTCGAAGGCAAACCACCCCCAGATACGCTTTTTCTCCACTGTCATGGCTGCCCGCCTCTTATCGTTATCTTAAGCTAAAGCAGCCACACCCCGTTGACGCAAGAAGTGCTTTGACCCGCGGGCGGCGGGACCTTGCCCTTTGGGGCGGACCTGCTTAACTGAGTGCAGAAGCCAAAAAAGGGGACCTGATGCAGTCGCTGTTCGAAATTCTGATGCTTTTGCTGAACGTGCTGTGGTTCTTCATCATCGCGCATGTGATCATGAGCTGGCTGATTAATTTTCAGGTGCTCAATACGCAGCAACAGCTCGTGGCGCAGATCTGGTATGGTCTGAACCGGCTGCTGGAGCCGATATACGGGCCGGTGCGTCGGATTTTACCGCCGATGGGCGGGATTGATCTGGCACCGCTGGCGGTGCTGATCGCGGTGGCGGCACTGCGGATCATTCTGGTCAATAATTACGCGGCTTTCGTCTGAGCTCTGTGCCTGCCGGGGTGTTAAATTATCTCTGCACGGCTGCGAGGTCTTGTTCAGACAATCTTAGTATGTGAGTCTGCATCAAAAGAGCAGATAAACAAACAGGATTTTCCGCATGACCGGCGCTGCCACGCTGTTACGTGATGTCTTTGGCTTTGATGCCTTTCGCCCCGGTCAGGAAGAGATCGTCGATGCAGTGACTGCAGGCGAAAACGTGCTCGCTATTATGCCCACGGGGGGCGGTAAATCCCTTTGCTTTCAATTACCTGCACTGATGCGTGAGGGGGTGACGGTGGTCATCTCGCCGTTGATTGCGCTGATGCGCGATCAGGTGCGTGCGCTGCAGGAGGCGGGCGTCTGCGCCGGGGCGCTGACCTCGGGCAATACGCCGGAGGAAACTGACGCGGTTTTCGAAGCACTCGAAGAGGGGCGCCTGCGGCTGCTTTACATGGCGCCGGAGCGGCTGGCATCAGGGGCTGCGGGCCTTCTGCGCCGGGTGGGCGTCTCTATGATCGCGGTCGATGAAGCGCATTGCGTGAGCCAGTGGGGGCATGATTTCCGGCCTGATTATCTGCGTATCGGCGCGCTCCGGCGCGATCTTGGCGTGCCGCTGGCTGCTTTCACGGCGACGGCCGACGCTGAAACCCGCGTGGAAATTACCGAAAAGCTCTTTGGCGGAGAGCAGCCCCGCGCGTTTCTGCATGGGTTTGACCGACCGAACATCCACCTCGCTTTCGCGGCGAAAAACAGCCCGCGCCAGCAGATCCTCGCCTTTGCCGACGCGCGCCGCGGGCAGTCGGGTATCGTCTATTGTGGCACCCGGGCCAAGACGGAAGGGATCGCCCGCGCACTGCGCGAGGCGGGGCACACGGCGCTGCATTATCACGGCGGCATGGACGCAGAAGACCGGCGCATCGCCGAACGCCGGTTTCAGCAGGAAGACGGGCTGATCGTTGTGGCCACCGTTGCCTTTGGCATGGGCGTCGATAAACCGGATATCCGCTGGGTCGCTCATGCGGATCTGCCCAAATCCATCGAGGCTTATTATCAGGAGATCGGCCGCGCAGGACGTGATGGTGCGCCTGCTGAGACGCTGACGCTCTTTGGCCCGGAGGACATCCGTCTGCGCCGGTCGCAGATCGACGAGGGCCTGGCGCCGCCGGAACGCCGTGCGGCCGATCATGCGCGGCTCAACGCGCTTCTTGGTCTGGCCGAGGCGCTGAAATGCCGGCGTGAGACGCTGCTTGGCTATTTCGGCGAGGCCGGGGTGACCTGCGGCAGCTGCGACTTATGTGATACGCCGCCCGAAATTTTCGATGCCACCGTCGCCGTGCGCAAGGCGCTGTCAGCGATTTTGCGCACCGAGGAATGGTTTGGCGCCGGCCATCTGATAGATATTCTTCTGGGAAACAGAACCGACAAAGTGCTGCAGCGCGGGCATGACCAGTTGCCGACCTTCGGCGTTGGCACGGAATACGACAAACGACAGTGGCAGACGATTTTCCGCCAGATGATGGGACACGACCTGCTGCGCCCCGACCCCGACCGCCATGGCGCGCTGCGCATGACGGATGCGGCGCTGCCGGTGCTGCGCGATCAGGCGACAATTTCGCTGCGTCGTGACAGCATCCGGGCGGCAGCGGGCACGCGTCGGCCGGCGGTAAAGGCGATGGTTTCTGATGAGGACGCGCCGCTTTTGTCGGCGCTCAAGGCGAAACGGCGCGCACTGGCCGAGGCGGCACGGCTGCCGGCCTATATCATTTTCAACGATCGGACGCTTATTGAAATGGCTGAAAAACGCCCGGCGACATTGGATGATATGGCCGGGATCGGCGGCGTGGGTGCCAAAAAACTCGACAAATACGGCGATGCGTTCCTGGAGGTCATCGCTGGTGAAGCGCCGCAGGTGCATCCGCGGCGTCGCGATCTGGCAGGCAAAGCGGCGGGTACGGTTTATGACCGGCTGCTCGCAGTTCAGGCGGATCTGGCGCGCGGCGCCGAAGGCCATGACAAGCCGCTGAGTTGTTCCGCGTCACTGCTGGCGAAGGTCGCTCAGATGCATGCGGCTGATGTGCGCACGCTGGAAAAACTGCTGGGCGAGCGGCGG